>MHFU01000140.1:28870-43085 GCA_001804345.1 Omnitrophica bacterium RIFOXYB12_FULL_50_7
TCATAAACCTTACGCCCTTCTTTTTCTTCGACGCGAAATGCCTGCAAAGTAGCAACGATAATGACCGTGGAACCAAGCAACGTTCCTGCCTGAATGCGAAGGGCTTCAGAAACATCTATGACCGTCACGTTGCCTAGTGTCGCTTCCAACGCCTGACGATAAGGGTGGCTACCATCCCGAAGGGCATTGATCGTTTGCTCTCGGATTGCGTTGGAAGGTACGAGCCAAAGGACAAGAGAATTTTCTGTTCTGAGATATTCCTTGTTCGCTACCCCAAGGACATGACAAGCAAGAAGCGTCTTGCCTCCTCCGGTTGGCAAGCGCAAGCAAACATAAGGAATGTCCGCTAGCTCAGAAGGTTCTCTGATCGGGCGATAAGGGATTCCCTGGCCCCAAAGATTTTCTGTCACTTTATAAAAAGCCAGCGAGGCATCCTTCATATCATCGCAAGCGCGGAGATATAGCCGGAACGATTCGAGCGATTTCTCCTGATATCCTTTAAGCTGCAACATCATCGCACCTTAATTTGATAGGGAATCTGCCGGAAAATAATACATTCCCGCTTTAATCTGGCTGGACTCAAACGGCAAGCCGTCCCATAAATAATTTTCACACCATTATGCTTCGGTAAGATCTGAAGAACGTCGTTTGTCAGCACATTCCCCCCACCCACCTTTTTGTCTTTCAAAATTCCGTTATATAAAAGGTAAACCGCCACATCTTTATGAATTCCAATCAGGGGATTATTTGCCTTTGGCTGTTTTGGAATCGGAGTTCCTGTCTCTGTGAAGAATACATGTCGTGCAAGCTCGGTAAAAGTCACATCTGCATTGATCCTTCCAAATTCGTCAAAACATACCGGACCCAACTTGCAGTATTGAAAACCACCGCCAAGTCCTTCTACCTTTTCGCCCTTAGCGTTTTTATACCCCCGACATACCCGTTGCAAACGTTCTGCGGTCACATCCTTGCAAATGTCCGAATCCATCTCAACGAGAATGCAACGCCTACTACCACCATCTTCCTTATTCAACTGCATCACCGCATGACCCGTTGTGCCGGAACCAGCGAACGAGTCCAGCACAAGAGCATTATAATCTTCATGGAGCGATAAAATCCATTTGACCAGCTGTGTTGGTTTTGGCGTGTCAAAAGACTTGTCTCCAAAGAGATCTTTAAGTTCCCTGGTAGCATCTGCATTAAATCCAAAAGAATCCAGCCATGTGGTCCATCCAAAGTTTTTCTTGGCATCTCGGATTTTCTCATAAGGAACCCATCGTTCCTTTTTCCCAGCTACAGTTACGCCAGCATCATAAGGCCTGACTTCCCAATGGACATTCTCAGGGTCTTCTAACACCTTCAATATGAGGGGATTCTCGGAACCGAGACGCCATCGTCCTTCCTTCCCATCGTTTCTAATGGGATATACTTCTACGCCACTCGGCGTCCGAAGAGGAAACCACATTCGCAGCCGATCCTTTCGTAAAGATTGCTCGCCCCATTTGAGTAGTTCACGCCCCTTGCGGTACTTGCCAAACTTGTCGCGCAAATCAAGTTCGCCGACAGACTTTTCTTCTCTGGTTAAGCAGGAGTCATCGCCCTTATGATAGATCAAAATGTACTCATGCCCCTTTCGCAAAGAGGTCTTTTGTTTCCCCCCACTGGGTTCCGCAAGCCAAGGCGCACACGCCAAGCGATTCCTTGGACCAAAAAGTTCATCCATTAGAATTCCAAGATTGTTTAATTCATTATCATCAATAGAAACAGCTATGATTCCGTCGTAGCTTAAAAGTTGTCGCAGAAGAGAAAGTCGTGGATACATCATGCATAGCCATTTGTCATGGCGAGAAAGATCCTCGGCTTCGCTGCCGACAACCTGGCCTAGCCATTTGAGGATTTCAGGACTATTGACGTTGTCGTTGTAAATCCAGTTCTCGTTGCCGGTATTGTAGGGGGGATCGATGTAGATGCATTTGACTTGTCCGGCGTAATACGGCAGAAGCGCCTTGAGAGCGAGGAGGTTATCCCCCTCCACAAGAAGGTTCCCCGTTCCCGGTTCGCCTGCTGAAAGACCGGGCGCCTCCTTCAGCAGGTGGAACGGAACCTCATTGTGATGATTCAAAACCGCCTTTTTCCCGATCCAATCCAGTGTCGGCATGATTATTTTCCCATTAGTACTGCGTTACTATTAATTCTAGGGGTTCGCAGTGCTATACCGCATACCCCTAAATTTGAACGTCATGCGGTATTAGACGGTCACTTCATCGGAAGCAACCACGGGATATTGTTTCCATTCGCGTCCGTCCAGAAGACAACCGGCCCGTTTTTTGAAGAAGCCGCCCCATTGTTTGAAAAAAAACGCCGCCTTTTGTTCCAGGCAGGCATCGCGGATCTGCCTGACCCATTCGATCTTCATGGGCCGCGAACCGGGACCGGATTCACCGCCCGCGATGACCCAATCGATCCCTTCGAGATCAAGCTTCGGGACAGGGCCTAGAAGCGGTTCCAATGAGCAGAATTTTACGGCCGCGTCCGTCCCGCGAAGATCGTCCAGCCGGTAAAGATATTCGCTGCTTTCAACGGTCACCCCCATCCAAACGTTATCCGGCCACGTCAGACGGTAACGCATCTCCGCCAGCCTTCCGGAACGTTTCGTCAGCACCTGAAAACGGTGCCAGCTCGCCCGTTTCATGATATCGAACACGTCTAAAATAAAATCATCGGGGATTTTTTCATGAAAAAGATCGCTCATGGAATTAACGAAGATCGTCTGCGGCTTCCGCCAGCGAAGAGGCAGTTCCAGCATCTGCCTTTGTAACGTGACATCAAACCCGTTGACATAATTCGCTTGCCCCATAGCCTTCAGGCGACGCGCCATTCGTTCGGCGTAGCAATGTGCGCACCCCGCGCTGATCTTGGTGCACCCCGTAACAGGGTTCCAGGTCGTTTCCGTCCATTCGATCGATGATTTGAGAGCCATGTTACCTGACCTTTCCGAGAATGTGCCGGGCGATTTTCATTGCAAGCCCCTGCGCTTTCGGGCTTGGATTGCCGACAGCAAAGGTGAAAATGAACATGGGACTTCGTTTCGTATTGAAAAGATATCGCGGGTTTGAAGCCACCCGCGGGAAAATAGTTTCCAAACGCTCCCGGTAGTAGTCAGCAATTGCCGAAATGGAACCCCTTACTTTTTTCGTAACAATTTCCTCGCCAAAAAGCGTCTGCTCCGATGAGGTTTTGAAAAAGGCTTTTTTCCATTCCCCATTACCGAATATGCGATCGAGCTTTTCCTGCCATCGCGCCGGAATATGATCCGGGTTCTGCTTAAGGAGGCGATTGACTCCTATCCCCGCGGGGAAAAGGATCCACACATCGATGGCCTGTGTCCGCGCAATGGCTTCCATGGTATGCCAATCGACACTCATGCCGAAGGGATCCAGGAAGAGAACGGCGCGCGTCTTTTTCCAGTCCGTTTTACGGCACAGATCAGGCAGGATTTCGTTGGCATCTCCGGGTTGAAAATCCATTCTGCCGGATAAAGACGGACAGTTGGCAGAAACAGCACGGCGAAGCTCTTCCATATATTTCTTTTTCTTTTCGATGAAAACATAGCGGTCGAAAAGCGTCGGAATCTGGAGGGCGAGCATGGCCGATCCGTCAAAGAAACCTTCACCCTCCGCTTCCGCCTGTGCCGCAAATAGTCCCAGCGAATCCGCTTGTGTTTCGATTTCACGGTATCCGGCTCCGGCAAAAGCATCGATATACATTTTTGAGAACGGCTGGTTCTTCAGAGCAGTCGTGTATGCGGCCAGGTAATCTTTCAACATCGCCAACTTAACTTCCGTCCAATTGCCCCCGAATTGTTGCATTGGCTCGGCAACAGACAGCGGCGTAGCCACGCTTGGGCCCTTTGTAAAATAACGAACGCACTTTTTTTGTTTTGCGCTTTCATTTCTCATAGCGTTTCCCTTCGGAAAAAATAACCACTCAATCCGGTCGGTATTTTAGCACCTGCGCTTTTGCACAAGTACTACAAAGTCAGAGCAGAGGGGGCAGTGTCTAATTAAGCGGTGGAGACTCCCCGCTTAATTGTAAAATTCTAATTTAATTTTACCCTAATTGCCCGAGACGAGCCTACGCACATTCATTCCCTCACCCTCACGGCACTTGTACCTGTGTACAAGTACGGCAGAGTCGGGACATAAGGTCAGTCCCGTACTCTGACCGCATGTCCTTTTTCCAGGAGCAGATTGTTAAGGTACTGTAGTTTTCCGGATTTGTCTGTGTAAAAAATGTCGCCCAGATACCGGCCCCATTTTTCTTTCCGGGTCTGGGTGGATTTGATCGTAATAAACTCGCAGTGGGCGAGTTCACGTTCCACAAAGCGCTTGGCGGCTTGGCCCTCGGGCGTATCCATCTCCGGGCAATCGATCCCTCTCAGGCGGATGGTTTCTTCGCGAAGCTGGCCGAATCCGAGCCTGAACTCCACATGATAGGTGTCCGCATCAATGAACCTTTGAATGAAGGCCTTGTAGGTGTACAACAACGAGTCCTGAGCCTTGAGGACTGAGGCCTGAGTTTGGATCTTCGGTCTGTCGTCCGATTCCCCCTCACCTTTATCCTCTCCCTTAGGGAGAGGGCGGGGTGAGGGAACGCTTCTGAGCGAATAGCGGCCTTTGGCGTCTTTAGTAGAAGTGACAATAGTTCCCACGGGAAATTTCGCCGGCAGGAAAATCTCCATCTCAAACCGGGCGGAAAAGCCGAGATCCAGAAGAAGTTGTCTGGATGAGGAATGGACGGTCTGGGGCGCGATCACCTGGTAGGTATAAAAAGGACCCAGCACGGGCACGGGAAGCAGTGAGAGCTTCCCTTCCGCGATCTCCGCACGTCTTTCCCAGTTCAGATTGCGGACCTCAATCTCGAGGTCGCGGGACACCCAATTTTCCTGATCCGCGCGCGCCAAAAGCTCCAGACGTTTTTTCTCATCCGGGACCGCGAGAAGCGCCCGAAAGTGCGCCCAGGTCAATTGTCTCCGCGCGGAGACAATCCTGAAATCCGGGAACATTTCGGCGAATTGAGAACACTTTTGAAGGACCGAATAATGGAGTTCGATGTCTTCGGCAAGCCGTCGAACAATTTTCTGCCCGTACTCGGCCCTGCCTCCGTTCACCTGGATGTGCTGATTGATGAAACAGCCGGTCTCCCAGTAAGCGCGGACCTTGGCTGCTTCTATTCTTTGCTGGCCGAGAAGAAGAGTCTCCTTGACCTTTTTGCGGAGTGCCGCGTAGCTTGTAAGCAGCGCCGTTTTCGTCATTTTTTCACCAGCCTTTCAATAGCGTCGAAAACTTCGTCCGGAGTGATCCTGGAAAGCCAACCTCCTTCAGGGAGGTCCTTGCCAAAAAAGGGGACTTCATAACCCGGGGGAATATATTGCAACACGATGCTCTCGCCTGTCCCTCGGGGTCCGGTGAGTTTCGGATCCGTAGGACCAAAGAGCGCGACGACCGGAGCCCCGACACCGGAAGCGATATGCATAGGCCCGGAATCTCCCGTCACGAGGCACGCCGCATGCTTGTAAATCGCGGCGGAAACTCGCAGCCCCGTTTTCCCAACCAGATCAATGATAAAGGGGTCAGTCACCATTTTAGGGAAACGGTGACTGACCCCTTTTATGAACTCCTCGAAAAGAGGCCGGTCGTTCTGAGACCCGGTCACCACGACCGGAAAATGCCATCTCGCTTCGATCTTGTCCGCAAGCGCGGCAAAATGCTCCGGGGGCCAGCGTTTGGGCTCCCAATTCGCGCCCAAATGAAAACAAATGTACTTCGCGTTCTTTTCAATACCGTTCGCCCCCAAGATCTCAAGGGCCTGCCGTTCGTCCTCTTCGTTATAAAAAAACCGGTACTCTTTTTCTGAAGAGAGTTCAAACCCCGCGCCCTTCATCATATTTAAAAAATAATCCAGTTGGTGCATGGGCTGAACAGGCTCTTCGATCGCCTGCGACAAAAATCTTTTCCTTCCTTTTCCGTAACCGATGCGCTCTCTCACGCCGGCAAGTACCAGAAACACCGCCCGCGAACGGGAACGATGAAAAAGATAACCCTGATCCCAGGGGCCGCGTTCCCTGAGCTCCAGAATGAATCGCATTCTCGAAATCCAAGAACGGTGCGTGCTTTTTTCGTCAAAGCTCAGGAAATCCGAAACTGACGGATGAGCCAGAAGAATCTCCCGGCAACGCTCAGGCGCGATGCAGGTGATCACCGCTCCGGGATATTTTTGTTTGATAAGATTAAGCGCCGGCATCTGGAAAAGCAGATCCCCAAGCCAGTTTTTCATCACGACGAGAATCCTGGGGGACAGGCATTGAGTGATTGCCTGTCCCCCAAAGACCGATTCGCCACTAACGGGATTCATGTTGCAAGCACCCTCTGGCAATGTTCGAACACTTCTTCCACGGAAATATGCGTAAGACAGGCTTTTGTCTCTTTGGCTTTGCAGACGCCATCGTAACAGGGCTGGCAAGGCAAATGATGCGAGAGCACGTCGATCTTTTTTCCGGGCGGGAGATGACGCTTGGCGTCCGTCGGACCAAACAGGGCCACGACTGGAACATTCATGGCCGCGGCCATATGAAGCGGCGCCGTATCCCCCGTCACGACCAAATGAAGCTGTTTGAAAAAAGCCGGCAATTCCTCCAACGCGGTTTTGCCAATAAGGTCGAGGACCTTGCCGGACCCGAAAGAATAGAAAGGAGTCCCGAGATCCGTTTCATCCGGAGAGCCGATCAGGACGATCCGCGTGTCATATTTCTCAAAAAGCCGTTTGGCAAGAGCGACGAAATGTTCCGCGGGCCAACGTTTGCTCGGCCAGTTGGGGCTCGATCCCATCACAAGCCCAATGATTTTGGTGGATTCTTTGGGCTCGAGAGTGCCGATCATCTGTTTTGCTTTTTCGAGACTCTCAGGTTTTGGCCAAAGCTCGAGCGTATCATCGAATTTGATCACCCCGGCTTTCGATAACACGCGGAACTGATGGCGAAGAGGCGAATCCCCAACCTCGAAGGTCCTGTCAGGCCGGTTCAAAAGCCAGCCCCATCTTCCGCGCGCAAAACCGAAGCGCTGGACCGCCCCTCCAAGATACGCCAGAAGATGCGTCCACTTGTTATTGTGGAGATCGACCGACATATCAAAACCTTCGCGACGAACGCGGCGCGCGGTCTTTAAAAGATAAAAAATGTTTGAAAGTTTTTTCCGGTCCACCAGGATCATGTCATCCAGATAAGGACATGCCGCTATGATGGGCGCAAGCTTACGATCGACCAGGAGTGTGATCGCAGCGTCCGGAAAACGTTCTTTAAGCATTCTGAGACTCGGCACAACCAGGATAAGGTCCCCCATCGCCCCAAGTTTGATTACAAGGATCCGCCGCCGCTTGCGGACTTCTTGATAGACCGCGAGCGTTTTCCGGACCATTTGTTCCAGGTTAAACTTCTCTTCTACTTTTTTCCGCAACTTCACCGCGAACGCTTTAGCCTTGTCCCGGTCCATCAAAAGCTCATACATCGCCTCGGCCATTGCGGGGATATTTTTCGGAGGAAAAAGAAGCCCGGTCTCGTGAGGATCAATAATATCCCGCACGCCGCCCAGCCAGGTCGCAGCAACCGGTGTCCCCACGGCGCCGGCCTCAATGACCACCCGGCCAAAAGGCTCCGGGATGAGCGAAGAAAGCACCAGGAGATCCGACTCGGCCAAAAGTCCCGCGACATCGCGCGTCGGCGGAAGGATCTTGACACAGGTCTCAAGCCCGAATTGATGGACCGTTTTTTTCATCAGATCCGTGTAGCGGTGTCGGCCGCGGCCTTCGGAACCGACGATCCGGACTTCGAAATGAGAAAGCCGGCTGCGCAGCAGATGAACGGCCTTAAGAAAATCCACCTGCCCTTTGGCCGCTGAAAACCGACCGATGTGAATGATCCGCAGGGGTCCTTTGTGCTTTTCAAATTTCGCAAATGAAAAAGTGAATTGCGAAAGATCGACACCGCGCGGGATCAACCGGATGCGGTCCGGCGGAACATTGAACTCATCGATCATTCTCCGGCCGATCGCATGCGACGCCACAATCACGCGCCTCCCCCACCCCATGACAAAGCTCATCGGATGAACGGCATAATATCCGTGACAGGTCGTAACAAAGGGAATGCCGGTCTTGCGCGCCGCGAGCCATCCGAGCCAGGCCGGGACGCGGCTACGGGCATGAAGGATGTCCACGCGCTCCCGTTGAATAATTTTCACAAGTTCTTCAACCAGGAAAAGCGATGCCAGGGATTTCTGATGCACAGGCAGCCCGTAATGCGGAATTCCGATCTTCTGGAGTTCGGCCACAAGCGCCCCGCCGGAGGAGACGACCACGGTTGCATGTCCTTCTTTTTTCATGGCTCGCGCCAGATCCACCACCCCGCGCTCGGTCCCGCCGAGCTCAAGCGCCGGCAAAAGCTGCATCACTTTCATATTAGAGCTCCCGCAGTTTGGTGACTGTCACCAAAAGTGACAGTCACTCTTCTGCCTCTAACGGGGTTCATATCAGAGCCCCCAACCGCTCGATCAGCGCATCTTTTTCGCGTTGAAGGACCGGTGTGGCCGGTTTCCTAAAAAGTTCGGAAATGTTTTTTTCCAGATCCGCCAATCCGCTCAAGGTTACGAGCCCGCGCTGAGAGAGGATCTGATGAAAACGGTAATGTTTTTCAGGAAGCTCGCCTTCCCCGAGGCTCAGCACGATCACACGCTTGCCCGTTCCCACGGCTTCCGAGATCATGGCAAGGCTGTCTTCGGTTACGATCAAAAGGTCCGCAAGCCCCATCATACCGCCCGCCGCGTAAGGAGGATTCTCTTCATGGGCGATCACAAGGAACCGGCAGGCCGGCTGCGCAGCGAGCGCACTCTTGAGAAAACGTTCCACAGGCGCGGAAGTTCGCCGTGACGTGGTGATCATATAATCTCCGGCGCGCGGGCTCGCACGTTTTAAAGTCGAGCAAAGTTTTTCCATGTCCGAGATTGTCAGGTCATAATCACGTGTTGCGCCGCCAAGAAATACCGCCATCTTCGGCCGGCCCCCTTCGCCCAGTTTTGCTTGCAGCTGTTTCACATCTGCCCCGCGATCCAAGGTCTTGTAACCGCTTGGCATGATCACCGAGCGGAGTGCCCGCTTGGGCACTTGGCCGCCATCATGGGCCGGTACAATCGCAAGATCATAATGGGTCAGGGAATAAGGAAAGGGCGGGTTCATGATCACAATCGACTTCGCGCCGGTCTCTTGCACCAAGAGCCTCTGAAGCGGCGCAAGCCCGGAACCGGCCGCGATAATGAAATCTGCGTTCGCTTGCTCGATTGCTTTTTGGGTTTCCGGCGTAAAAAAGGGCGTGAGCCAGTGGAGTCTTCCCTGGATCCAGGGTTTCATCAAAAACGCCATCAAGAATAACGCGGTCCGGTGGAATGCGGAGCGGTATTCCACATGGATCCTTTCCGTTTCAAACTTGAGACCGGGACGGCCGTGGAATTCCTTGAAGCCCGCGAGCATCTCCGCCACGACCTCGGACTGTTTGAAATGCCCGGCCTTGCCGTCCGAGAGGATCACGATCTTCCTGTCCCAACAATACTTCCATCGTTTGTTCTCCCAAAGCCACTGGTTTGGAAATTTCCGGATAAAACCTTCGAGCACCTCCAGGTATTGCCGGGCCTGAAACTCGACACGCGCCTGGGGCGCAAGCGACGGATCATCTTTCAGAACCTCCCCGGCATAGACTTCGTGCTCAGGGCCTCCGGTTCTCACGATAAAAAACGGCATAATGAACGCGCCCGTACGATGCGCCAACTGGAAAGCTCCGGTCGGAACCGTGGTCCTCCGGCCAAAGAAGGGTAGAATGATCCCCTCGGTTTTGCCGGCAGATTGATCTCCCAGGACTCCCACCATTTGTTTTTCGCGAAGCGCGCGGATCAGAGAACGGATCCCCACCCCACGGCTGATAGAAACCGAACCATGGCTTTCGCGAAGTTCGTTGATGAGTCCGTTAAGCTTTGGATATTTCTGCTCACGTGTCAGTACGTGAATTGGCGTACCGCGAAGCCCGGACCAAACCTGCAAAAGCTCCCAGTTCCCGAAATGCGCGGTGATCAACACCCCGCCATGCCCCGAACGAAGAAGCTCTTCATATCGGTCCGGATTGTGAACCTTGACATGAAGATCATGATGCTCGCGATTCATCCGCTTAAAAGACATCACTTCCACAGCGGACTGCCCCATCGACCCAAAATGATCGCGCACGGCTTTCCATCTCGCCTGGGGAGTCAACTGGTTCCCGAGCGCCGCTTTCAGATTGATGTAGGCCACGCGCTGTTTTTTTGAAACGTAAAACACCCCACGCCCCACAAGATCGCCGATCCCGAGGCCCATGGCGGAAGGGAGACGCTCAAAAAGAAAAATAAGCGCGCGAACTACCAGACAAGCGAGTCGGTCAAGCAGATCTTCCATCAAATTAATTCCTCACTCCCAACAGACGGAAAAGCCGGTCAGTGAGGATCTCCTCTCCTGACACGACCCGAAGCCGCGCGGCAAGAACCAGCGGGTTCAGCGTCTCCGTGATCAACTCGCGGGAACGGTAAAAATCCTTTTCCGTCGTGATGATCTCCTCGGCGCCGGCTGATCGCGCAACTTCCTTGATCTTCAAAAGTTCTTCTTTTGCGTATTCATGATGGTCCAGGAATTCAAAGTTCCGAACGGTCTTGAGTTGAAAACGCTGCAGCACGAGCTGGAAGGATCTTGGCGTCCCCACCGCCGCGAAGGTTGCGACGCGCCGGCCGGCCATCTTCTCGACCGCCGTCCGGACTTTGGTCTTGGCACGGTAAAGAAACAGCACTTCCATGAGGGTCTCGATCATTTTCGCTTGCGGCGCCAGGGTCGTGATCTTTTCCTTGAGTTTCGTGAGCTCCTCGGAGCTCACAAGATTCACGTGGGTGAGCACAATGATGGCCGCACGCTTCAGAACGGTGAGCGGTTCACGCAAAACACCGCGAGGGATAAGCTTTCCGTTCCCGAAAGGGTTCAGAGAATTGACAACCACGATATCGATATCCCGTTGAAGAACCTGATGCTGAAGCCCGTCGTCGAGGATGGCAATATCCACATGTTTTTTTTCTTCTTGGACACGTTTAGCGACCTTCGCACGATCCTTACCGACGCCGATCACCGCGGTCGGAAGATGATTCTGAAGTTCCAAGGCCTCATCATGGCTGTAGCCTCGCGTAAGGACCAAGGGCACGCGCCGGTGCATCCCGATCTTGCGTGCGAGATATTCGACGAAAGGCGTTTTCCCCGTGCCTCCCCAGGTCAGATTGCCGACACTAATGACCGGATACGAGAGCCGCTTGCGCGGCAGAACTTTTTTCTCATAAAGCCAGCGGAACGTCCGGACCCCGAGGCCGTACCCCCATGCCGCGAGGGAAAGAAACGCCAAGAGGACTCCGCTCGTCGGATCGTTTTGCTTGTCCTCCGCCAAGAGTCGAAAATAATTCTTCATGCTGTCCATTTCTATCAATCCTTTCTTGGGGATGCCTGCCTCTGAGAGCCTCTAACATATGCCCGTCATCCTAAACTTGCCCCGTTTTACACGGCGAGCGAAGCCTGCCTTCCGGCAGGCAGGGATCTCGCTTCGGGATTTTTCGCCCTGATGCTTTCTTGCGAAAGCAAGAATCAGGCTCAGAATGACGCGTTTTGTTAGAGGTCCTAAGAAACGTCAGGATCCACCCGGCCTGGCGTTTGCTGGCACCCCGTAAACGGTTAACGATCTGAAAAGCCTTTTGCCCCACTTCATGACGCCGGCTCTCACTTGCGAGGAACTCCGCCGCCGCAGACGACAGTTCGTCCGGAGCCGAGATCCCGAGAGCCCCACCGTCACGATCGAGCTGGTGGTAGATCTTGTGAAAGTTAAAAACATGCGGTCCATGGAGTATTGCTTTGCTAAAACGCGCGGGCTCGATCGGGTTCTGCCCTCCGTGAGGGACAAGACTCCCGCCCATGAACACGAGATCCGCGATTCCGTACAGATTCTTTAAAACGCCCAGTTGATCCAACACCAGCACCGCCGGCGCCGGGCCTTTCTTCTCTAACGATGAAACCATGTCGAAACCATATTTTTCCAATTGCTTTAAAAGCCCTCGCGAACGCTCGATGTGACGCGGCGCAAGGATCAATTTGAGCGTCGGGAACCGCTCGCGCAACGTTTTAAAAGCCACCATGAGCATTTCTTCTTCCCCCGGGTGCGTACTGCCTGCGATCCACACCAGGTCTCCGGAGGTATAACCCCAGGCCTGCCGAAGTCCTTGCGCATCCACTCCGCTCTCCGCGGACCCTGCCTCTTGGTCGAACTTCATATTCCCCATATCCCGCACGGATTCTTCCGCGACGCCCAGTTTCCGGAAACGGACGGCATCTTCTTCAGACTGCGCGAGCACAAAATCGAGCTTTCCCCACAGAGGTTTTAAAAGCCAGGGAACGATTTTATATCTCTTGAATGAGCGCTCCGAAAGACGGGCATTAATTACGCCCACTGGAATATTCCGCCCTTTGGCTTCGGTCAAGAGGTTCGGCCAGATCTCGGTTTCTACGAGTAACAAGCAAACCGGCTTGAAAAGATCCAGGAAACGCTTCACGACCGGGGTCAAGTCGAATGGAAAATAACAGACGTGGACCCGCTCACCCGCGAATTTTTTTGCAATCCTCTGCCCGGTCGGAGTCACAGTCGTCAGCAACAATTCATATTCCGGTGCCGAGGCAAGCCACTCGTGGATGAACTTTTCAACAGCCATCACCTCCCCCACGCTCACCGCGTGGAGCCAGACTATTTTCTTTCCAACAAATTTTTCGGCCCAATCTTTTGGGAAGATTCCCCGACGTTCCCGCCAAAGCGCGGCCGGCTCTTCGGCCTGGCGAAGCTTGATCAGAAAGATCGGAAGATAAAAGATCCCGAACGCCGCGAAGGCTAGATTGTATAAAAAAGTTCTCAACATGACAGTCCCTTCTCCCATCACCACGTTACAGGTCACCAGATCACAATGTCACAAGGCCGGTCAACGGACAACGGTCAACGTGATTTTCCCCATAATTCCTTTTTTTACTATATTTATCATTGTCCGTTGCCCTTTGTCCGTTGACCGCTTCCTATCACGCCCTCGGATGCGCCAACGCGTAGGCGTCTTTAAGACGCTGGGTCGTCACATGCGTGTAGATCTGCGTAGTCGAAAGGTTCGCATGCCCCAAAAGCTCCTGAACGCTCCTGAGATCCGCTCCCCGATCGAGCATGTGCGTCGCAAAAGAATGACGGAACGTGTGGGGTGATATCTCTTTCCCAAGCCCGGTCCTTTTCACATATTTCAGGATCATGCGCCGGACACTCCGGTCCGTCAAACGACCCCCGAGCCGGCTGATGAAAAGAGGCTTTTTGATCGCGTTCGTATTTTCCCGTGGCGCTTTCATATCCCAATAAGCGCGGAGGCTCGTGAGTGCCGTCTGCCCCACAGGCACAATGCGTTCTTTTTTCCCTTTGCCACGCACCCGGACCAGGCCTCCGAAAAAATCCAGATCGTCATGGTTGAGCCCCGCAAGTTCGCTCACCCGGAGCCCGGAGCTATAGAGCATCTCCAGGATCGCCTTATCGCGTTTTTCCTCCCAGGAGTTTTTGGCCGGAGCATCGAGAAGCTTGGTGATCTCATCAGGATTCATAAAAGAAGGAAGCCGTTTTTCTTTTTTGGGGGTCGCGATCCCCGCTGCGGGATTTTGCGTCAGGATATTCTCACGCACCAGATATTTGAAAAACGAACGAAGGCAGGCGAGCTTGCGGGAAATAGAGCTTTTACTGTATTCACCGGTCTTCAGGAACGCCAGAAAGGAACGGATGTCTAGATAGGTCAGATCCTTCAACTCTTTTTCCGCGATGAATTTCGTGAATTCCCGGAGATCGATCCCGTAATTTTTGGTCGTATGCCCGGAGGCACCCTTTTCGGTCGCAAGAAAATTCAGAAAATCTTCAACCCGCTTATTCATGTTCTGGGGCTCATGGAGCTTCGGACGAAGTTTCGACGGCGTCTTCTTTCTTCGGTAGCTCATTGACCACGTGCGTACACTTCGGATAATTTGAGCAGCCGTAGAACGCCCGCCGGCCCTTGGC
>MHFU01000140.1:43099-43220 GCA_001804345.1 Omnitrophica bacterium RIFOXYB12_FULL_50_7
GTTCTCCTCCACAACCCGGCTCCGGACAAAAGAATCCCGTCGGAAGCGAGCGCGTGTATTTGCATTCCGGGAACCCGGAGCAAGCCATGAATTTTCCGAACCGCCCGAACTTGATGAAGAC
>MHFU01000141.1:0-524 GCA_001804345.1 Omnitrophica bacterium RIFOXYB12_FULL_50_7
CCAGGTAGGTCTCGAACGAGTGCCGGGCCCCGGCCGAGGGCACGGTCCGCATCGTGGTGTGCTGGCCGTGGCGCGCGCGCACACCCTGTGTCGCCCAGAGCAGGAAGGCGAGTTCCTGCAGGCCGATGGGGTCTGGGGCGAACTCCCGACGGCTGCAACGTTGCCGCAAGGCGGTGAGCAGATCGATGCGGCACACGGCCGCGAAGGCCTCGGGCCCCGGCAGGGGCACAAGCGTGGCGTCGGGCGGGAAGGGCTTCTCGACGGGGGGCGGCGGCACGCCCCGGTTTTGGTCTGTCTGCCGGAAATCGACCACCTTGCGGACGGAGTCCTTGAGGAACTCGCGGTACTGGTCCAACTGGCTGGGCATGGGTCGTCGTCCGGGGCTGTCGGCCCGGCGAGCCCCCGGCCTTGGCCCCGGGGTTACTGGCCGGCTTTCTTCTCGTACCAGGAGCCGTCCGCGGCCTGGAGCATGACGCCGGGGGCGGCCGTGTCCTGAATCTGCTTCGCGCGCTGCGCGCCCACGG
>MHFU01000141.1:710-4328 GCA_001804345.1 Omnitrophica bacterium RIFOXYB12_FULL_50_7
GATTCGGCAGGGGCCGCTTTTTGCTTTGTTCGATCCCTTCCATGAGATTATTAGCAGACTTCTCTCCCATGCGCTCCAACGCTTCAACGTCAGTGATTTTCAGGTAATAAAGATCCGCAAGGTCTTTGACCATACCTTTTTCAACCAACTGATCAATGATGGAGACACCCAGATTTTCAATATCCATCGCCTCGCGACCCGCGAAATGTTTGAGCGCGCCTTTGAGTTGGGCCGGACACAGAGGATTGAGACAACATATTGCCACAGGCGACTTTACATTAGGGAACAGACCGATTACCACTACGTCTCCCCGTTTGCCTACTGCTTCACCACAGTCCGGGCATTTTTGAGGAAATACGAATTTGGGGAGATTGCCTTCGCGCTTTTCAAGGTTCACGGAAATGACCTGTGGAATGATCTCCCCGCTTTTTTCGATCAAAACGTGGTCGCCGATCCGCGCGTCGAGACGTTCGATCTCGTTCTGGTTATGGAGACTCGCGCGTGACACGGTCGTTCCGGAAAGCTGGACAGGTTTCAGGATCGCCACAGGCGTCAAAACACCCGTGCGTCCCACCTGGATCTTGATGTCTTCAAGCACAGTCTCGACCTGCTCGGCCGGGTACTTGTAAGCAATCATCCAACGCGGGGATTTGGAGGTCATGCCGAGTGTCTTTTGATCCTCAAACTGATCGACTTTCACCACCACGCCATCGATCTCATACTGGAGCTTCGCACGCTTCTTTTCGATCGCGTCCACCCTTCCAAAAACCCCATGCATGTCCCTACATTTCTTCGCATCCGGAATGACCTTGAAACCAAGATCCTTTAAAAATGCCATGGCTTCGCTCTGGCTATGTGGCGGGTTTTCTCCCTCGTAGCGCGCCAGGCCGTGGATCAGGGCGTCGAGTCTGCGCGCCGCGACGAGCTTTGGGTCGAGCAGTTTCAAGCTGCCGGCGCAGGCGTTCCGGGGATTGGCAAAAAACTCCTCGCTGTTCTTTTCTTTTTCCTGATTGATCTTCGCGAACTGGTCTTTTGAGATATAAGCTTCGCCGCGTACTTCCAGAAGTTCGGGCACTGGGCCTTGAAAGGAACTTCCGGGAATCGGGATTCTGAGCGGAATGGAACCAAGGGTCTTGATATTCTCGGTGATATCATCTCCGTATCTTCCGTCTCCTCGCGTAGCCCCGAGTTTGAGCAGACCGTCCTCATAAACAAGCGCGATGGAAACACCGTCAATCTTTTCTTCCACGAAGTAGGAAAAGGATCCCCTTCCCAATCCTTTCTGGACGCGCGTTGCGAACTCTTCGAGTTCTTCGCGGGAATAGGTATTGTCGAGCGAAAGCATCGGGACCTGATGCTCGACCGTTCGGAATTTCTCAAGAGGAGCACCGCCGACACGCCGGGAAGGAGAATCAGGGGTAACCAGATCGGGAAAGGCCTGCTCCAGATCCAGGAGCTCCCGCATCAGGTGGTCATAATCGCGGTCCGAGATCTCAGGCTTCGCCTCAATGTAATAAAGATAATTGTGGCGCTCGAGGTCTTTTCGAAGTTTCTGAATTTTTTTTGACGCTTCGCTTTTTATCATAATTCCCCTAGCTCAACGCACAACGCGCAACGACATGTTATTACGTTGCGCGTTGAACGTTGACCGTTGCGCGCTTTACAGCAGCCGATACGCCAGAGAAGCCGGCAAGCCTGCGGCCAGGATCTTCTCTGAAGCCCGCTTATTATCGTAAGGCAGGCGTACGATTTCAAATGTTAATTCGCTGTCGTCAAAAATGCCGAACGAAAGCCTGTGATCCCGATCCCGTGGCTGGCCGATACTTCCGGGATTCAAGAGATAGCGTTCATTTCTCCGGAGCTTCAGGATGCCTTCCTTCAGGCATCCCCCCGTTCCTTCTTTTTCCGAAAAAAAACACGGTACATGACTGTGGCCAACAAAACCCACGGTTGTCCCGAGAGCCATAAAAGATTTGTGAGCGGCGCTGAGATCAAAAAGATAGTCAAACCTTTCGGGACTGTGAATGGTCCCGTGCGCCAACGTCACCTGCTTGTGAATTTGAAGATAAGGAAGTTCCTTGATCTTCTTAACGTGCTCCGGCCACAACCTTTCCGCGGTCCATTCAATAGCAATGCGTGCCCATTCAATCAATCCGAGACGGAGATCGGGATGAATCACCGCGGCTTCGTGATTACCGATCACATAAAACTCCGCATTTTTCAAGGACCATTCCAAACACTCATTCGGGTTGGCGCCATAACCCACAGAATCTCCGAGAATAATACAATGAGAGAGGGAATGCTTTTGAGTGTACTCCAACGCGGTTTGGAGGGCCTCTAAATTTCCATGAATATCCGCTAAAACAGCATAACGCATTTCTTGTTTCACCTCCAGAACCCAAGATAAAGTCGGACTTTATCTTGGGTAGGTGTCGACTAAAACTCAATCAAGAACCGATGGAAAGTGCCGTCGGCTTTTGACCAATGAGCTTCCACATCACGGATGTAATCCTTCATACCGGATTCCCGGATCGCAGTCAGAAATTCCACCAAGGACGCCTCCTCGCCTTCCGCGGTCATTTCGACGCGGCGGTCCTCAGTATTTCGCACAAATCCGGTAATGGGAAAACGCCGGGCAAGCCTCTCCGCGGTAAAACGGAATCCCACGCCCTGGACCGTCCCACTAAAAAAAACCTGCATCCGCTTTTCGCTCATGGCTTAAAGCCGGCAAACGGGGAACGGGGAACGTTGTCGTTTTTATGTTTCTCGTTGCCCGCGCAACGTTGCCCAAGCAATTGGTGGCGAAGATGGAAAGCCACAACCCCAAAAGCGACCCCAACATTGAGAGAGTTCTTCAGACCTGCCATTTCGATCTCGAGAGTTTTGTCACAAAGCGCGACCAATTCCTCGGACACTCCGGCTATCTCGTTGCCGAGAACAAGACACACGGGTCCGGACAGATGAAAATCCTGATAAGGAGTACTTTCGGCAAGTTGTTCGAGAAAAACGATCTGAAACCCGAGGATTTTCAGCTCACGCAACACTTCTCGGGCATCCCGACGGTATTCCCAAGGCACTTCCTTTTCAGCGCCAAGCGCAGTCTTGGAGATCTGGGTGTCCGGGGGGTGGCCCGTAATGCCACAGATCCATATTTTTTCAACTCCGGCGCCATCGGCTGTCCTGAAAATAGAACCGACATTGTAGAGACTGCGAATATTGTTTAAAACGACGCAAAATGGAAGCCTCGGCTCTTTTTGCCGAGATTGCTGGCGAGCTACAAGTTCCGGATGGCTTAATTTTCTCATGAGTCAGGTCCCAGAAGTTTTTTTGTCCCAGGCGAGGTAGCGGCGGTACCCCCAGTGATGAAGTGACTCGGGGATTCTCACAAAGAACCACATCACGATCCCCCACCAGAACGGCACGTACGCGATCCTTTTCCTTTTTTGAATGGCCTTATAGATATCCTCCGCAGCTTTTTCCGGAGAAATGATCCCAAAGAGTCCCTTGCGACCGCGAACCATTTCTGTGTCGACAAAACCGGGACGGATATCTACAACCTGGATGGCTGTATTCGAAAACTTCTGCCGCAGTCCCTCCATATAGTTGGAAACAAAAGCT
>MHFU01000141.1:4358-5200 GCA_001804345.1 Omnitrophica bacterium RIFOXYB12_FULL_50_7
CTCCCGCGATGAGCAGCCACCGAAGAGATCCCCACGATGCAACCGGCGCCTTTTTGCGAAAAATAATCCGCGGCCACGTTGGCCATGGCGGCAAAACCCAGCACGTTCACCTTGATCATTTCTTCTTCGGGGTTCCACTGCAACTTCTCATTTTGAAAAAGCACCCCGGCATTAATGATCATCAGATCCAGCCCCTTCAAAATCATGATCATATTCCGTAGACTGTGGATCGCTTCGTGGAGATCACGGACATCGATTTTCCGGACAAGACTTTCTCCGGGAAGCTCCTTTTGCAGCTCCTGTAATTTTTCAAGCGAACGACCGGTCAGTGCGACAAAGTAGCCCTCTGCGGACAGTTTCTTCGCCAAGGCGCGTCCGATCCCACTGCTTGAACCGATCATAACGGCTTTTTTCAAGATCTTCATATTTTCCATTTTACCCTAGATCGCAAATTTCCTTAAACAATTTGAACACAAAAAAGGCGTCGCCTTTCTCTCGGCCTGAAAAGCAACGCCTTTTCGAAAAATCCAACTACTACTCGCATGACATTCAAAATTAAGGGTATGCGGTATAGCACTGCGAACCCCAAAAATTAATAGTAACGCCGTACTAGGGTGCACCACCGCAACTGCGAGACGTCAAACAAGGAGAAAGAAGCCGTGTGCCTCACGATCGTTCGCCCTGCCCCAGCGTGGCAGGACTCACTCGCGCGCTCGGCTTCGCTCGGCCGAAAGACTTCGCCAGAGCCAGCTCTCGGAGCACTTCGAGCTTGGTCCCGCCGAAGGCGGGTCGAAGTGCGAGAGCGCAGGCGGTCGGCGGCCGCAGGAGCCGACGAACCGCCG
>MHFU01000141.1:5210-20226 GCA_001804345.1 Omnitrophica bacterium RIFOXYB12_FULL_50_7
CGGCGGCGAAGTCTTCCGGCCACCGTGCCCGCTCCGCCTCGCGAGCGTCGCTCGGCACACGGCTTCTTTCTCCGGCATGCTCGCAACTACGGTGGTGCACCCGCCGTACTACATCACGAGAGACTTCTTGGCTTCTTTTTCTATTTCCTTTTGCTTCTTCTTGGCTTCTTTTTCAGCTTCGCGCTGTTTTTTCTTAGCCTCTTTCTCAGCCTCACGCTTCTGTTTCTCGGCCTTTTTTTCAACCTGACTTTTCTCGTCTCCAGATTTTCTCGCAAGCTTTTCAGTTTCTTTCTCGGCTTCTCTCCCAAGCTTCACCGATTCTTTTTCGACTTTTTTAGCGCCTCTTTCAATTTCCTTTCCCGTTTCTTTTCCGATCTTGCCGATCTCGTTTTCAACCTTTTTGGCGCCTTTTGTATTTCCTTTCTTTTCCAACCCAGGAGGCATCGGGGGCATATTCTCTGACCAGCCTTCTTTCTCGCCTTTATTCCAGCCCGCGGGATTCGTTTCTCCGTTCTCGGCAAAAGCAACGCTTCCGCCAAAACTGAGACCTAAAACCAACAGAGAAACGCACAACCACCTCAAGAGGCTTGTTCTCATCGTGGACTCCTTTTTTTTCAGGTTTTTGATTTGTTAAAATCAATGAAACCTGGGATCAACATTTAGAACCGGATATCAGATCTTTAGAGACGACTCTCCTTCAAGAGCGTCCCTGTGTGATATCAGGATAGGTTTTTATCTTCTTTTTGGCAAATGAAGAGAAATGAATTTTTCCACGGATCGATTATATTCTTTTTCGATGTCTTTGGGGAAATAACAAGCAGGCAACTGGTTCTGACTCCGGTGGTAAGCCACACACTCACAGCAAATCCCCTTGCGGGAGCAAGGATCGTACGAGCAATTGCAGTGCTTCTTGTTAGCTTCGACCTTACATTCCATCAGTCTCACCTCCCCTGATGACTCAAAAAAATGGTCGGGCCTGGCACGAAAGCCAGGTCCCGATTTCCTTAATTCTTCTTTATTAAAATAAAGAATCGGGGCGATAGGATCGATGCGGACACGACTCACTTTGAGGAGTGCCGGCATCGCACTTGCACACAGGTGCAAATGTTGAACCGACCCTTGGGTCGCACTACTTCGCCCGCCCAAAAACCGGCGGGTTCTGTCTTCCCTTTTTAGAAAACCTTCGGTTTTCTATTTAAGCGCAAAAAAATGGTCGGGGCGATAGGATTTGAACCTACGGCCTCTCGGTCCCGAACCGAGCGCACTACCAGGCTGTGCTACGCCCCGACGTACTATCTAAATTCCTAATGTTCGCCGGGACTGTCCTGATTTTATTAGAATTTTTACTGAAATCAAGGCGTCCCGATAAATCTTTAAAATCTCTAAAGACCGAAAAGGATAAAAGCGGCGGGATTATATCATCCTCATAGCGTGTATTCAATCAAAGGCATTAATCATTGACCGCTAGATCGGCGGTGGCGGCGACCTGCTCGGAAGTGAGAGGAGAAGCACTTTCATGATGAGGCTGCATGCCTCGGGTCAAAAGCGCCGCCTCCATGACTTCTTTGAACACCGGGGCAGCAACCGTGCCGCCATAATAAAGAGGCCGTGCTTCATCCAACACGACCACCATGGCATAGCGAGGGTTACCCGCAGGCGCGAAACCGATGAACGAAGACATGAATGCGTCATGCGAATACCCCCTACCTCCCGAAAGGATCTTCTGCCCCGTACCAGTCTTACCTCCCACCAACACATCCGGGATCTTTGCCTTGGTCCCTGTTCCCCTTTCGACCACCTGCGTCAGGATCTCACGCATCATCACGGCTGTTTCAGGCTTGATGACCCGCTGCTTGATAAACGGTTTCTTCTCTTTGATCGTCACACCCGCCGGGTCCTGGACCCTGGAAACAATATAGGGTCTTACAAGATAGCCCCCATTGGCGATCACGGACATGGCGGTCACCATCTGAATCGAAGTCACCATAACCTCTTGCCCCATGGGAATATTGTACGGAGAGGTCTTGGACCACTGGGACGGCGGTCTCGTATAACCGGGCGCTTCCCCGGCCAAATCGATGCCGGTCCAGGTCCCAAATCCGAAACTTTTCACATAATTCTGAAATTTCTGCGAACCCATTTTGAGAGCGATCTTCACGGTACCGATATTGCTCGATTTTACGATTACTTCCGCCATCGGCAACATGCCATAGGGATGAACATCATGCAGCACCTTGAACCCATAATTCCATTTTCCATTTTCGCAATTGATGACTGTCTCCGGCGTGACCACTCCCTCATTAAGAGCACCGCCCGCCGCCACAATCTTGAACACCGAACCCGGTTCGTACATATCGGTAATCGCACGATTGCGCTTCGCGTCCGGCCCAACATTGGCATAATGATTGGGATCAAAGCCGGGCTGATTCGCCATCGCCAGAATTTCGCCGGTCTTGGGGTCCATCACGACCGCCCAGGCACCTTTGGCCTTCCACTGTTTGAAGGCTCGTTCCAACGCTTTT
Organism: Omnitrophica bacterium RIFOXYB12_FULL_50_7; assembly: GCA_001804345.1. Taxonomy (GTDB): domain Bacteria; phylum Omnitrophota; class Omnitrophia; order Omnitrophales; family Aquincolibacteriaceae; genus Aquincolibacterium. Next base: position 7,733 of record MHFU01000141.1, read on the forward strand.
TCGGTCAGATACTGGAGATGCTGGTCGATGGTCAACACAACACGGTTTCCATCGATCACAGGCATACTTTTCATTTCGAAAGCCTTGATCTCCCGCCCCTTGGCATCGCGCTGAGTCACGCGCTTACCGGGCTTCCCACGAAGATCGCCATCCATGGATCGCTCGAGTCCCTCCACCCCCTGATTGTCCACGGTGGAAAATCCGAGTACCTGCGCAAGCATCGTTCCTTGGGGGTAAAATCGTTTGTATTCTTCCAGGATCCCAAGCTCTGGACACTCGAGTTTCCTGATCTTCTCAGACTCCTCAAAAGTTACCCGCCGTTTAAGCCACACGAATGATTTATCCCGACTCAATCGTTCCATCACCCATTTCCGGTCAAGCCCCAGTATCTTCGCGATCTTGTGGCTGAGGTCTGAGCGTTCCTCATCTTTCAAGGCGCGCGGCACCGCATAAATGGATGGTATCTTGAGATTGGTAACGAACTCTTTTCCATTACGGTCCGTGATGGGACCTCGCAAGGGCGGGACATCGATCGTTAAATAATGTTGGCGGTGCGCCAAAGCAAGAAGCGAGGACTGATGAAACCAGGTCAGCTGAACCACCTGATAAATCACGAGGCAAAAAAGAACAAATAAAACGATATAGAGGAACCAGAATCGACGCGGCGAAAGCAACGCACGCATTTTTTAGGAGGAGAGATCGGTCTTGGCCTGAGCCGTTTGGATCCACCGACCAAGAAAACTCGTAACCTCGGAGGAAAAGGTCCGCGTGACCTTTTGTTCCGATGCCACGGGAATAACAAGCTCGGACACAGGCGGGACTTCCACCACTTGGATCTTGTTGGGAAGCGCCAAACCCATGTCGTGACGTTTCATTTTTTCTTCAAGAAGGCGGGGGGCTCTCAACTGGTCGACCTTGAACTGGAATCTTCGAAGCAACTCTTGTTTTTCGGCGAGGACTCGGGAACTTTTATGGATATCAAATGAAACGAGAACGGAAGAAACCTGCAGATGCACAAAAAAAAGCATCGAACAGGTCAAGGTCGCTATTAGAATTAATATTTTTCCGCTGCCTTTCATGATATTTTTTCAATCACTCTCAGTTTGGCACTTCTTGTTCTTGGATTATTCAATATTTCCGAACGGTTTGCAACCACTGGTTTGCGAAAAATCAAATTTCCACGTTCTTCATCGTCCCATTTCCTAAACTGTTGCTTCACGATCCGGTCTTCAATCGAATGAAAACTGATAATTCCAAGTCGCCCTGCTTTCGTCAGATGGCCAAACGCCGCAGCCATACCTTCCTTGAGCGCCTCCAGTTCATCATTCACTCCGATTCGGAGCGCTTGAAACACCTTCGTCGCCGGATGACGCCGCGCCCATGAGGGTCTCTGTCCTTTTTTAAATCGCATATGGACGGGCAATGCCTGCTCCAGTGTTTGGTTGAGATCTTCGATCGTCTGGATAGGTTGTTGGCGCCGCCTTTCAACGATCACGCGGGCAAAACGCCGTGAGTTGCGCTCTTCGCCATAATGGTAGAAAAGATCCGCAAGCTCAACCTCGGACAACTGGGCGAGCAACTCTGAGGCTTTAAGACCGACTTCCGGGTTCATCCGCATATCCAATTCCCCTTCCGTTTGGAAACTGAAACCGCGCTTCCCATCCGCCAACTGTTCCGACGAGGTCCCGATATCTAAGAGCACCGCATCGAATCCTGCTACTTTCAATCCCGAAAAGACTTTTCCTAAATTCCTGAAGTTCTCATGCACCAACATGACCCGTGGATCCCCTTGGAACAACACCCGGCATCTCGCAATCGCGTCAGGATCCTGATCAAATCCGATCAATCTCCCCGAAAGACCTATTTGCCCGAGAATTGCTTCTGCGTGTCCCCCGCTCCCGAGAGTCCCATCCATCACTACCGCCCCGGGTTTTAACGCTAAGTGCTCGAGGACTTCTTGTAAAAGAACGGGATTATGACGCAAAACTTAGGATCGCCTCTTCTTCCGTCGAATAACTTTCCATCAAACCATTGACCCCGATCATCTGGAAAGTCTTCTCCACTTCGGGGCGCAGGTTGCACAATTTGATATCCCCTTTTTGTTCGCGTACCTTACGCAAGCGATCCACCAAAATACCGACGCCCGCTAATTCCACATGCTTCGTGTCCTTCAGGTCCAACAAAAGACGCTTGTGATTCCTGTTGAGCAACCGGTTCATGCGGCCTTTCATTTTAATCATACTAAGAACGTCGAGATCTCCGTTAAAACGCAACACATCCACTCCAACCTTCGTCCTGGCATGATAAACCATAAGGATTCCCTTTCTATTCCGATGCTAATTTTTCTGCGAGTTCTTCAAAATGATTCTTGTGATGATCAAAAAAGCCTTGCCATTTTTCTTTCGCCCAGATCTCAATGCGACTTGAAACGCCGACGATCATAACCTCCGCTTTAATGTCAGCATAGGTCTTGAGATAATCCGGGATAAGGATCCTCCCCTGCTTATCGCAAACAACTTCGGAAGCGCCCGAAAAGAACAGTCGATTGAAGGTTCTGGATTCGGCCTTGGTAAAAGGCATATCACGAAACTTCTTTTCTTCCGTCTTCCACTGTTCTTCCGTGAAAACAAACAAACATTGATCAAGACCGCGGGTAATGAAGAAACGCTCCACATAGCGTTCCTTGAAGATCTCACGGAACTTGGCAGGGATCATCACACGACTTTTGACATCGATCACATGTTCGAATTCACCGTAAAACATGGACTTTCTTTCCTTTCAAGGTTCCCACTCTCTCCCACTTCCCCCCACTTCATTATCGGCGGTAGTATATATTTCCCTTAATATCGTGTCAACATTCTTTTGGATTGGGAATCCGTTAAACGAGAAAACCCCCTATCCCGGAACAACTCTCTGTGGGAGAATCCGGAGGACAAGGGGCAAAAAATTCCTGTCTCCAGGTGGAAAAAAGCAGTCAGGTCTTGGATCTATTTGGATTTTATGGCAGGAAGCGGTCGGGGCGAAAAAAGCTAATTTTCGAAATAGAGAATGCGGGAGCAATTCTCACAAACAATGATCTGCTCACCAAGCCGGATTTCATTGATAAGTTGTGGGCGCAACTTCATCTGGCAAGCAGCACAAACCTCGCCGTTCACGACGGCGAGAGCAAGTCCCTGCTTTTTTAGAACGATCCGGCTGTAAAGCTCTCCAAGCTCAGGCGGTAATTGTAAAACGGACTCTTCGCGCTGTTTTTTAAAATCCGAAAGACGCCCCTGCAAAACCTTTTCTTGACTTGCCATTTCGTTGTCCCGATCCTGAAAAGATTTCGCGATGGATGCCAGCTTCTCTTTTTCTTTCCGAGTCTCTTCTTTGGCCGCATCCACTTCATCCAGAATGTGGATGATCCCCTCTTCAAGAAGCGAATTATCAGCCTTGAGAGAAGCAATCTCTTGCTGAAGCGCGGCGTATTCCTTGTTCGTTTTCACCTGAGAAAGCTGTCCATCGAGCTTTTTGATCTGCATTTCTTTTTGCGAGAGCTCCAGCTCTTTATCCTTCAACTTTAATTGAATATCCTTGAGAGATTTTTCCAGCTCATTCAAGCGAACCTTTTCGAGTTCCAGTTCGGATTTGAGCTGGGCCCGCTCGGAAGGGATCTCTTCCAGAAGGATATGGGTGCGATGGATTTCACTGTCCAATTGCTGGGCTTTTTTCAGGACATCAAGGTTCTGAGTAATGGGGCTTGCCATAAGTAAGGGGATTATAGAAGAGATAACAGGCACCATCAAGAACGAAATACAGGGATCTCGTTTGATCGAATAACTTCAGACTCGATGCAGAGCCAGAGACAATTCTGCAAGACCCGCGATTTCCTGTGACGTCAGGCGAGCGCTCTGCAAAAAACTCGTCGTGGAAACATAAGCGCGAGGGGGCGCCCCCTCATTTTGGGCAGGATTGAGGACATGCCCAGAAGAAGGGATCCATTTACAGATCCGGACGCCGAATTTTTCCTTATCCACGTCACAAAGGCTCGCATACTCAAAAAAGCTCAAGCGATCGCTAAAACCATTCATCCTTAGAATCTGCTCGCGATCCAAGTCTGGATAGAAAAGGTAGAGCACCGCGTCATTGGGCATCAGCACCCAGAGCTTCTTGATTTCCTGTTGCAACTCTTCCACAGAAAAATCCCGCATTGACCGATAAAAGATACGCGCCCATATTTTCGCATCCTCGCTTTTGAACAGAAACGGGGTGCCGTTCACATCTTCGAGAATCACTTTATCCGCATGAAGCTCCTGAATCGACGAACGAATCGATTGGAAGATTTCCTGTCGGACAGCACGCTCCTGGGTCGCGATCATCATGATACCTCTACTAAAGCGCTGGCCTTCGCTTTTCTCTCCAAAGAGTCGATCCATCCGGCCAGCATGAACTTCTGAAGACTGGGCTTTGCATTCCAATGCTGATATTTCAATGGCTCCGTGTAAAGGGCCGCAGAAAAATGCCGCGCAGGGTCCGCAAGGTCCATCCACCCCAACCATCCAAGATGAGCATCAAGATGTCTGGACACAAAGTCTGAGAACTGATCGAAGGCCATTGCCCCTTGCGCTTCCTCCGCCTTTCCAGATAAGGTGATGTAAAATTCGAGTTGCGGGTTAAGCGCAAGCCCGACCTTCATCATCTTGTAACCTTCCGTCAGGGATTCAGCCGTCGGTTTTAACAATAGTACCCACTTATCCAACAAAGAAACCGCCTTTTCAAAATGAAGAAGGTGACGATATTCGAAATCCAGAAAGATATCCCGACTCTGGAGTATCCCCTCAGCTCGAGGCGGAAAAGGCTCGCTGATAAGATCGCGGAGCTCATCCCAATAAAGACAATACCGCTCGAGATGATTCCCGAACGATTCTGGCATACCCTTTCCGGGACCTGAAGAAACCTTGGCGTAACGCGATAGAACGCTGAGAAGAGAGCATGCTTTACCCGAAGATGCGATCTGCGAAGCAAAGAACGTGTTCAAGAGGAGCGAATCGCCATCGCAGTCGGGGCTCGAAACTCCAAGCACCTGGACTTCGGGAGAACGACGGACCGGGACTTCCTCAGAAACCGTGTTAAAAAGAGACGAAATATCTTTCAACCCGCGAACGAGTTTTCTGGGATCATCCATTATCAGGCAAACTCCATGTAAGAGTCGACACCGCCATAGGCATTTTCTTTCTGCATCGGCTGACTGGGATCCACCTGCCACTCCCCGTCCACAATGAACTTGTACCGGAACGTCTTGAGCTCCACCGAAATGACCTTCTGCCAAAGCCCGTCCTGATCGCGGCGAACGAGAGGCTCAGGAACCCAGCGATTGAAATCTCCGGCGATTTCCACCGAGGACGCCGTTTTGCTCGAGAATTGGAAAAGGATCCCATCTGAGATTTGTCGCGGCCCGAAATGGTTCTTAAAGACCTGCTCCCAACCGAGTTCTTTTTCTGGAAGCTTCCGGTTCCAATCTCGCTCCAGATATTCCACCGCGAGATTCAGATAATCCTGAAAAGCCGACGATTGGGGCGCATATTGGACAATACTCTGCCCCGCGGCCGACGATTCTTTCAGGCTCACATGTTCGTGAATGATCGTTGTAAAAAGACGGCTCTGAAAGTGCGCTTTCACTTCGTCATAAATTTCATAAGAAAAATTCACCTGGGAATTAAACAACGTCAAAAGTGCATGAACGTCCAGAGGCATTTCCCGGCTCCGGTTCACGACCTGAAGGGTCTCCGATATCTTCGCAAGCCCGTGAAGTGAAAAAAAAGAAGGTTCAACCGGAACTATGACCTCGTCAGCAGCATTCAAGGCGTTCCAGGTGAGGGTCCCGAGATTAGGAGGGCAATCAAGAACCACAAAATCATAAGGGTGCCGATCTTCATTGATCCGGATCAGGAGATCGCGAAGCTTGAGATGGTAATTGGGCATAAACCCGAATTCTTCTTCGAGGGCATTTAAGCTGGCATTGCAGGGAATGAGATCGAAATCGGGTTTCAGGTTCTGAATAACTTGAGAGAAAGGAGGGGCAATCTGCTGAAGCGGACTTAAAAGATCATAAAGGGTCAACATCCCCTTCTGGGTCTTGATTCCCAACCCGATTGTGGAATGCCCCTGCGGGTCCAAATCGATCACGAGAACTTTCTTCTGAAGAAAATTCAGACACGCCGAGAAATTGATGCTTGTCGTGGTCTTTCCACACCCGCCCTTTTGGTTCGCGACAGCGATAATTCTCAAAAAATTCGTCTCCTTGAATGAATAATAGTGGGTGTTAATGTAACGACTTCGCTTAGTAAATCTTTATAGTAATGAAATCGCCTTGGGAGAGATCAAAATATTTGGAGGAAGATCGGCAAGAAAAATAAAAAACCGGAACGGCTTTAGTAAGATCTATATCATCGAAAGTTTTATCGGACGGAGGAAAACGGGTAGCACTCAGTGTTTCTCAAACACAAGAAGCCGCTCGATCGGGACAACCCCTTTAATATCCCCAGCGCGATCGGTCACTACGGCATAAGATTGGCGTTTTTTCTGGAGGGTCAGGAAAGCTTTCTCCAGGGAGGTGTCCTCCGAAATAAAAATGGGCGCCCGGAGAAAATCATGCAGCCCTTGAGCGTTCTCCTCCTCCCAGAGGATATCGAAAACATAGACCATCCCCATGACAATGGAAGGTATTTCCTCATAAACGAGCATCATACAAACGTGTGTCTCGCGCGCGATCTGCTTAACATCTTCGATCTTACTGTGAATATCCACCATCGGCACCTTCCCCACCGGGACCATCACTGAGGAAACATGGATCCGCTCAAAATCAAGGATGGTATGTATTAACTTTTCTTCTTGGGGCCCTACAATGCCTCTTTGCGTACTCTCTTCGATCAGCGAACGGAATTCCTCTTCATTCACGAAAATATCCCGAACCACGCCTTGTTGAAAAGACGGCCAGAAAAAGTTCAGCGCCTTGAAGAACAAAATGATGGGCCCATACAAAACCGCCTTGAGCCCCTTGAGCCAGAAGATCTTCCCCATCAAAAAAGGAATGGCGTTCAAGCGACCGTAGTCTTTGGGAACCATCTCCGCAAAAATGATCAAAACCGGAGCGATCACCAGCATCACCGCCCATTCGCTGTCCCAACCGAAATATTCCTTAAAGATGCAAGTCGCGATCGAGATCGCTGTGACGTTTACCGCGTTATTTCCAATCAGAATCGCGGTCAGAAAATAATTGGGATGCTGCTGGAGCTGCATGACGAACCTGGCTTTTTTATCTCCGGCATCCGCCATCTCACGAAGCTTCAGCTTGTTGGCCGAAACAAAAGCCATCTCAACCCCCGAAAAGAACGCCGATGCCACCAGAGACAAAAAAAACAGGGTCAGAAGACCGATCATGGCTTCCTCCTGACCATGACCTGGTGAATGCGCTGACGAACCATATCCTGGATCACAAAATCGAACGGCTCCGTATTTAAAACCGTACCTTTGATCGGAACCACACCCATTTTTTCAAAAAGATAGCCCCCGAGCGTCGTCGCCTCTTCCGCCACCAGATGCGCGGAGAAGAAATCATTGAACTCCGTAAGGCTGACTTTTCCCTCCACCAAATAAAGATCCTCGCCCAAGCGCCGGATAGGATTCTCGACCTTGGCATATTCATCATAAAATTCTCCGAATATCTCTTCTAAAATATCTTCCTGCGTCACCACCCCGGCCGTCCCACCAAACTCATCCACGCAAACCGCGAAACGCTCATTCTTGCTTCGAAATGTTTCCAGAAGATCGTCGATCCGTTTACTTTCCGGAACAAAAAGGGGCTCCCGCATCACTTGTTTTATATCAGAAAGAGGCTCCTGCAAAAGATAACTCTGCGATTCAACGACCCCCAGAATATGATCGATCGAGCCCTGAAAAACAGGCAACCGTGTAAAGTGGAATTTACGGATAAGCTCTTCATGTTTTCCAGAAGGCTCTTTGATATCCAAACCGATCAGGTCCGTCCGCGGCGTCATGATATCTTTGACCGGCCGTTCACCAAGATCTAAAAGCTTTTGGATCATGTGACGTTCCTGCCCCCCCAAAACCCCCTCTTCTTCCCCAATCTTCACAAGCACCTTGAGTTCCTTTTCCGAGATCATGTCTGATTGATCGATCTTTTCGTGAACAAGAAAGGACAGAATGCGATCGGTGGCAAAACGCATCAGGATCCTGAAAGGGGCTAACAATAAAGCAAAGAATTTAAGCGGCAGGGACACCCCCAAGGCCATTTTGACCCGTGACCGGACCGCCAGGATCTTGGGGAGCATTTCGCAGAACACGATTAAGAAGATAGTGAACGCTGCCATGATCATACCGAGCCGCGCATTCCCGAAAAGCTTAAGGACCACAAGCGTGACCGTTGCCGTCGCCAACGTGTTCACCACCAAATTGCCGATCAGGACCGTACCGAGCGTTTTGCGTGGCATTTGCAAGGACTCAAAAATCCATTTTGAAAGATGCGGGTACTGTTCTTTGAGCTTGCGCTTATCAAGCTTGGAAAGAGAAAAAAGGGCTGTTTCGGACGCAGAAAAGAAAAAGGAAAGCAGGAAGAGCACTCCCAAAACGACCCAATGCAAAGTTGTGTTCATGTGCTAGTTTTCCCGGTAGAGCGCATGCGCGTAAATGTATTGAAGAACCTTCGAAGACACGTGATCGTCCACATTCCTTTCGCACTTGATCGCCTCACGGATCCCGGAGGCAGAAATCGGACATAAAGGCATCTGAATCCATTCGGCGCGAGCACCTTCCGGCACATGAACTTCACAGGCGCCTCGCTTGGCCACCAAGAACCGGATCCTTTTCTTGAGCTCGTCGGCACGATACCAGGCATCGATCCCCTCGAATGCGTCTCTCCCAAGGATCAAAAAAAATGTGGCCCCGGAATATTTTTTTTCAAATTCCGAGAGAGTATCAAAAGTATAAGAAACACCCTTCCGCTTGAGCTCACAATCCGAGACTTCCATGGAAAACTCACCTTCAATGGCCAGACGAACCATTTCATAACGATCTTCAGGAGAAGTACACGAAAGAAGTTCTTGTTTATGAGGAGACTGATAGGCTGGAACAAAGATGACTTTATCGAGCGAGAATTGAGCCCGGGCATTTTGAGCCAACTGCAAATGCCCGCGGTGGACAGGATCGAAGGTCCCGCCAAAAATACCGATCTTCATGCGGAGAGACCGCTTTTAAGAACGTATATGGCCATTCCCTTCCACGATATATTTGTACGACGTGAGGCCTTCAAGTCCCATCGGACCGCGAGCATGGATCTTGTCGGTCGAAATACCGATCTCCGCACCGAACCCATACTCGAACCCGTCGGAAAAACGAGTCGAGACATTAACCATCACAGACGAAGAATCGACCTTTTCCTTAAAGATTTTGGCCGCTTTTTTGTCTTGGGTCACGATCGCGTCGGTATGATGGGAACCATGCGTTTCAATGTGCCGAATCGCTTCTTCCAGATCTTTGACAACACGCACCGCGAGGATCTTTTCGAGAAATTCATGGCCATAGTCGGCTGCCTTCGCGCGTTTCGCCCAAGGAATAGCGCGACAAGTCACGCCATCTCCGCGGACCTCGCACCCTCCTTGTTTTAGCAAGTCACCGACTCTCGGCAGGAATTTCTTGGCAATATCTTGATGGACCAGGAGCGTCTCCATCGCATTACAAACCCCCGGACGCTGCAATTTGGCGTTCAGCGTGATCGCAATGGCCTTTTGAAGGTTGGCCTTTTTATCGACATACACGTGGCAGATCCCTTGATAGTGCTTGATGACGGGAATGCGCGAATTTTCTACGACCCGGCGAATCAACTTCTCCCCGCCGCGAGGAATCACAAGATCGATCCTTCCTTCCTGTTTCAGAAGAAAATCCACAGCCGCATAGTCCGTCGTCGTCACGAGGTTCACATGAAAAGGCGAAAGTCCGTGTCGCTTGAGGGACTCTTTAAAGATCGATACGAACGCTCGGTTGGAAACCATGGCCTCACGCCCACCACGGAGGATCGCCACATTCGAACTCTTGAGGCAAAGTGCCGCGCATTCCACGGTCACATTCGGACGGGATTCATAGATCATCAGGATCACACCTAGCGGGACGGTCACTTTTTGAAGCTTGAGACCGTTCGGCCTCGACCACTTCGCCTGCACTTGACTGATCGGATCCCTGAGACGGGCCACCGCCCGAACACCTTCCGCCATGGCACTGACACGCTTTTCATTAAGTGTCAGCCGATCGATCATCGCGGAAGAGAGTCCGATTGTTCGGGCCGCCCGAAGATCTTTGCGATTCTCGGCAACAAGCCATTTTGTTTTTCTCTCAATCCTCGAAGCAACGTCCCGAAGAAGCTCTTTTTTGAAGACCGAGGATTCCTGCCCGGCATGGGACGCCGCCTCGCGGGCGCCCACAAGCACTTTTTCCAACTCTCGTTTCCAGTTCATCGTTCGCTCCAGATTACAAGATCGTTCCGATGGATCACTTCATCGTGAGATTTTTTGCCCAGGATTGCCTGGATCTCGTCGGTCCGTTTACCCGCAATGCGGCTGAGGTCACGGCTATTGTAGTGCACCACTCCGCGGCCAAAAACTTTTCCGTCCAGCGTCTCAAGTTCCACAACCCGTCCGGCTTCGAAATTCCCCTGGATCTTCACGATCCCTCCGGGCAACAAACTCTTTTTGGCAAGCAGTGCCTGATAGGCCCCGCCATCGACCACGATACTTCCGCTCCGGGTCGCTGAAAACGCGATCCACTTGTGCTTCATGTCCTTTGGGGCACCGGAAGTGACGAACAAAGTCCCGACATCCTTACCACCAACAATCTCCTGCAAAACATGTGGCCTGTGGCCATTCACGATCATAAAAGGGATCCCGAGACGCATCGCCACCTGCGCAGCTTTAAGCTTCGCGCGCATCCCGCCAACGGTCTCTTCTCGTTTTTTATCCGCCAAATGCAGCACGAGTTTATTGTCGATCTCGTCTTCGGAGGTCACTTCCCGCACACGCGTTCCATCCTTCAGGAGGAACCCTTCTGCGTCCGAAAGGTTGATCAGGAGGTCCGCACCCACCAGATGCGCCACATGAACCGAAAGAATATCATTATCCCCAAAAGCGATCTCTTCGACCGCCACGGTATCGTTCTCGTTGACGATCGGAAGGATATTGAGCTTCAAAAGCGTCTCCAGCGTATTGCGCGCACAAAGGAACCTCTTGCGATCCTCAAGCCCGTCGCGCGTCAGGAGCAGTTGGGCGGTATGTACCTTCTTCTTGGCAAAAAAACTCTCGTAGGCATGCATGAGCTTCCCCTGCCCAATGGCGGCACAGGCCTGAAGTTCTGCCATCTCTTTCGGTCGTTTTTTAAAACCGCAACTTTTCATCCCGAGCGCGATCGCGCCCGAACTCACCAGGACTGGCCGTCGGCCTTTCTTGATAAGCTCATAGATTTCCTGGCAAATACGGGCATGCTCTTTATAGGAAAAACTTTCCTTGTGGTTTTTGAGAATGCTCGTACCAATCTTGATAACAATTTTTTTGGCACAACGGACGCGATCAGACATGACCTTCGTTCTCGATCCTTTCATGGATGAACTTCATAAGAGATTCTACTCCTTCTCCGGTTTTCACCGAAATCAAAAAATAGATCTGTCCCGAACTCTGGAGCTCTTCCTGGATCTTCCCTATATCGTGCCCCAGATCGATCTTGTTGACCACCACCACACTCGGGATCTGCCGGTAGGCGACATCATGCTCATAAACGATCCTTTGCAAAGCACTCAATCCTTCGAGGGCGGTAGGGGAAAACTTCAAGGTCGCGTCGATCATGAACACGATCAACTTGGCGCGAGCCAAGTGTCTTAAAAAATCGGTCCCCAATCCTCGCCCGTTCGTGGAACCTTCAAAAATGGATGGCAGCTCGCAGAAATTGATCTGTTTATAATCGTCATACGGATGAACGCCCAGCACCGGACTTCGGGTCGCGAAGGGATAAGCCTTACCTTCCACAGGGGCACGCGTCAAATGGTGCAACAGGGAGGATTTCCCGGAACTCGGAAGCCCCACAAGAAAGACATCCGCCATAATGCGGAACTCCACATCGATTTCGAGTTTTTCGCCTTCTTCACCGGAAGTCGCTGTCTTGTCGCCGATATTCCCGGACCCACCCCGGCCACCACGCGCCACGATCACCTCCTCACCCTCGAGAAAAAGATCCCGGATCGCAAGATGATTTTCGCGACGAAAGATCGAAGTCCCGATCGGAACTAACACGATCAGATCCGCCCCCTTGCTTCCACGCCTATTATCACTGCTGCCGTGTTCGCCGGACTCTGCGTCCAAATGTTGCTTCAATCTGAGACGATCAAGACCTGGGGCGTTATGCGAAGCGCGGAAGATCACGCTCCCTCCGTCACCGCCATCGGCACCGTTGGGAACCTT
>MHFU01000141.1:20246-25164 GCA_001804345.1 Omnitrophica bacterium RIFOXYB12_FULL_50_7
TATAACTTTCACAGCCTTTGCCACCGCGCCCGCCCTGAATTTTAAGATGTATTTTATCGACCAGCATAGAAGCCTTTAAAAAGAGAAAAGGCCAAAAAGCTTAGGATCGCTTTTTAGCCTTTTCGAACCTGGTTGGAACTGGATTAACTCGGAATAATATGGACAGATCGGTTTGCCCGGAACTCCACGATCCCAGCTCGCTTTGCGAAAAGAGTATAATCGGTGCCGATCCCGACAAAATTCCCGGGATGGTACCGCGTCCCACGCTGACGGACGATAATACTACCCGCAGTGATCTTCTGTCCGCCATAGACTTTGACGCCCAAGCGTTTGGAATTGGAATCTCTTCCGTTGGTTGTACTTCCCTGACTTTTTGTGTGTGCCATGTTTTCCTCTGAAAATGATGATCAGCTAACTTTGATCTCTTTAACAAGCAATCGAAGCAGGTCCTGCCGATGCCCTTGTTTACGCCGGGATGATTTACGGCGACGCATCCTGTAATGGACCACCTTGGGGCCCCGAAACTCCCCGAGATTTTCACAAACAACCTTAGCCCCAGAGATCACGGGGGTTCCGACCTTCACCTGGCCATCATCCTGAACGAGCATTACCTGGTCCAAAACAACCTCTTTTTGGCCTTCTGCCACGTCCAACAACTCGACTTCGATCACTTGCCGGGGCGCCACCCAATACTGTTTGGAACCTGTCTCAACAATTGCATACTTTTCCATGAAATGACTCCTTTGACTTTAAGAGAGCGCATATCGTATGGGAATTCACTAGGACTGTCAATGCTTTTTAAAAAACCGCATCCCATTGAGGTAAAAAGAGTTAGGTGCCCTGGGACTGACGCGTCAAAAAATCCTGGGGCGACCTAGACGCCTCCCTTTTTCCAATCGTTTAGCGACCAATCAAAGGAGGGATATTCAATCTTGTATTTGGCTTCCTGTAGGTATTCTCCTTTAGCTTCATCTTCAAGATAATACGCCAAAAAAGAAAGTACCGCGTTTTCGCTTTCGGAAAACTTTCCGCGCGGTTCAGGGGTTCCGAAATCCAGCTTAAAATCTTTCGCATACCACTTAAAGATCTTTGAAAGATAGATCTTTTTCCGACCCGGGATAATATCCACATAGGCTGGATCCATCACGAATTTCCTCGTTAACAGAAAAAGCTGCCCCTCCACCTTAGGTCCTGTGAATGCCTCAAGCATCAACTTGGGACCGCCCTTGGCCGCCACAGAAAGCGCCAGATGGATCTTCTCATCACGATAGACCCCGATCAGATTCTTCGAGCGGATATCATTCAAACTGTATTGGCTTTGATTTTTTGTCCTCTCGCCAAAATGAAACAACGCAATATCCCAAAAACTCGGGATCCTTTGGACAGAAGTTACGGGATAATTCTCGACCACGAGTTTGATCAGCGCCACGTGATAGGCATTGAGCCAAAACGCCAACACCTCTTCCCGGGGCCACGATGCCATCTCCAGTTCGTTCACCGCCATCAAACTCGCCAGATAATCATTCAGATCCTTCGGATCCTTCGTGATCGATTGATAATCCACCTCACCCCTTTCGTTCACATTTTTTTTGAGGAAGGCATCCCAAGCAGAGTGGTCAAAAGCTGTCGCCGCGTGAAGCCCTGCGGGAAAGGAACACAGTAGAAAAAAGATCGAGACGAATATTTTTTTTTGAAGTGTCATGGGAAAAGAGCCCTAAAAACGGATGCCGTGCTGTTTAAGGAAAACCTGATCTTCATCATTGAGTTCGCATTTAAGCTCCCCCGACCTGAGATGTTCGCTCATGACTCCTCCTTCAAGCATCCCTTCAATCTCTTCGAATTCTTCTGGAGAAAGCGGCGACACGTTCAAGAAGAAAATATTCACGTCCGGGCTCTTGTCTTTCATATTCTTTAAGAAGCTCATCATTTCCCCGGGGCTTTTCCCCTCCATCGGGTACTGGCTCATGATCTTTTTAAGAAGGTGCATCAGCTGTTTCATGTTTTGTTCAAATTCTTTGTCAGGACTCATGAACACCCCTTTTAAATAAAATTTTATAAGAACACTGACTCTAACAATGCTCATCCAAAAAAGCTTGAACCGCCAAAGCTGCCGCACAACCTTCGCCGCAAGCCGACACCAATTGACGCACAGCCCCTTGACGCACTTCACCCGCCGCAAAAACCCCGGGCACAGAAGTCGCAAGCGACGCATCCGTCACGATGCACCCTTTTTCATCCAGAGTCACAAAACCCTTTGCGAGCCCGCTGTTGGGATCGTGTCCGATAAAAACAAAAATACCGTCCGTCGGGATCTTTTGTTTCACGCCTGTCTTCACATTCCTCAAAAGAACGGCTTCCACTTTCTTTTCGCCCTCGATTTTGTCAACCACAGTATCCCAAATAAAGCTTATTTTGGAATTCATTTTGGCCCGTTCCTGCAGGATCGGGCTCGCGCGCAATTTGTCGCGACGATGAACGATCGTCACCCGTTCGGCGAACCGCGTCAAAAAGATCCCCTCCTGAAGCGCGGAATCCCCGCCACCGACCGCAATGACCTTTTTGCCTTTAAAAAAAGCCCCATCACAGGTTGCGCAATAAGAAACTCCCTTGCCCATAAGTTCTTTTTCGTTGGGAACCCCGATCATGCGACACGAGGCGCCCATTGCGAGAATAACCGCCCGAGCAGCATAGCTCGCCTCAGTGCTCACGGCCTCGAAAATATTCCCTTTTCGCGAAAGGTTCTTCACTTCTTCGTAGATAATTTCCGTGCCGTAGCGTACGGCCTGGGCTTCCATTTTCTGGGCAATCTCGGACCCCAGGACACCTTCCGTGAAACCTGGATAATTTTCCACCCAATCGGTAGAAGCAATCTGCCCCCCCGAAACAAGCTTTTCGAAAAGGATCGTGGAAAGATTGGCGCGGGAGGTATAGAGAGCGGCGGTCAGCCCCGCGCCCCCGCCACCAATAACCATCACATCATAGATCCTTTTTGCCATGTTCTAGACCTCGTAAACGCTTGCCGTTTTCAATATCTCTTCTTCAACAAAAACCGGCACTTGCGCGCGCAAGGCGATCGCCACACTATCGGAAGGCCGGGAATCGATCACCACCTCTTGTCCATCTTCCCTGAGAATATACAGCTTGGCATGAAACGTACTATTCTCGAGTTTGTCGATCACGACCTTCTGGAGTTTGCCGCCAAGCTCTTGGACGATCTTGAACATGAGGTCATGGGTCATCGGCCGCGGCGGTTTGACGTTGCCCAGTTTCAATTTTATAGCATGAATTTCCGGCAACCCGATCACCACGGGAAGAAACCGATTCCCGTCCTTTTCCCGAAAAACCACGAGCTGCTCATGTCGATTCTCATCGACCTTGATCTTGCTTAGGACCATTTCAATCATCAAGAACCTCAGGACGAGCATGGGACGCGTGAAATTTTGGGGCATCGGGAGAACTCTCGGACTTGCGTTTTTCCAAAACAGGCCCCTCGTGTTTTTTTTTCTCAGCCCAATGCCGCTGGGCTTGCTTCGCTTCGATCACCTCGCGTTCGATCGTTTCCTGTTCTGCCAAAAGTTTGCGCATTTCCTCCTCATGGTCGCGGATCTCGGATTCAATCTTCTCCTGTTGTTTGACCACCTGTTTAAGGCGCGCCTCTTTAGCCACAAGTTGTTCCTGAAACTGAGCCTTTTTCTGCACAATCTCGCGCTGATCCAGCTCGACATGGAGCTGACGAATCTCCTTACGGGCATTTTCAAGATCCATCTCCCGAGCCTCAAGCTGTGCGAGACGCACCTGCCAGGATTTCTGCTGGTCCTCAAAAGATCCCCGCATCTGCCGGATCTCTTTTTCAAACTCGGAGGATCTTTGTTCCCATCGCTTGGCCTGTTGGGTCTGGAGTTCTAATTCCTGGATCAAACGGGTTTCACTTGATTGAACGATCTTCTTGCCCTCCTCGAGATTTTTGATCTTCGAGTGAAGCCCTTCCACAAGGGTTTTTTGATTCTCCAGCTCTCTCCGGAACTGCGCCGCCTGGCTCTCCCCTTCGCGACGCGCTTGTTCCTGCTCATCCCTGGCGCGCTGGAGATCGTTTTTCACGGTATGAAAACTTTTGAGAAGCGCCTGCTTCTCCCCCAGCAACTCCTTATGGGTCAGATCACGCTCTTCGATCCGCTTTAATAATTCTTCAGACTTACGATCTTCGGAGCCAAGCTTTTCTTCGAAATACTGGCGGGTCTGGCGAAACTCCTCACGAAGAAGTTCGTATTTTTCCTCCGCGTGATTCACCAAAGCCTGCAATTCCTGGGCCTCTTTTTCTTTCTGTTTTTTCGCGTCCTCACTGGACTGCACGGCACTTTCCTTTTCAGAGACCTCGATCTGCGCTTTTTCAAGCGCCTTTCGAAGCTGACTCATGCTCTCTTTCAGTCCCACACTCTCCTTCAAAAGTTTTTCACGCTCTTCCTCAAGGATGCTCCGGAAATGGCGGTTATTTTGATTGGCCATGCCGTTCTTTGCAGAACCCCGAATGTCACCGTGCTCCGAAGAAACTCCCTCGGCCTGCACCCAGGATCGGATCTCCTGGATCGCCTCACCGTGGTCAAGCTTTTCGGTCTCATTTTTTCGCAAAGGCACCGAGGGGGATCCTGACTGATGAAGGAATGCAAGATTCGGCGGCGTCGGCCATACAGTCCGGTAGCACCGTCGCTTCAGGAAACTGTCATTACTAACATCGATATCCTTCTGGGAACTCCGGAAATATTGCTTCACCTGAAGTGCCGTCGCATACAGAAGATTATCTATAAGAATGATGGGAGTGTTCTGGACGAGATCGAGAGCTTCGTCCACGGGAAGACAAAAAGCCTTGGCGATCTCGCGGGCGATCTTGTTGCGTTCCAACTCGCTCTTGAGGGGATTGAGG
>MHFU01000142.1:0-1948 GCA_001804345.1 Omnitrophica bacterium RIFOXYB12_FULL_50_7
AAACCTGCGCCTATGCGGCAGTGGCCGCAAGCGGAACCGGAGATATTTTTTATGCAGATGCAGGCCCCCTGCATGAAACCTTTATCAGGGGCTGTAAAAAACTGGACGAGGTCTGCTGTATTCCTGTACCCCAAAAAGGGGATTTTGTCTTTTTTTCCACGGGCGGCCATCGTGCCGACGGCCAGCTCTACCAATCCACAAAAGCCTTGTTCAATGCCGTCCATATTGTAAAGGAAGGCGGGGATATCCTCTTTGTGGCCGAATGTTCCGAAGGGGTTGGAAATGAAACCTTTGCCTCGGTTCTCACAGCCTTTAAGAATGAGCCTGAAAAACTTGGGCTTAAGCTTGCCGGAAAATTCGATATGGCCGCTTAGGTGGCCTTCCGGGTGCTGAATATCCTGAAGCGATTCAAGGTCACCCTCATATCCGGTTTTTCAAAATCCGAAACCGAGGCCCTGGGATTCCATCATACCGACGATGTGGACCAATATATTCAAAACCTGAAAGGAAAAGGCTATGTCATTCCGTTTGCCGAAAATATCCTGCCCCTTGCAAAGGGATAAGGATATTTCGGACGGATGGCCCCAAACATATGAAAAAAGGAATTATTTAACCGATCAACTCTTTAAAGGAGGAACCATGGAAAGACGGACGTTTTTAAAACAAGCAGGTATTGGAAGCGCAACAGCAGCAGCCGCACTGGCAGTGGGGGCGCCCTCAGTCATCGCAGCTCCTAAAATCCAGTGGACGGCCACATCGTTCTGGAATCCGAAAATCAAAATCATGTTTGATATGGCCAAACAATTCTGTGAAGATGTAAAGGAATTGACGGACGGCCAGTTTGAAATCAAACTCTATGGCGGCGGGGAACTCGTTCCCCCTCCCGGCGCTTTTGACGCTGTATCCAAGGGAACGGTCCAGATGGGAACCGGCTCCCCCTATTACTGGGCCGGGAAAAACACGGCCTTTAACTGGTTCGGGTCCATTCCCTTTGGCATGAATGCCCAGAGCATCAATTCCTGGTTTTATGAAGGCAACGGCCAGACCCTGATGAACGAACTCTACGGCCAGTTCGGGCTGGTTCCCCGCATTTTCGGAAACTCAGGCATGCAGATGGGCGGGTGGTTCAGAAAAAAGATCAATTCCCTGGAAGATCTCAAAGGCCTTAAAATGAGAATCGGCAGCATTGCCGGACGGGTTCTGTCTGAAATCGGGGTCACCACGGTGATGGTCCCGCCTGAAGAAATCTTCCCCTCCCTTGAAAGAGGAGTTGTGGATGCGGCTGAATTTGTAGGCCCCATCCATGACATCCTGCTGGGCCTTTATAAGGTCGCCCCCTATTATTATACGCCGGGCTGGCATGAATCAGGCCCCACCCTGGATGTCTTCTTCAATAAAAAGGCCTATGATGAGCTGCCGAAAAATTACCAGAAAATTCTGGATGTTGTTTCCGGTAATCTCAACGTCCGCACCCTTGCCGCCTTTGACGCCCAGAGCAGTACGGCTCTCAACACCCTGATCAAGGATCACAAGGTGGAAATGCAGGTTTTCCCGGATGATGTCATCAAAAAATTAAAAGAAATCTCCAAGGCCGTCATTGCCGAAGAAGCCAAAAAAGATCCCTTTGCCGCCAAGGTCCATGAGGATTATGTTGCTTTCCAGGCCAAAACCGCTGGCTGGGGAAAAATGACCGAAAAAGTTTACTGGAATACAATGGCCTGATCCCATGGAAATGCTTAAAAAAAAACTCGCCTTTGGTGAAAGTATAAATGAATGGATCGGCAATGTGGTGGTGCCCTCGGCCTTGATTATTTTTATCCTGGTCATCTTTTCAAATGTCATCCTGAGGTATGTGTTCAATACCAGTTTTGTCTTCATGTCTGAACTGGAATGGCATGTCTTTGCCTTTGTCTTCCTCATGGGGGCAGGCTATACCCTGCTGCATGAA
>MHFU01000142.1:1968-5804 GCA_001804345.1 Omnitrophica bacterium RIFOXYB12_FULL_50_7
TCCAGGGCCTTATCCTGGGGATAAAAAGCTTTTGTATCCTCATGGGAAAACCCCTGGACCATTCATAAATCCATCATGAACAGGAAGATAAGATGCTGATTGAGTATTTGCCCCTCTGGATTGCCGATTATCTGGCTCTCTGGCTTTTTCTCGTATTGACCATTGCCATGGTGGCAGGCTTTCCCGTCACCTTTACCATGATGGGGACATCCTTTCTGTTCGGACTCATCGGATTGCATCCGGGATTTTTTGATCTTCTGCCTCTGCGGCTCTGGGGGGTTATGACCAATACCATGCTCATGGCGGTTCCCCTATTTGTCTTCATGGGCCTTGCCCTGGAAAAATCCGGGCTGGCCCAAGAGCTTTTGGAAACCATGGAAGAACTTTTCAGGAATGTCCGGGGAGGGTTGGGCATTTCAGTGGTGATGGTGGGTGCGCTTCTGGGCGCATCCACCGGCATTGTGGGAGCCACTGTGGTCACCATGGGGCTCATGAGTCTGCCCACCATGCTGAAGCACAATTATTCAAAATCCTTTGCCTGCGGAACCATTGCCGCCTCCGGAACCCTTGGCCAGATCATCCCCCCTAGTGTGGTGCTTCTCCTTTTGGGTCCGGTCATGGACGTCCCCATCGGCGACATGTTCATGGGGGGCGTCATTCCCGGATTGCTCCTGGTGGGTCTCTATTGCCTTTTCATATATCTGTCAACCTTTTTTGGCACCAAGCATGTCCCCGCGGCCCAGGAAAAAGGGGCAACCTTTGATGCCGCTTTTTTAAACAGAATCTTTAAAGCCCTCCTCCCCCCTTTGTTCCTGATTCTGGCCGTCCTCGGCACCATCTTCGCCGGTATTGCCACGCCCACGGAATCCGGGGCCATGGGAGCCATCGGAGCCGTCCTTCTGACCATCATAAACAAAAAATTCAACCTGAAAATGCTCCATGATGTATCCAAGGGAACCATCCAGATGACCTGCATGGTGTTCATCACCATCATGGGGGCCTCCTGTTTCGCCCTTGTTTTCCGGGGCCTTCACGGGGATGACCTCTTAAGGACACTTATCGATAGCATGCATCTTTCCGGGTGGCAGCTCGTCACCATGGTCATGATTTTTATCTTTATCCTTGGTTTTTTTCTGGATTTCATAGAAATCACCTATATTCACATTCCCATCATTGCCCCCATTGTGGTGGATTACGGGTTTGACCCGCTCTGGTTCGGCATCATGTTTGCCGTCAACCTTCAAACTTCTTTTATGACGCCGCCCTTTGGACCTTCTCTCTTTTACCTCAAAGGCGTCTGTCCGCCCGAGGTCCAGACCATGGATCTTTACAAAGGAATCATTCCCTTTGTCATCCTTCAGCTCATCGGGCTCATCATTATCGGCTTCTGGCCTGAACTGGCCACCTGGCTTCCGAAAATTATCTACAGCAATTAGGGATTTCATGACGGGAAAACATGGATATGGATGAAATCATCATCTGCAGGAACATCAAAAAACTCAGAAAGCAGAACCATTTTACCCTGGAAAAACTGGCCGGTCTGACCGGCCTGACCAAAAGGGGTATCTGTACAAGGTGGAACGGTCTGAAAAAGCCCCACCCTATTCTACGCTGAATAAGATCGCCGGAGCCCTGGACATTGAGGCCACCTCCCAGTTGTCCGGATATGATTATGAAATCCTGGGGGCAGGAAAACCCGGCAAGAACATGGAACCCTTTATCATCCATGCCCCCTTTGAAATCACCAAGCTGTATTCCCATGAAGGGGAAGAATTCATGTATATTCTTGAAGGCAGACTTGAATTTATTTACGGAGAGGCCACCTATATCTTGGAACAGGGGGACAATGTTTATTTTGATTCCTGCATCCCCCATTCCGGAAAAAGCCTCGGGGATAAACAGTCCAGGGTCCTGATGGTCATCTATTTTTACAAAAGGAATCGTCAGTGAGAATCAGGAGGCTTTCTCACGGCATTTGCATCGGAGCGCGCAGTACCCCGGTCGATTGTCTTTTTCATGAAAACCCATGTGCCCCAGCCAAAGACCACCATCCCGAGAAAAAACAGAAAATAGGAGACCCGCCAATCAAGCCCCTGGGTTATGACGCTCCACTCTGACATGCCCCAGATGCTGGCGATCAGATTAAGGGGAAGAAACACAATATTGATGAGCGTAAGATTTTTGAGCAGGACATTCATATTGTTGTTGACAATGGTGCCGCGGGCATCCATCAGCCCGCTGATAACGGAACTGTAAATACTTGCCTGACGGGCAGCCTGGGCGTTTTCAAGGATGACGTCATCCAGCATCTCAAGTTGCCGTGCCTGGAAATCCATCTGACCGGCGATGATCCTGAGTTTT
The DNA here is from genome assembly GCA_001804345.1 of Omnitrophica bacterium RIFOXYB12_FULL_50_7. GTDB lineage: Bacteria > Omnitrophota > Omnitrophia > Omnitrophales > Aquincolibacteriaceae > Aquincolibacterium. Next base: position 4,330 of record MHFU01000142.1, read on the forward strand.
CTCAAGGCAGCGGAATTTCCTTCAATGGCGTCCATATAATACACAAGGCTTTCGCTGAGAAAGAACATCTGCAGCAAATGCTTGTTCTCCATGGATACCGTGATCTTTTTCTCCAGTTCACCGCTGACCTGTTTGATAATCCTTAAGTGGCTGACAAAGTGGCGGATGGTTCTAAGAAAAAACGCCAGCATAACATCCCTGGCATCCCCAATATTGCGAAACTCCCTTTCGGTGAAAGATACCCCGCCAGCAGACCGAATCAACACAAGACGCTCTTCAATAAGGGCAAGGCCTATGACGCTCACGCCAAGCTCGACTGCCTCGGTAACCGTGGCACTGTCCGGCACCTTCCAGATGATGAGCATCCGTTTATCGGCAAGTTCAAGTCTCGGGATTTCATCCGCATCCAGCGTCGAAGCAAAATCGTAATCGTCAAGATGAAATTGTTCCTGAATAAATGTCCTTTCCCTCTCATCGGGGGCTGTTACTACAAAAATCTGACCGGAGTCATGTTGGGACTCAACAAGGCGATGTCCGTCAATTTCGAAATGCTTTATCATCTTGTATGTCTCCGTGGTTCTGAATCATCAATTTTGTATGCCGCTTCTCTATTCCCCGAATAAGACAATGTCAAGTTCAAAAACCGCTTAACAAAACAAGGGGTCCGATGATCACCTATGGGTTTACCTTCGGGCTCCGGATGATTTTAAGAGGCTCGGCCTTCCAGATATCCCGGTTATATTCTGCAATGGTCCGGTCTGAATAGAATTTCTCCATCCCGGCCATATTCAATATGGTTTTTTGAGTCCATACCTTCTGGTCCCTGTATAATTCGCTGATCTGCGTCTGGGCATGGTGATAGGCCTCAAAATCGGCCAGGACAAAATACGGATCCTTATGAATCAGCAAGTCCATCAGGTGACGAAACAGCCCGGTTTCCTCAGGACTGAAAAATCCATTATAAATGAGATCAATGGTTTCTTTCAGGAAAGGATCCCGCTCATAAAAGGCATGGGCATTGTAATTCGGACCCAGGGCAACCACTTCATCGGCGGTCAGCCCGAAAATAAAAATATTGTCCTTACCCACGGACTCCATGATTTCAACATTAGCGCCATCCAGGGTGCCGATGGTAATGGCCCCGTTCAAGGCAAATTTCATATTGGAAGTTCCGGAGGCCTCATACCCGGCCGTGGATATCTGTTCGGAAACATCGGCGGCCGGAAAAATCTTTTCCGCCAGGGACACCCGGTAATTGGGCAGAAACAGAACCATGAGCCGCTTGCGGGTGGACGTATCCCGGTTCAGCATCTCGGCCACATGACAGATCAGCCGGATGATATCTTTAGCCGTCAGATAACCGGGTGCGGCTTTGCCGCCAAACATGAAGGTGCGCGGTGTCATATCAAAATGCGGGTCTTTTTTGAGCTTGAGCCAGCAGTACACCACATGCAGGATATTGAGCAACTGGCGTT
>MHFU01000143.1:0-18907 GCA_001804345.1 Omnitrophica bacterium RIFOXYB12_FULL_50_7
GGTTAAATAGATAAAGCAAAATAGCTTTCTGAATGTGGAGCCGGTTCTCGGCCTCGTCAAACACGACGCAGTGATTGCTTTCCATCACGTCGTTTGTGATCTCTTCACCCCGGTGCGCCGGGAGACAGTGCATCACAAGCGCGCCTTCTTTCGCGTTCTTCAAGAGCGCTTTATTCACCTGCATGCCCTTGAAATCCTTGAGCTTTTTCTGCCTCAGGGCTTCTTCGCCCATACTCACCCACACATCGGTATAGATCGCATCCGCATTCTTCACAGCTTCCATGGGGTCTGAAAACCCTTCGATCACGGCGCCCGTCTTTTTCGCGATCTGCCTGGCGAGCGCGAGAAGCTTAGGTCTAGGCTGATATTTTTTGGGCGTCGCGTACCGGATCTTCGCGCCAAGTTTTGCCGCGACAAGCATCAAGGAATGTAGCACATTGTTCCCATCCCCCACGAACGCGAGCACCGGGTCACGCTCCGCCGGGATTTTTTCATAAAGCGTCATGTAATCGGCAAGCGCCTGGCACGGATGCTCAAGATCGCTTAATCCATTGATCACAGGCTTCTCAAAATAATCCTGGAATTCGGTGATGGTCCAATGCGAGAAGGTCCGCATGACCACGCCCGAAAGATAGCGCGACAGGACGCGCGCCACGTCGCGCACTTCTTCCCGGACCCCGAGTTTGATATCCTCAGGCCCAAGGTAGATCACACCACCGCCCATGGAATAGATGCCGGCTTGAAAAGAAACCCAGGTCCGTGTTGAGGGCTTCTCAAAAATAAACCCGAAGATGTGGCCTTCGAGCGCGTCCCGGACTTCCTGCGGGCGCGCCTTCACTTTGGCCGCAAGTTCCATGAGCTTACGTATTTCTTCGGAACTAAGATCGTTGATCGAGATCAATGATTTGAACATGCGCAACCTTCACTTTTTTTAGACTGAAGCTTGTGAAAAACATTACCCAGGATCTTAAGCCCGAGCTTGATCTCTTTGGCTGTGACCGTCATCGGCGGCATGATCCTCAGAACATCGCCCTGCGTCGCATTGATAAGGAACCCCTGCTCGCGCGCTTCAGTCGCATAAGGTGCAGACGGCTCTTTAAGTTTCAGCCCCTTCATAAGCCCCACGCCCCGCGTACTTTCGATCACAGGATACTTGGCCTTGAGCTTTTCGAATTCCCGGTCCAGAAGTTCTCCCATCCGAATCGTATTCGTAAGCAACTTTTCTTTTTTGATCGCCTTGAAAACCGCGAGGCCCGCCGCGCACACGAGCGGATTCCCACCAAAGGTCGATCCGTGCATCCCGGCGGTGAGCACTTCTTTTTTGATTTTCCGGTTCACGACAAAAGCCCCGATTGGAACACCGCCGCCCAAGGTCTTGGCAAGCGTCATAATATCCGGCTCAAGATTATAATGTTGATACGCGAACATCTTCCCCGTGCGTCCCATTCCGGTCTGCACTTCGTCCAGGATCAGAAGCATGTCTTTTTCGTCACAAAGTTTCCGGAGACTTTCCAGAAAACCCCGGCTCGCCACCGAGACCCCGCCCTCGCCCTGAATGGGTTCTAGCATGATCGCGATCGTCTTGTCGGTCACAAGTTTTTTCACCGACTCCAGGTCGTTGAAATCCGCATACCGGAATTTCTCCATGAGCGGCTGGAACCCTTGATGAAATTTTTCCTGCCCTGTCGCGGTCATCGCCGCCAGCGTCCTTCCATGAAAAGAGTTTTTCATGGTGATGATCTCAAAGCGTCCGGTTTCACTCCCGTACTTCTTGGCGAATTTGATCGCGCCTTCATTCGCTTCGGCGCCGCTATTGCAGAAAAAAATCCTCGCCGGGAACGACGCTTCGGAAATCGTTTTCGCAAGCTCAGCCTGTTTCACATTCAGAAAATTGTTCGCCACGTGGAGCATCTTCCGCGCCTGTTCCTTGATCGCATTTACCACGATGGGATGGCAATGCCCGAGGCCAGAGACCGCCCACCCCGGGAAAAAATCGAGATACTCTTTCCCCTCGAGGTCCCAAACGCGTGAACCCTTGCCTTTGACCAGGCACACCGGCAGCCGGGCATAGGTTGGCATCACGTACTCGTCATATAATTTCTGAACGTCGGATGTTTTCATAAATTAGCGTTTAGGGTTTAGCGGATAGGGGATAGGGGATAGTTTTATTTTTCTAAACCCTACACCCTAACCCCTATCCCCTAAAGAGTGATCTCCGTTCCAATCCCCTGGTCCGTGAAAATTTCAAGCAAAAGAGCGTGCGTGATGCGACCGTCAATGATGTGGGCCTTCTGGACACCGCCCTGAAGCGCATCGATACAGGCCTTGACCTTGGGGATCATGCCCCCCGAAATGATCTTCTGATCGATCAACTGCTGCGTCTCGCCCACGCGAAGCGAAGGGATGAGCGTCTCTTCGTTCGTCGGATCGCGGAGGATCCCTTTAACATTCGTGAGCACCATGAATTTCGGAACGTGCATCGCCGCCGCGATATTGGCCGCCGCCTCGTCCGCGTTCACATTGTACATTTCACCATCCGGTCCCTTCCCTACAGGGAAGATCACCGGGATTCTTCCGAATTCCGTGAGTTCCTTGAGGGGCACCGTATTGACCGAAGAAACATCACCGACAAAACCCACGTCGCCGTTCTCGGTATGCTTCACCACGTTCAGGATCTCGGCATCATACCCGGAGAGTCCGACCGCGGAACCCCCGAGCCGTTCAATATCATGCACAATGCTCCGATTCAGTTCGGCCAGAGTTTCGTTCACGACTTCGATCGTCGCCTTGTCCGTCACGCGCAGTCCGTTCACGAACTGGCTCTGCACGCCTTTTTTCTTCATGGCCTCCGTGATGAACTTCCCACCCCCGTGGATCAAAATCGGGCGAATCCCGACATAGCTCATAAAGACAAGGTCCTGAAGCACCATGTCACGGACCTCCTGATAGGTCAAGGCCGCGCCGCCGTACTTGATCAAGATCTCTTTACCGCGGAATTTCTGGATGTAAGGAAGCGCCTCGACCAAGGCTTGCGCTTTTTTGATGTATTCTTTCATTTTTTAGCGTTTAGGGTTTAGAAAATAAATTTCTTTGATTTCTATACCCTTTCCCCTACACCCTGTTTCCTTTTTTTAAGAGTACGCGGCGTTGATCAACACGTACTTCGTCGTGAGATCGCAGGTGATGAATTCCGCCCGGCCACGGCCCTTGCCGATCACGACATCGATTGTGTATTCCTTTTTCTGCAGGATCCTCCGGGCCTTCGGGAGGTTCAGGACCCGCAACCGTCCCTGACTGACCACCTGCGCGTCGCCAAACCAGATGCTCAGATTATTGGGATTAAAATCCACGCCGCTTGCACCAACCGCGGCCGCGATGCGCCCCCAGTTCGGATTGGAACCTGCAAGCATGGTCTTGAAAAGCATGGAATTGGCGATCTGTCGTGCCGCCCGTTCAGCCTCCGTCGGTTTTTTCGCACCCGAAACCCGGAGCCGGCACACATGCGTCACGCCTTCGCCGTCTGTCACCATTTCATGCGCAATATAGCGCATCACTTCTTCCAGGGTTTCGCGGAACATCCAATAATCCTTACCGATCTTCTGGATCGGAGAATTCCCTGCTTCTCCGTTCGCGAGGCAAAGCACCATATCGTTCGTGCTCATGTCATTATCGATCGCCATTTGGTTAAAGGTATCATCTGCCGCGTGGCGCACGGCCCGACGAAGAAGAGATTTCGTGATCGCCGCGTCGGTCGTGATAAAACAAAGCATCGTGGCCATGTTCGGGTGCACCATCCCGGCGCCTTTCGCACAAGCCGCGATCGTTACTTTTTTGCCGCCAAGTTCCAACGAGAGCGCTATTTCCTTGCTGGAAAGATCGGTCGTGAGGATCCCTTTGGCCGCGCCGTGACCGCCGGTCTCGGAAAGACGCTTCACGAGTTTCGGGATTGCTCGTTTTACACAAGTGATCGGAAAAGGAACGCCAATGATCCCCGTCTGTGCGAGAAGGACTTCCTGGGGAAGAACGTCCAGATATTTCGCGGCCTCCCAGGTGATCTCATCAACCGCTTTCTTTCCAATCGGACCATTCAGGCAGTTGGCGTTCCCGCTTGTCCCGAGGATCGCATGATGTTTCGAGGCATGGATGGCCTTCATCGAATAGAGCACCGGCCACGCCTTCGCACGGTTCGTGGTAAAAGTCCCGGCCGCGACGCACGGCGTTTTGGAATAGGTCAGGGAAACGTCATACTTTTTTTTCTTCTTCTTGATCCCCGCGTGAATGCCGCCCGCGACGAAACCTTTCGGGGTGGTCACGGAACCGTTCTTCTCTTTTTTCCAAAAAGGTCTTTTCACTATACTGTTCTCCATTTAATTTTAAGGGTTAACAGCACTTGTTCTCAAATAGGCATTTGAAGGATAACAAGTGCAGTCCAAGTCACCCTTAATAAAACAAAAAAAAGACTCGGGCAGTATTGCACCGCGAACCCATAATATTTATAGTCTCGCGGTGCTAGAGGAGCCCCGCTTCTTCCGGAAAACCGAACCGGAGGTTCATATTCTGGACGGCTTGGCCGGCCGCGCCTTTGACAAGATTATCGATCGCCGTGATGATCACGACACGCCCTGTTTCTTCCTGAAGACTGACGCCGATATCACAAAAATTCGTATGCTGCACATCCTTGAGAGACGGGTATTGTCCCGAGGGTTTGACCCTGACGAAAGGCGATTGTTTGTACGCACTTTCCAGCGTCTTCCGGATAAGCATTTCAGTCGCTTTCGGCATTGTCTCAGCATAGATCGTCGCCAGGATCCCCCGGTTCACAGGCAACAGATGCGGTACAAATGTAATCTTCACGGATTTTCCGGCCGCCGCAGAAAGCGTCTGTTCGATCTCGGGCATATGCTGATGCCGGTTCACCTTATAAGCGCTGTAATTTTCACTCGCCTCACAGAAATGAGTCGTGGTTGTAAGCTTCTTCCCGGCACCGCTGACGCCGGACGCCGCATTGATGATAATGAACTGGGGATCGATCAGTTTTTTCTTAAGAAGCGGAATGAGCGCCAGCGACGGTCCCGTGGGATAACACCCGGGATTGGCGATCAGGTCCGCCTTTTTGATCTTTTCCCGGTACACCTCACAAAGCCCATAAACCGCCTTGGAAAGATATTGAGGCGCGACATGATTCACCCCATACCATTTCTCATAAATCTTTTTGTCTCTCAAGCGAAAATCCGCGGAAAGATCGATCACGATCTTGCCGGCTGCGAGAAGCTGTTCGGCCGCAGCCATCGCCTCGGTGTGCGGCAGGCACAAAAAGACCACATCCGCCTTTTTTTTCACGGCATCGAATGAATAAGGCGTGATCTCAATCGTGATGTCTTTTGAGACCGAGGGTAGAACTTCGCGAAGGGCTATGGATTTTTCCTGCCGGGTGGTTAAGAGGGAGACCCGGACATGGGGATGAGCCAGAAGCAACTTTGTAAGTTCGACTCCGGTATATCCTGTAGCGCCAAGAACCGCACAATTCAACATTTGAGTCTTTGTTTCTCCTTTAGGGGAATTAAGAGGACAGTCCCTTTAGAAACTTTAGAGGGACTGTCCCCCTTAAAGATTTTGTATTATAGAAATGGCTCTATCCTTTGTCAATTTAAGAAGTTACGCCATGATCATCTTTTATCCAAAAGACGGGTAATCATGGTATTGGGACCGTCCAAACTTTATTATTTCTTTCCCAACATGGTAGTTTGGACTGGGAATAGCCCCCTCGGATCTTTTTTCGAGTATATGTTCTATCCCCTCTATCCAGAACCACTTACGTTATTTTCTCTATTGACAGAAACCAGAAAAACTCTTATGGTACGCACATGTCGAAGCCCATATCCCACAAAGATCCTCACAGCAAGACCTCTTTGCGCAAGGTCCTGGGGTTCTCGGTAAAGTCCGTCACAGCCTACCGCGCCGCGTTGACGCACCCTTCCTTCCGGAACGAGAATATCCGCGCCACCAAGGGCCTTGAGGATTTTGACCGGCTGGAATTCCTTGGAGATTCTATTTTAAATGAAGTCATCTGCCAAAAATTGTTCGAGAAATTCCCCGAGGCCGACGAAGGCATGCTCTCGAAGCTTCGCTCGATCCTCGTCTCTCAAAAGATCCTGAGCCGCATCGCACAAGCCCTGAAGCTCCAGCATGTCCTTTTGATCAGCAAAAATCTGCGCCAGAATTTCAAGGATTTCCTCAAAGCCAAGTTGCTGACAGACGCGCTCGAGGCTCTTTTTGCGGCAATCTATTTTGATCAGGGTCACGACAAGGTCGAAGCATTCATCCTGAAACATTTCAAAATATATTTTGATCCCAAACTTCTTTTCCGGCTCGACCCGAACCCCAAAAGCACGCTTCAGGAAATGACGCTTAAGAAATGGCAGAAACTCCCGGAGTACACGCACGCCTTCTCTGACAAGGGGGTCAAAACCACGGTCTCGGCCGGAGGAAAATACAAGGCCTCGATGTTGCACAAGATCAAACGGGAATCGGAACTTTTGGCCGCACGAGCCTTGATCCAGAAATTGAGGAAAGAATTCAAAAAGAAATAAAGGGGTCAGTCACCATTTCCCTAAAATGGTGACTGACCCCTTTATTATTCCAAGAATTACTCTGTCACCAGCTCGCAGAGAAAATCCTTCGCTTTACCCTTGTAAATCTTTTGTGTTAATTCTTCGGCTTGGGCCGGGTCAGGTTTTACTTCAGGAGCAAGCAAAGACCCGGAAAACAGCGTGGGGATAGGTCCCAGATGGGCTTGCGGGTCCCTTTTGAAAGCAGACGCCGTGTCCGGCAGCAACTTCACCGAGATCTCGCTCGATAAGAACACATCCATTCTGAAATTCGCGAGCCCGTCAAACCCGAGCGTCCCTTCACCATCCAAGACGTAATCTTTGCTCTTAACAAGCAGATTGTCGGTCGTGCTTTTCCCCTCCGAAAGCTTCCACTTGAAATTCATCGAGTCAAAATCCTTCAGACTGGACCTGATTTCCCCAAGATTTTTGAAAGGCTCAATCGTTGAAAGAGCGTCTTTGAGGTCAAAAGTCAGGAATTTGCCGCTTGTGAGCGTCCACTCCCCTTCTCCCGCCAAAAACTTGCTCCAAGCTTCGGGTCCCCACCCCGTACCTGTTATCGAACCTTTAAGATCAAGCGTGCCTTCGAGAACTTTCTGAGCCGCGTCATGACGACTCAGGAAAAGCCCGAGATCCACGCCGCGAAACTCGCCAGCAAAATTGTACCCCGGCTCTTTGCCGCTAAGGTTCAGAGAACCTTTAAGATCTGCTTTTCCACCGTAGCCCTCGAATTGAAGGGACGACACATTCCACACGCCTCCCTCGCAGAGAAGATCGACCAAGACATTTTTAAGGATCTGCTCCTTCGGGAAAATCGTCTGAATGAATTCTTTGATGCGAGCATCAACGTTCGTGCCGACATCTTTGTCCTTGCGTTGCAAAAGAGCCGCGATCGCTTGCCAAACGTCAAGAGGCTTCGATTCTTTCGCAGAGACCTTCGCAACCACTACCGGCTTTTCCGGAAATCCGGAGATCTTCAGGTCGGCCACGACTTGTGAGCCGCCGATCTCAAACTGCATTTTCCGGCCCTCCAACATAAGCGGGCTGTAGTCCAGAGAAAGCGACACGTTGCGGAACCCCGGACCTTCCGGGATCATCCAGGAGGCTTTATCGAACGAAATATTAAAAATATGTTCGGCCTTCTCTGGCTTGCGAAGGTCCCCTTTCCAATTCGCCATCAGCTTGGCATCTCCCTCCAGCTTGTAACCCTGAAGCGCGGGGATATATTGTTCCCAACCGGTCATGGAGAATTTGTTCGTGATCAAATTGATCTGTCCTCCTCCGGTCTTCAGGTCGAGGTCCTTCAGATTCCCTTTCATACTCAATTCCTTGAATTTTATGGCAAAATCGCCGCCCAGTATCGCTCCTTTTTGAAGCAGGAGATCGAAATCCAGGTCCAGGGGAATATCTTTGGGTTTTGTGAAATATTGTCCATAAGAAAGAAGTGCCTGCGCGAGATCCCAGCCGAAATGAAGCGATAGATGGTCCAGCGTCCCTTCCATGGAAAGAACCCACTTCCCGTAACCGGAAAATCCGATATGGAAAGGAAGCGCCTTTTCGAGACCCGGCCAATATTTCAAAAGATCTTCGATCGCCATATTCGAACCCGCCACGTGCAAGCCGCTAATCTCCCCTGTATTAAGCTTCATGCCACCGTTCGTTTCGATCTCGCCGAAGGGGAGTTTCACGAGCCCTTTATGGAGCTTCAACTCCGAAGTGTCATTGTTCCACGCAGCCGTCACGTTCCACTCAGCGTCAAGCACCGGCGATGTAACCCAGGCACTCTCCAGCGACATTTCATAGGTCATTCCCTTCCCGGTTCCGGCCGCGGTCAATTCAAGAAAAACATCTTGCGCCTTCTTTTTGATCTCCACAGAGGTGTCGATCTGGCCCCCTTTAAAAAGGAAGGCTCGCTTCGGATCCGGTGCGAGCCCTTTGGTCGCATCACCCAACGACAGCCCCTTAAGCTCCACCATCATAGACCCGCTCGCCTTCTCCCAGTTCCACTCTTCGACGGAATCCAGCACCACATTTCCTTTGATCACAAGCGCGTTTGGTTTCCTGGCCATATCCGTGGTGAAATGGAACGGTATGGGGATCTTGGAACGAACGGCACCGACCTGAAGCGAGAAATTCTCAAAACGCACCGGATTTAAAAAACTCAGGCCTGGAAACACAAGATCCGCTTTACCGGACTGCACATAAAAAGCGGCAGGTTCCACGCGTCCGAAAAGAAGGGGCAGGATATTAAAATCAAATTGGATCTTTTCCGCATCAACCACCAAAGGACGATCGGGAAAGGTCAGTTGCGGAAGCTCGAAAACGATCTTGGGCTGAGGGAAATAACCAACCCGGACATTTTGGTATTTCAGCGTACCTTCGGTGAGCGCCTGGACTTTTTGGATCAGGGATTCATGAAGTTTTGGAGAGGGAAGTAAACGATGCGCCTGGAACCAGAGACCTGAAACAAAAAAAACCAGGAAAAGGACGGCCGATAGCAACAATGCCTGGCTTTTTTTCATGGCTCCTAATCTCTTGCGGGCACTGTGTCAGTATTTATTTTATGGGTTCGAATTTAACGGCACCACGCCCACCGGCCTGTAGTTGTAATCGTCCATGAATCCCTGGCAGCCGGTCAGGATAAAAACGAGCGCGAGAAAAAAAAGACCGCGAAACAGCACTCGCCCAAACTTTTCATTTTTTTTACAAAATGGCAGTCGGCGCTGATTTTCATCCATTTTTATAATTGGAAATCAGTACAGTCCCAACCAACCCCTCTATGTAATCAGAGGGTTGGGGCTGGACAGCCCCAATCTCAGCTCCGCTGAGATTGATTGGTATTGGGACCGCATTAACGTTTGGTGAACTGGAAGCTTCTGCGAGCGCCTTTACGACCCGGTTTCTTTCTTTCTTTTTCTCGGGGGTCACGGGTCATAAAACCGCCCTTGCGCATCGTGGCACGCATTTCGGGATTAAGGCCCACAATCGCCCGGGCAATTCCGAGCTGAATCGCTCCAGCCTGGCCGGCCACCCCACCGCCCTGGACACGGGCGCGGACACGCACTTGTCCAAGAAGGTTCGCGGATTTGAGAGGTTGTTCGACAAGCATCTGGAGATTCGCGCGTTTCAAATATTTCGCAGAGTCTTGTCCGTTGACGATAAAACCTTTTTGTCCCGGGAAAACCCACACGCGGGCAATCGCGGTTTTACGGCGTCCGGTAGCATACATAAGTGTCGCGGGAGTGGTCATACGGATTAAACCTCGATCTTAATGGGTTTTTGCGCTTTATTCCGGTACTCCGTACCGGGATAAACGCGAAGTCTTTTGAGCATCACATCACCGATCCGGTTCTTCGGAAGCATGCGCTTGACGGCACGCATGATGATTTCGGCTGGATTCTTTTCCATGAGCTGTTCGTAGGTATACGTCTTCAAACCGCTGGAAAAACCCGTGTAATGGGTATAGATCTTATCTTCCTTTTTGTTGCCTGTCACATGGACCTTCTTGGCATTGATAACGATGACTTGGTCCCCCGTGAGCTTGTCCGGCATGAAACAGGTCTTACCTTTGCCGATCAAAAGAGACGCGATCTTGGTGGACATCCTTCCAAGGGTCTTCCCATCAGCATCGATCAGATAGGACTTGCGCGCAATATCTTTTTCAGTGGGAATAAAAGTCTTCATAAGTTCCTGGAATCCCGTCATTCCGAGACGAAGCCAAAGAATCCTGTAGTAAGATCCATCACTGCGTTCAGGATGACGAATATAACTCCTTATCTATTCGTCAATTAGGAAAAAGTCGGAAAGGCGAGAAACCTTCTTGCGACTCAAAGTGTATTGAAAAGTCCGCGGAGTATAACAAAAACCCCCAGGAGTGTCAAACTTTTACCTTTTTTTTTATCCCGGGCTTTTTGATCAAGATCCTCAGTCTTCGACACTATCAATTTTAGAGGGAGACCCGACACTGTGATGAGGGTTGCCGTCCCGATTGAAGACCCTTCCGGTCAGGCCTTATACGAAGTCCATTTTTTTGTCCTGGGATCGTAACTCTGCAAATAACTCCTCTGGCCTATCTTGATCGAATAAATCTCTTTTAAGCCCGTGGAGATCATCACGTAATAGAGCCCCTGACGTTTCGTTAGAAAGTTGCTTGAATTCTGAGAACTCGGCTTTTCAGAAATGACACCGGTCATCAGGTCCATCACCCGCACACTGTTTCCCGTGATGGTCTGATAAGCCATATTCGGCATGAAGGGCACCGCCTTCCAACCTGCCGGAATAGGCCGAGGCGCGATCTTCAGGCTGCCGATATCCACCCATTGCTTGGTACCCCCCATTTTCGTGAGCTCAACAATATTTCCGTTGAACGAAACGCCCACGAGAATCCCCTGGAGTGTCAATTTTTGAGAAGGACTTGCGATCCTCTGGACCAAGATCTTGGTCCCGTACACAGGCTGCGTCGTCCCGTAGATCACCGTTGTTCCATCCGGTGAGATATCCACCACAGCCTGAAAACGGACCGGATAAGCGCCCCCGCCGTACACGCTGGTAATTTCCGTAGCCTGGCCGGTACTCAAATTCATAACCCACAGCTTACCTCCAAGACCATCGTACTGAAACTTGTAACCAAAATTCGCATTCGATGCCGCCCGCGTCCAGCTTTGAGGAACATGATACTGCAAGGTCGCCACATCGATCCGAACGTCCGCCACACTGCTCCGCTGAACGTTCACAACAGCAACCTTCCCATTCTCTTCAAACCGGATCGAATTGAGATTCCCATTCACGACCCTCTTTTGGGAAGGGTCACTGATCCTTTGAAGGTACGTATAAGTTCCATAGATCGTTGAATGATTGATCCCGTAAATTACGGTCGTCCCGTCAGGTGAAACATCATAGACGCTGTCAACGTACGCGGGATAACCTCCGGTATGCCCGGAAGCCACGATGATCTCGGTGCCAGTCATGAGGTCCTTCAGCTTCAAGGCCATGCCCTCCACCTTGAACGCGTAATTCACATTCGACACCGCTCGCGTCCAGCCGGCGGGAACATTGGGGAGAAAAAGTGTCGAGCCTGTCGCAATGTCAAATTCATAAACGCCCGCTGCCTTCCCTGCATCTGCAGTCACAGAGACCCGAACGATATTTCCGGAAAATTCAATGCTCAGAATATTGGCCCTTTCATGGAGGATCACCCCTGAGACATAGCCGGACTGCAAAGAAGCTATTTTCAGCATTTTTTGACCGGCGATCGTGGATCGCACTTCATAAGCAACAACACGGCCTTCCGGATGAACGTCTATATTCTCCGTAAATCGATCCCCGTTCCTATAGGTAAAAATTTGCTCGACCAACCTTTCTCCTCCCGTTCCAAGATCTTTTACCCACAGTTGGTCATGAATAGAATCCGGAACATTTTTCTTCACTTGGTACGCATAACTCGAATGACTCGCCGCTCGCGTCCAACCGACAGGAACGGGTAACGGCACTTCCTGAAAAGAGGGTATCTCTACGGCCGTCCATTTTGTTTCGCCAAGAGCGTTTTTAAACTGGTAAACAATCACGTTCCCGGAATGCCTTAAGCTTTCAATCTCCCAAGAGTCAAAAACAATACTGGGAAGTGACATTATATTCCCGACAACCGTATCCTCGATCGATCCGTCATTCCCCGTAAGGGAAAGCGAGATCGTCAGAGTTTCCACACGAGGGTCATCACTCATTTGATTAATGTCCACGAAAGAAATTCGATGCATTTCACGACTAGAATTAAATTCGAACCAAGCTTCCGCTCTCATTTGATCCGTTCCCTGCGAGACATCATAAAGAACGCTCCGGTTCCCTTCACCTTTTGGCATAAGGTAGACGGCAAATCCGGAAGCGGCATCGATCGCAAACCGGCTCCCCTGCTTAATGAGTTTCGTTAAAGCTTCTTCCACCTTCAAGCTTGAAAGATTTAATAGGTAGACATATTCCATCGTGGTACCGTCATCAAAAGAGTTTGAGATTTTAACGGACGCCCGGCCTTGCGAATCAAACTCAATGGAATGAAGCGTCGAGCCGGGTTGCATGACACGCTGCGACATGAAACCATATTGATCGGGATTGTTCAGGCGCTGAGCAACAACAATATTGTCATAACCAATGGCTGCATTAGAACCGCCAGACACCGGCATCGCGATTTCATAAAAAAGCACGGCTCCCCCTGGCACATCGTCAGACGAAATGTCGTAATGATTCCATATCTGAAGATGATCGTTCCCGTAAAGAGATACTGTTGTAATCTGTCCGTTTCTGAGATCCATCACTTGAAGAACTCCACGCCCTGGCAAGGAGGGCTGGGGTTCTTCGTGATATGTCATTTTAAATGCGTAATTCTCATTCGATGCCGCGCGAGTCCAGCCTTCGGGAACAATCGGAGTCATTTTTAAAGACCCATCGGGTTGGATCGTCACGAGAAAAAGACGGTCGCTCCCATCGTGATAAGTCACATGGAGTTGTCTCGAATTTATAAAATGAACCGTTGGATAAGCAGCAGCGATCAGTGGCGGGAGAACCACCGTGTGGGCGGAAGGAGAACCGTATAATGAAACCACCGTAATATCTCGATCGGAGTTATGCAAGACAGCCAAATATTTTCCATCCGAGGAAACAAGGCTAGGATTAGGAACAAAACCATTGACTGGATAATCAGCAAACCAAGTCATGCTTACAGGATCGTAAACGCCTAAAGAAAGATCATCGTCACGAATCCAATAGATCTCTTTTAAGCCTTCCGGCGTCATGGCGTATTGAAATCCGTACCGGTATAGTTCAGGCGTATTTTCGGTGTTTTGACTTGTCGGTTTATTGGATACGGTGCCCGTTAAAAGATCCATGACACGCACCAAGTCCCCTTCCCTTTGATAGGCCCGGTTAGAAAGTGACGGCACACGCACCCAGCCCTCAGGGACCGGCGGTTGGGTAATTTTCAATGTCGCAAGATCCACAAAAACGGTTTCCGTCGCCGCATTCCGGTGCGTAACCGTATATTTTGCGATATTATCCGCAAGATATTCCACTGCCGTCACCGAACCGTTCAAAGTTAGCTGTTCTCCTGTCGCTGGATCAAAAACAAAGGATTGGCTGAGGTCAACATCACCATTCCCAACTGCGGAAATTCCCACCGTAATGATTGCCCGGTCCGTTGATGTCTTATAGGCATCGATCTTGGCGTCCCTGCCACTTCCGCTCGATCCCCCTGCGGCCTGGCTAGCATGGTATTCGATCATCACGTTTGTACTCGCAAGATAATCAGCACCATGCGAGGCATCATAGACCGTTACCGTGAAATGGTTGCTATACGAATTGTATTCAGGAATGATCAAATACCCCGCTTTAAGAACCGCGTTCCCCTGGGTAATCATCCTCAACGGAGCCGTATAACCCATAAGGGTTTGATGGTCCACTGTGTAAACGGTTCCCAGTTCAGTGCCATTGCTAAAGCTTTTTTGGAGGTCCATCATCTCAACATTGCCGTTTTCCAGAAAGACAACTCTGTCGGGAATCGCCGAAAGACCCGTTTCTTGTTCGGTGTCCATTCTCCTGACAACGAACCATTCCACCGCAGGCGATGCATAGCTGTTCTTTCCTCCAAAGCAAACAAGATCGCCTTGCGGTGAAACATCCATCAAGGTGTAGCTGTCATTTTCTTCGAAGAGCGCAAAATGCGGCGGCTTCAACTCGCGGGTTATGCCCGTGCGAAAGTCCTTGATCATCAACCGAACATAATTTTTATGGTCGGCCCCCACATAAGTCTCCGTCCCAAATGCATAATTCGCATTTGAGGCTGCCGGAGACCAGGTAATAACTCTGGGCATGTCTTCAAGGTTTGTAGTAAACATCCGGACTTGAAGAGCACCCGAGAGAGCGGAAACCTTTCTTCCCTCAGCAACAACGCATATATCTTTGACCTTGGAAAAATTGACTTGAGGCATCATTTGTTTCAAAGTCGCCATTGAGACCTTATACAATTTCCCGGTCGTATTAACACCATCAAGCAAAATAGTTCCTCTTTTCCCGGCAACATCCAGAAATTGAACAGTCAATTGCGCGGTCCCGTTTGTTGTCGCAATCCATAACCCGAAATAGGCCGAGGCGCTAAAATCCTGAGTTTCAGCAACCTCTGGCGTTCCCAGATCATCAAAAGAGCTGTAACCTGCAACCCAGGAAGAAGCTCCGCTCATGGCGTAATTAATCTGATAAGCAGAATTGCCGGTTCGCACCAAGGAGGCTAACGCGCCACTAACGCTGTCCGCGGGACCGCTGGTGATCGCTATCAGATTATGGATTCCAGAAATCTCGCTTTCATAATCCACGCTGGAAAAAGAAGCTAGCGATGTATCGCTGGCAGCAGGAAGCGCATCTGTATGCGTGCTTGCGGTGCTCGGCGATAAAGGATTGGTATTTTGAACTGCCGCACCCGAAGGAATTGCCTCCCCCGAACTTGCAGCCAAACTATCCACGGCTGCAGGATCATAGCTCACGACGGGAACAAAGTGGGCCTGTTCATTTTGAATAACTTCCGGCATGGTCGCAAAAGAAGCAGGCATAGTGATCCCGCTAAAAATAAAAAAAGCGATTGCAATAATTGCAACCGCTTTGCGCCGTAGGCCGTAATTTTGGCCGCGATGATTCGCTCTTAATTTCAAATTCCAGATTTCGTTGAGGTTCGCCATGATGCACCTCCAAAGTTTTGGTTAAAAACTTTTTAAAAATCTAAGAAAGAACGTTAAAAACATTTATCTAATACAGCACATTAACACATTTTAATAATATGTCAATCAAGATTATTAATATTTTTTAATTATTTTAATTGAGGGCATCACGGATAACGAGGAATTGAAACGAAACTAGTACGCAACCCTAATCAGGGTAAGGCCTTCGGAAGGGGCTGTTATACCGGCAAGGCGCCGGTCCTTAGCCTTGAGAATAGCGGCAATATCTTCGGTCTTTCGCTTCCCTCTCCCAACCTCCAGAAGCGTTCCGACTATGTTTCGGATCATGTGGTAAAGGAATCCATCTGCTTCCACGTGCATGAGAATGAGATGCCCTTGTCTCTTGATCTGAAAGCATTTGATCGTCCGGACGCAAGAGCTCCCCTTTTTCATGGCAGATACGGAAGTAAAGGACCGGAAATCATGTTTACCGGGAAATGCCTTGGCGGCTCGCCGCATCCTCGTAATGTTTAAATGATAGGGGACATGAAACGCACGGCCCGCAATAAGGGGAGAGCGACAAGGATGATTCCAGACACGGTATTCATAGACCTTGGAACGGACGCTATAGCGGGCGTGAAAATTGGGCGCGACTTCCTGGATTTCTTTCACGACCACCGGCGGCGGTAAAAGTGCGTTGAGGCCTTTTTGAATCTGCCACAGCTGGTGAGCACTCGAAGTCTTGAAGTTGACCACCTGGCCCTCGGCATGAACGCCGGCATCCGTGCGGCCGCTCGCGGCGGCGATCTTCATCTTGCGGTCAAAAAATCCGGAAAGGGCCTTCTCAAGAACTTCCTGGATAGTCGGCTTCCCTGGCTGGCGCTGAAAACCAAAGAACGTTGAACCGTCATATTCGAGGACGAGTTTGATGTTCCGCATATTGGACCAAGTCCTGTGTCTTCGTTAAAGAGCTATCTTACTCACGAGTCGTGATGTGTTTGCTAATGATGTCGGAGATTTCGTAGGGGCTTCTTTGATGGCGGAGGATCTTCGCTAATAGATCGTTAATGATCTCATTTTTACCGGCATCAAGCACATCCTCAACGCGCACGCGGAAATGTTCGTGTAAAATATCCATCACTTCTTTCCGAAAACGCTTTTTAAG
This sequence comes from Omnitrophica bacterium RIFOXYB12_FULL_50_7, assembly GCA_001804345.1. Taxonomy (GTDB): domain Bacteria; phylum Omnitrophota; class Omnitrophia; order Omnitrophales; family Aquincolibacteriaceae; genus Aquincolibacterium. The sequence continues at coordinate 16,467 of MHFU01000143.1, forward strand.
ACGTTCGTCGAAAAGGCCGGAACTCACAAGGAATTCACGGTGACCTTCGACGGCATTCCAAAGCTCCGGGATCCCTTCTCCCGTAACGGCATTCGTTTTCACTATCGCGGGCCGCCATCCGCTCACCTTGTCAACCGGAGTGGAGGAAATAACATCATTTTCATCATGATCCATGCTCAGCTTATCACTCAAGCTAAGCATGGATTCGATTTCGGAAACGAGCCTGTCGCCGCCTTCGTGATCCGTCTTATTCACAACGAAAATATCGCAAATTTCCAGAATACCGGCTTTGAGTGTTTGGATCTCATCGCCCATGCCGGGGACCATTACGCCCAGCGTCGCGTGGGCCGTACTATGGACATCGATCTCATTTTGTCCCACACCGACTGTTTCGATAAAAATATATTCGCAGCCAAACACATCGAGTATCGTAATCATATCCTTGGTTGCACGAGCCATCCCTCCTTGCTGCCCTCGAGTGGCCATGCTCCGGATGAACACCTTTTCGCTCGTAACATTATCCCTCATTCGGATGCGGTCCCCCAGCAAGGCTCCTCCGGAAAAAGAGCTTGTGGGATCCACGGCGATCACACCAATACGCGCCCCCTTATCAGCGAGAAATTTCACGATTTTGTTCACCAACGAACTTTTCCCAGAACCGGGGGCACCGGTCACACCAACCACATAGGCATAACCCGCATCCTTGAAAATCTTCGAGGAAACTTCCTTGGCTGCCACCATATCGTTTTCCACGAGGGTCATGAGCCTTGCCACGGCGCGTCGTTCGCCTTGTTTCATTTGCTGGATAAGCGTATCAATGGCCATCGCCATATTCACAACCTTGATTTTTGGAAATACAGCTCACCGTTTCAAATGATTTCGGATATAACTCACGATAGCCCGCAGTTCTGTGCCAGGTCCGTGAAATCCCTCGAAACCGAGTGCTTTTAATTCGAGAATATCCTCATCGGGGATCACGCCCCCGACACACACGAGCACATCATTTATATTTTCTTCCTTGAGTATGCGCATGATCTCCGGGAAAAGCGTATTATGAGCTCCCGAGAGTATCGAGAGACATAGGGCATCCGGGTTTTCCTGGATAACGATTTCGACAATCTGGGCCGGAGTCTGATGCAGGCCAGTATAAATAACCTCCATGCCCGCATCGCGCAGCGCTCGCGCTATAACCTTCGCGCCACGATCATGTCCATCAAGCCCGGGTTTTGCGACAACCACGCGGATCTTTTTTTCTTTGTCCATTTTCCCTCACCTCTTCAGAATTCCGTGGATTCCTCGTACTTGCCAAATACGTCTTTCAACACGTCGATGATCTCGCCAACAGACGCCTGCGTTTTCACGGCTTCCAGGATAGAGGGTAACAGATTTCCGGTTCCCTTTGCGATCTCTCGAACGCTTTCGAGGGCAGCTTCCACTTTCACGTTGTCGCGAGTTCTTTTCAGTCGTTGCAACTTCTCGATCTGTTTCCTTGCAATATCTTCACCGATTTTCAGAGTTTCTATTTTCTCATGGCAGCTGGAACGTTGCCAATTAACTCCAACGATGATCTGCTCTTTGTTTTCGACCGCCCGCTGGTATTCATAAGCGGACCGCGCAATTTCATTTTGGAAGAAATTCTTGCGGATCGCAGGGATAACACCTCCAAGCTCCTCGATCTTTTTGAAGTATTTTTCGGCTTCTTCTTCCATCTTGTTCGTAAGCCATTCCACGTAATAAGAACCGCCGAGCGGATCGGCCGTTGCGGCCACCCCGGATTCTTGGGCGATAATTTGTTGGGTTCGCAAGGCTATGGTAACAGCTTTTTCTGATGGCAGGGCGAGCGCCTCATCCATGCTATTCGTGTGCAAGGATTGTGTTCCGCCAAGTACCGCCGCGAGAGCTTGAAGTGTGACCCTTACAATATTATTCTCCGGTTCTTGCGCCTGCAAACTAACGCCTGCCGTTTGCGTATGAAAACGCAGCTTCCAGGATTCGGGCTTCTTGGCTCCGTATTTTTCCTTCATAGATCGTGCCCAGATACGCCGGGCAGCCCTGTATTTGGCTATTTCTTCGAAAAAATCGTTATGCGCATTGAAGAAAAATGACAGCCGCGGCGCGAAGGCGTCGATATCCAGGTTCCTCGCCATTGCTGCTTCGACGTAAGCAAACCCGTCAGCAAGCGTGAACGCGAGCTCCTGAACGGCGGTGGATCCCGCTTCCCTTATATGGTAACCACTAATGGAAATCGTGTTCCATTTCGGGACATGTTTCTCGCAAAATTCAATCGTGTCCATAATGAGCCGCATGGAGGGTTCCGGCGGGAAGATCCATGACTTTTGTGCAATAAACTCCTTGAGAATGTCATTTTGGATCGTTCCCGTGAGCTTCTCGGGTAAAACGCCTTGTTTCTCGCCGACGGCAATATACATAGCGAGAAGGAT
>MHFU01000143.1:18916-23749 GCA_001804345.1 Omnitrophica bacterium RIFOXYB12_FULL_50_7
TCGCGGCGGGCGCGTTGATCGTCATGGAGGTCGAGATTTTACCGAGATCAATACCCTCAAAAAGCATTTCCATATCCGCAAGGGTATCCACAATAACGCCAACTTTCCCTATCTCTCCGATCGTCATCTCAGTCCCGCTTTCCTTACCGTAAAGAGTCGGTAAGTGGAATGCGACGGATAATCCTGTCTGGCCGTGCTCTATCAAATATTTGAATCGCTTGTTTGTTTCCTCCGCGTTGCCAAGGCCCGCAAATTCCCGCATCGTCCACAAGCGACCACGGTACATCGTGGGATGGACCCCTCTTGTAAAAGGATATTCACCTGGCAAATCAAGATCCGTATCCACATTGAGATTTTTAACGTCCTCTGGAGTGTAGTGCGGTTTGATCTCGATGCCGGATAGATTTTTGATGTTTTCTTTCCTGGGGTTTTGCTGCGCGTCATTCTCCAAGGCTATTTCCTTTGCGAGAGTATGGCGATACCAGTCATTTCAGCAACACGTTTGAATCAGTTAAAAGAAAAACCCTAACCGGGAATAATGTAGCAGGGCTGCGCGGGAAAACAAAGATAAAGATCGACTTTCTAGGGTATAGGGCGCAGGGTATAGAAAAAACCTTTTCCTATCCGCTATACCCTATCCCCTAAACGCTAGTTCAGCGATTTGGATCGCGTTCAAGGCGGCACCTTTGCGGATCTGGTCGCCGGAGACGAACATCGCAAGACCGTTCGTCACGGTTGGATCTTCGCGAAGACGGCCGACAAGAATGTCATCTTGGCCGGTCGCTTCAAGCGGCATGGGGAAATAATTTTTTTCGCGATCATCGATCACCTTAATGCCGGGAGCCCTCGAAAGCAGCTGACGCGCTTCATCCACAGAGATCTTTTTGGCGGTCTCAATAAAAAGCGCTTCGGAATGCGCGCGCAACACCGGCACGCGAACGCAGGTCGCGGTCACACGGATCTCGACATCATGAAAGATCTTTTTCGTTTCTTTTACCATTTTGGTCTCTTCTTCGCAATATCCATCAGGTCCGATCTTGGAGTTATGCGAGAAGACATTGAAGGCGATCTGATGCGGCAGAACCTGTTTTTTGACGGGGCGTCCAGCCAGAAAATCCTGCGCCTGGATTTTAAGCTCTTCCATGGCCTTTGCGCCGGCGCCACTCGCAGCTTGATAGGTCGCGGCAACGATGCGCTTGATCTTCGCGACTTTATGGATCGGGAAAAGTGGCACGAGCATGATGATGGTCGAGCAGTTCGGGTTCGCAATAATGCCTTTATGTTTGGCGATGTCCTCGGGATTGATCTCCGGCACCACCAGTGGAATCTGGGGATCCATGCGGAACGCGCTCGTATTGTCCACCATGAGCGCCCCAGACTTCACGATATGCGGCGCAAGTTCGCGGCTGATCGCCCCGCCCGCGCTCGAAAGCACCAGGTCCAGGCCTTTGAAGGAATCCGGTTTCGCTTCCTCGACTTTATAGGTCTTCCCCATAAATTCAATTGGCTTCCCGGCCGAACGGCCCGAGGCCAAAAGCCTCAGTTCTTCGATCGGAAACTTCCGCTCTTTCAAAAGCTCCAGGAACTCCTGACCGACAGCGCCGGTAACACCTAAGATCGCGATTTTTAGTTTTTTCATAAGTATTTTCCTAGCATATAGGGTATAGGGGTTAGGGTTTAGGATTAATAATTCGGTAAAGCATGGCGCCAACTTCTCTCATCAGCATTTCAACGACATTATTTTGTTTGATATAGTCCAAATCAACGCTCAAAAGACACTGCGTTTCTAGTTCACACAACGAACCGTAGGCTATTGATAAAAATTGGCGATACTCTTTGTTGTATTGCCTACCGTACCCCTCAGAAATATTGGAGGGAATGGAAACGGCAGCCCTTCTTATTTGTTGGGCAAGTCCATACATCTCATGTCTGGGGAACAAATCTGTAAGCTTATAAATCTCAAGAACAAGCTTGTAAGACTTCTGCCAGACGATTAGATCTTTAAAGGATTTCGCTTTCACTATACCCTACCCCCTAAACCCTATTTTTAGGGTCAAGTCCCTTCACCACCAGATCCCCGACCTCGGTCGTGGAATATCCCATTTTCCCAGCTGCGAGACTTTTCAGCTTTTTCGCGGTCACCCACTTCACCGATTCTTCGATCTCCGTGGCGGCTTTTTCCTCTCCAAGGTGCTCAAGCAACATTTGCCCCGCACAGATCGCCGCAAGCGGATTGATCACGTTCTTGCCCGTATATTTCGGGGCGGAGCCGCCAATCGGCTCGAACATGGAAACACCCTGCGGATTCAAATTACCGCCGGCCGCGATCCCCATCCCTCCCTGGATCATGGCGCCAAGGTCTGTGATGATGTCCCCGAACATATTGTCGGTCACAATGACATCAAACCATTCCGGATTTTTCACCATCCACATACAGGTCGCGTCCACGTGCGCGTAATCCCGTTTGATATCCGGAAAGTCTTTTGCCCCGACCTCGTGGAAAACGCGATCCCAAAGGTCCCAGGCATAGGTCAATACGTTCGTCTTTCCGCAAAGGGTCAGTGTTTTCTTCTTGGAATTTCGTTTGCGCGTGTACTCAAAAGCGTAGCGCAGGCAGCGCTCCACACCCTTGCGGCTGTTACGGCTAACCTGGATCGCAACTTCGTCCGGCATTCCTTTGTTAATAAATTCGCCTTCGCCGACATAAAGGCCTTCGTTATTTTCGCGAACCACCACAAAGTCAATGTCTTCCGGTTTTTTGTTCTTAAGCGGACAATCCACACCTGGAAAAAGCTTCACGGGACGAAGGTTGATGTACTGCTCAAGAGAAAAACGGAGCTTGAGCAATAGCCCTTTTTCCAGGATCCCGGGTTTTACGTCCGGATGCCCGACCGCCCCGAGATAGATCGCTTGGTAACCCCGGAGCTCCTGGACCACGCTGTCCGGGAGCACTTCCCCGGTCCGCATGTACCGCTCACCTCCGAGATCGTATTCATGCCGGTCAAGTTTGAATCCGAATCTCTCGGCAGCCACCGTGAGCACCTTGTTGCCTTCACGAACCACTTCTGTACCGGTCCCGTCTCCCGGAATGACTGCGATCTTATATGTTTTCATAACGCCTTTTTTCTCCTTTTTTAAGATGGATGCCGGAATACTGAATACTTTTCTTGCGGAAGAATGCTCCCTGAGAATTCGAAGAGCGGATTTTATGCTGAATCTCAGGTTTTTTCGATCTTTGCCGGGCGCCGTTTTACAGCCTCGTAAAGCTTTTCATATTTTTTGGCTGAAGATTCCCAAGAAAAATCGCTTTCCATCGCGTTCTTCACAAGCGCCTTCCAGAGCTTCTCTTGCTTGAACGTCTTGACCGCGCGAAGCAGGGCCGCATGCAGCGCATCGCTCGTGTAATCCTCAAAGATAAATCCATTCCCATGTTGCGACGCAGGCTCAAAGTTTTGGATGGTATCCGCCAAACCGCCGGTTGCGCGAACGATCGGAACCGCGCCGTAACGCAACCCGATAATTTGTCCCAGCCCACAGGGTTCATAATGGGAAGGGATGAGCATCATATCGGAACCCGCATAGATCTTTTTGGCCATCTTCGGATCGAACAGGATGTGCACCCCAAACCACTTTTTGTTTTTCTTCGCAAGATCCCGAAGGATCCGGTGGTAGGGGTCCTCACCCGTCCCGAGCAGCACCATTTGAACATCCTGCTGCTGGGAAAGTTGCTCCAGCACCGGAACCAAAATATCCACTCCCTTCTGGTCCACGAGGCGTGCCACAAAACCCAGGAGCGGGATACTGGGATCGACCTTAAAACCGTTCTCCTTCTGGAGCGCGGCCTTGCAAAGTTTTTTCCCCGACAAATCTTTCAGGTCATACTTCGCGTCAATGTCAGGATCGGTGGCCGGGTCCCAATCCTTCGGGTCAATCCCGTTGATGATCCCCGTCACGCTATCCTTGCGCGCGGCCAGCACCCCCTCCATCCCGCACCCGAATTCCTTGGTCTGGATCTCACGGCTGTAGCGCTCGCTTACAGTCGTCACGGCATCGGCAAACACTAGACCGCCTTTCATAAAACTGAACTTGCCATAGAATTCCAGGAAGTCGGACTTGTAGAATTCCCAACCCAAACCTGTCGCCGGGAAAGAATCCGGAGGGAAATTCCCCTGAAAAGAGAGATTATGGATCGTGAAGATGCTCCGCGCTTTTTGGAAAGGCGCGTAACCTGTTTCCGTGGTTTTGAGATACACCGGAACGAGACCGGTTTGCCAATCGTGACAATGGACAATGTCCGGGGCCAGTTTTAATTTCTCGGCAGCCTTGAGCGCGGCTCGCTGGAAATAAGTAAAACGGCGGTCATTGTCCTGATAGTCCCCGACAAGCGTCCCGTAAAGCTCCTCACGCATGAAATAATCGGGATGCTCGACAAAATAGACTTTAACCCCATCATCGAGTTTTTTGGAAAAAATACGCGTGGCCTCGAGTTGATTCCCGACGATCAATTCAAAATAATCGATCGCGGTTTCGAGTCCCCACTGCTGGATGTCGATCGAGCGGTAGCGCGGCAAGAAAACCGACACTTCATGGCCTAAGGCGCGAACCGCACTGGCGAGGGAACCGACAACATCCCCGAGGCCCCCTGTCGTGGCGAAGGGGGCCATTTCGGAACTAATGAAAAGGATCTTCAAAGAAAGCTAAGAGCGCGTCGTCTTACTTCGCGACTTCTACGACACAATTCCAGCTACCGAACGCGTTCGGAACGCATTCGACCGGCTCCTGCGCATTCTGCCAGACCCCGTCTACGAGATAGCGGTACTGATAACGCCCGCT
>MHFU01000144.1 GCA_001804345.1 Omnitrophica bacterium RIFOXYB12_FULL_50_7
CTTTGGCTTTGGATTCCACGCTGGATATGCTGATGTCCGCATTGAATTATTTCGCGTTCCGGGAAGCGTCGAAGCCGCCCGATGCTGAGCATGCGTACGGCCATGGCAAAGTCGAAAGTCTCGCGGGGCTTTTTCAAAGCCTTTTTATCATGTTGAGCGGCTCGTTCGTGGTTTATGAATCCGTCCGCCGGCTTCTTCAAGGGAGTTTTGTTTCCGAGATCCCGTTGGGCATCGGAGTGATCGTTTTCTCCGGGATCGTGACGCTCCTGCTTTCATGGCGCCTCAAGGTCCTTTCCAAAAGGAACCGGTCCCTGATCCTCGGGACAGAAAAGGCGCACTATGCCATGGATTTTGTTTCTTATGTCGGTGTGATCGCAGCTCTGGTTCTCGTCGGATGGACGGGGAGGGCTACTTGGGATCTGGTGGTGTCGATTCTGGTGGCGGCTTATATTTTTAAAGAAGCGATCCATATTTTGACGCGAGCCGTTTCGGAACTTTTGGATCGGGGGCTTTCGAATACCGATCTTAACACAATGAGGGTGCTTATCCTTCGGCATCATCCGTCGATTGTGGGGGTGCATAATCTTCGCAGTCGGGTGGTCGGCAACCTTCTGTTCCTGGATTTTCATATTGAGATCCGGGGCGAAGCTGATTTTAAAAAAGCGCACGATATGACCGAATCTCTGATCGATAAGATCAAAGGTCACCATCCCAACGCGGATGTGACGGTCCATTTTGACCCAGAAGGAGAATAGGAGAACGTTATGAGGATACTGATCGTAGAAGATGAAATGAAGATGGCGAGTTTTTTGGAGCGTGGCTTAAAAGAAGAACATTACACTGTCGATATTGCCTATGATGGTGAAAAAGGTTGGGAATATGCTATGACCAATGACTATGATCTTTTGATCCTGGACTGGATGCTTCCCAAGATGAGCGGTGTGGAGCTTTGCCATAAATTCAGGAAAGAAGGAAAGATAGCGCCGGTGCTGATCCTGACGGCGAAGGATTCGGTCGAAGACAAGATCAAGGGTCTCGATCAGGGGGCGGATGATTATCTGACCAAGCCGTTCAGTTTCGAGGAGTTGTTGGCGCGTATCCGGGCGCTTTTCCGCCGCCCGCCGCATATTACGGACAAGACCGTGCTTCAATGCGCGAATTTGAAATTGGATCTCATTAAGCGCCAGGCGTGGGTCGAAGAGCAGGAGATCTCTTTGTCACAAAAAGAGTTCGCGTTGCTCGAGTTTCTGATGCGCCACGCGGGTGAAGTTGTCTCGCGGACTGCGATCGCGGAACATGTTTGGGATCTCCATTTCGATCCCATGAGCAACACGATCGATGTCTATATTAATTTTCTCAGGAAGAAGATCGGGGAAACTCCCTCCAAAAGCAAGATCGAGACCATTCGTGGGACCGGTTACCGTCTCGCTTGTCCATGATCCCCTTTCGTTCCTTCAAGTCTCGCCTGACGTTAGGTTACGCGCTCATGATGACCGTGTTTCTCGGGGGTTTTTCTTTTTTGATGTATGTGGAACTTTCGAGAGCGCTTTATCGGGATGTGGAGCGAAGCATGTACGGGGAAGGTCAAAGCATTGAGGAGGGGATAGCCACCTTTTTTCAAGAGCGCAGGAATCCAAGATTCTTCGCGCCTTCCAAAGCCGAAAAAGGAACACTTGCTTTTCCTGCGGAATTCCAATCGGAAGTCACCCAAGCGATCCGTGAGTGGGAGAAAAAGCAGCGCAGAGTCACGCGCAGTCTTTTTTTTGTGCGAATTATCGGCTTAGACCAATCTCTGATCGGGTCCAATCTTGGTGGATGGGAACGGGATATCCTTTTCCCGGATTATGAGCGTGATTCGGTCTTGATGGAAAAAGGGAATTCTTACCAAACGATTCACTTCGAGAAAAATCCGATCAGGCTTTATTACCATCTGGTGCGGTTCCGGGGAAGGCCGTTCTTTATTATTCAGATCGCGAAGCCGCTTTACGAAATAGAGAAAACACTGACTCGTCTGGGGCTTATTATCGCGGTCATTATCCCTCTAGGCGTGGCGTTAGCGTGTTTTGCGGGATGGTTTTTGGCCAAACGCTTTTTAAGCCCGGTGGATCGGATGATCCAGAAGGCGCGGAAGATTACGGCCGCTTATTTACAAAGTCGGCTTCCCCGAACGTTCATGCAGGACGAACTGGATCGTTTGGCCGAAACCTTGAATGAGATGATCGACCGGCTTGAAGCTTCCACGCGCGCGGTGCAGGAATTCAGTTCGAATGTTTCTCATGAATTCAAAACGCCGCTTGCGATCATTCGTGGAGAGATCGATCTTGCGCTGCGGCGGGCGCGTTCGCAGGAAGATCTCCAGCGGACGATCGAGGTGATCAGCGAAGAGGTGAACGGGCTTATTCGCATGGTGGATGACCTGATGTTTCTTGTTCGTAACGACGCGAAGCAGCTGAGCCTGCAGAAAAAGAACCTGGCGTTGGTGCCTGTTCTGGAGCAAGTTCTTAAGCTCTATCATGAACGCGCTTGCCAGGCGAAGGTCGAATTGATTCTGGAGGCGCCAACGGCTGCGGAGGTGTTCGGGGATGAGATCTACCTGAAGCGTCTTTTTACCAATCTTTTGGATAATGCCATTAAGTTCACGGAGCCGAACGGCAAGGTGATCGTCCATGTCGGAATGTTCGAGCTTGGTAGAGTGATAGTTGAGGTCGAAGATACAGGGGTCGGGATTGATCCAGAAACTCTGGGAAATCTTGGGACGCGATTTTACAGGGCGGATCAAGCTCGCTCTAAGGAGGGAGCTGGCCTAGGTCTTAGTATTGTAAAGGCCATCTGCGATGCCCACCAGGGAGTTCTTCGGTTTGAAAGTTTTCCTGGTCAGGGGACGCGAGTTTTCATCGAATTGCCGCTTATAAAAGTCTAGTTTTTCAACTTCCGGATGACATCCCTAGTCCTATAACCCCACAAAAACTTAAAGTTATTTAATTTGTGTTTAATGCGTCTTTAATGTTGCTCCTGCTAGTATTTGCTAAAGACGAGATAAAAACAAAATAAATTCTATCAGTAATCAAATTAGTGATTTTGAAAAGGATTTAAAAATGGAAATCAGTAACCAGTTACTAAGACCATTTATTGATAAGATGGAAACCGAGTGGCGGGATCTTTATCGTGAGGTCTCAGACCATGGGAGTGATGAAGCGAGTGCGTTGAGACCTTCCATCGAACAGCGGATGCGGCAACTTGAGAGATTCCGTATCTCGGCGCTTTATTCTGAGCAAGATGGCGCGGGTCTAAAGGAGTTCCCGAATTTGCGGGAAGCACTTCGATTTCTGAAGCTTGATCTTCGGACAACGCGGCGCAAGTGGCGTCGCCATTTGGTTTCGAAGATCCGCACCCAGAAAAGACAGGAGCGAGCGAATCATGGGGTATCTTTTGTTGCATGAAGAGAATATTGTCGTGGGGCTTGATGCGCTGAACCATGAAGACGCGCTGAAGAAGATCGTGGACGTTCTGCCGGGTTGGAGTCTGCAAGGGATCGAAAAGCAAAAGATACTGGAACTCCTCATTTTGCGTGAGCGGATCGGAACTACAGCGATCGGTCACGGCATTGCCCTTCCTCATTGTTTTTCTTCTGAGGTTCACGAACCCATTGTGGCTTTCGGGGTCAGCTCCTCCGGCGTTCCTTTTCCATCTCTGGACGGACGTCCAGTCCATTTTATTTTTGTTTTGATACTGCCTCGGAATGATGCGGCAGAACGTCAGAAACGGCAGATCCTGCAGAATATCAAGTGGTCTCTGTGTGATCGCTATCTGCAGGAACGTCTTAAGGGGGCTCAAACCGCTTCTGAGATTCATCGATTGATCGTTTCGGAGCCGCAGCATGTTCCGGCTCTTGGAGTTTGACAGTTTTCTTGGTTGTTTTCGAATAAGCAAAACGCCCTGGCAAAAAACGGTTGAGAGGCGGGGGGGTCTAACAACTGGGCTAGCCGGGGCGTTTGTTTTTACGGAGCTTCATCTCGCGCAGCTACCGAGTTTTTTAAAAATCCTTTTCTTCGTGACGGTCCTTCTGGAATTTCCAGATAACGTTCGGCTTTTTCTCGGGGAATTCGGAGCCGTCTTTTTTTGAAAGCGGATTTTCAGAAAAAAATACGTTCCGACGTGATAAAAATTAGATTTTCTCCCTTGCTTTCTTGTTTGAAAATCGTAAGATAGCACCAGTTCTGTTTATGTGAATTTGACACAGAAAAATCACCGGGACTCATAGGTCGGCAAACGGTTTTCAGGGGCGGCGCGATTCGTTTTAATTCTACATTCATAGTTCTCCTGAGCTCTCACTAGTTTCCTTCCGTTTGGGATCCGGTCTCCTCGGTGACGGGAATCTTAAACATGCCTTATCTGATGCGAGAAGCCATCCAGATGCGTTTGCAAAAGCGCATCAATGATATCGAAAATGGCTATCGTCAAAATGTCGGGATTATCGGATCCTCGGGTGTTGGAAAAACACAGCTTCTGTGCGAATTCTTCCAGTCCATCTCGCGTAGCGCCAAACTTCTGCCGGTTTATGTGAAGGCGGAGACCATTGACGGACATCAGCTCATGCAGCAATGGATGGGCGCCGTGTTGAGTGCCGTTATGCTCGACCGGACTTTGAATATCCCCAAGACTTTGACAGGGCTTTTGCGCGAGGCGGAATCGATCATTCCGAAGACCGTCATGGCCGTGAAACAACTGCAGAAATTGCTTCGTCAGGACAAGAACTTGCTTGCGACCAAAGAGCTCTTGATGCTGAGCGGGACTCTGGCCCGCGAGACCGGGAAGAAAGTCGTTCTGATGATCGATGAGTTTCAGGCGCTCGAGCGGCTTTCTGTCTCCGATCCATTTCTTTTGCTGGGGAAGCAGATGATGATCGACAAGGAAGTGCTCTATGTGGTGACGAGTTCCTCTCTCGATCGCGCGAGGGAGATCTTCCGCGAAAAGCTTTCGCTCCTCTTCGGGAATTTTGAGGTACTCGAGCTCGCGCCTTTCGGATATATGGAGATGGAACAATACCTTGCAACGAGGATGCCAGCGCATCGCTGGTCTCTGGAGCTAAAAAAATTTCTTTTCCACATGACCGATGGCGAGCCGATCTACTTGGACCTTCTTCTCCAGAGGCTCGAACAAGTCGAGATTCTCGAATTTCCCCAGGACGTGAGCCCGTCGGTCCTGCTGGACGCTTTCTGTCAGGAGCTTTTTGATCGGCGGGGACGCATCGCGTTACTTTGTGAGAACCGGCTTGAACAGTGCGCGCATCTCGCGAAGTATCGTGGTCCTTATATCCGGGCCGTGTTGGCGCTTAGCCATGGGCGTCACAAGCTGATCCCCATCGCGGCTTTTATCGAGGAGACCGTGGCTGAGACTCAAAAAGTTCTTAAGCGATTGGTGGAAGATGGTTTGGCGGTCAAGAGCGGGTCTCTTTTTCATATTCCGGATTTCCTTTTTCGGTTCTGGCTGCGGGAAGTGTTCCAGAAGCGGCATGGGTTGTTCTTGCCCGAGGAACGTATTCTCCGGAAACATTTATTTGATGAGCTGAACCGGGTCCAAGAGCTTTGTGCGAAGATGACCGATGAAGACTTGGGATTACGTGTTGAGGCGCTTCTCAGGGAATTCCGTAATGACGGGGTGGAGATCGACCAGAAGAAAATGTCATGCCCGCAGTTTTCGGAGGTGGTTCTTCACAAACACTTGCCCCATTCGATCTTTTCGCTCCTGGGTCGTGGGTCAAGAGGTCGGTGGCTTTTTTATCTGAGCTCGGAATGGATCGGGGAGTCCGAGATTGAGAAAGTGGTTGCCGATGCCAAACGCCTCTTCAAGATCCAGCGCAAAGTTTTGATCGTGCTCGGAGGGATCGATCAGAATGCGAAATTGATTGCTCAAGAAGCGAAAATGCAGCTCTGGGATCTCCGGATTTTGAACGGACTATTAGACCTCTACGATCTTCCCAAGATCATTTTGCCATCACAACAAGGAATTCATGAAATCCAAGAGATCTACGAACCTCATGTGGGCTCCGTGGCGCAAGACCTACCTGCGCTCGAGCTCCGGTAAACGTTCCGGTTGTCTTTTTTGTTCGCTTCTTCGGGACAAACGAGATAAGCGTAATCTTGTCGTTTTCCGGACTGCCCATCATGCTGTGATCCTCAACCGCTATCCTTACAATAACGGCCACCTTATGATTGTTCCGAAACGGCATATTGCCCGTCTGTCCCAGTTGAGCGTGCGGGAAAAGGCGGAATTTTTCGAGGTTTTGGAGAAAGTGATGGGAGCTCTTGCCAAGGCAATGAAGGCCCAAGGGTTCAATCTTGGCATGAACATCTCGGATGTGGCAGGGGCCGGGATCCCGGATCATATGCACTGGCACATTGTGCCGCGATGGAAGGGTGATGTAAATTTCATGCCGGTCGTGGCGGGAACAAAAGTGATCTCCGAATCGCTGGAGTCGGTGTATGAGGTGCTGAGTCAAAAGCTGGCTTCAAAGACACAGGCCGGGCGGCGTGTGAGCCAAAGGAAAAAATGACATCCGCACAGAATGTGATAGAGAAAAAAGCAGCAAAGGCGCCGAAACATGTCTTGACGCCGCTTGAGAGATTTCTCTTGCCGAATCCGCAGTGGCAGGAGGGATACGAGTCTTTTTCGGAGATCTTCGGCAAGCCGGTCGGGTGGTTTGTGCTCTGCGAAGAACTTGGGAAGCAGCGATTGATCCGTCTGGATCGCAAACAGAATTGTCCTTTTTTCGCCAAG
>MHFU01000145.1 GCA_001804345.1 Omnitrophica bacterium RIFOXYB12_FULL_50_7
TGCGCAAAAATAATCGGAATCACACCCGCCTGGTTCACCTTAAGCGGCAAATAGGTGCTCTGCCCGCCGTAGGTACGATGCCCGCGTATCTGCTTCGCGTACTGGACCGGGATCTTCCGCTGCCCCTGAATGATCAGGATCAAAAAGATCACCGCGCCCACAAAAAGCCCGCACATGATCACGAATTTCCACCATGCCAACTGCTGGCGCGACGGGTCGAGCGGTGAAAGAAGGACCCACGTCTGACGCACGGCCTCTGGCAAAGACTCGATAATACCAGCCGTGATGATAATCGACATACCGTTCCCGATCCCGTGCGCATCAATCTGCTCGCCGAGCCACATGATAAACGCTGTCCCCGTGGTCATGGTCAGCATACACATCAAACGAAAATTCCAGCCCGGATCCGGTACGATCACCGTCCCCTGAAAAGCCGCTGGATTTTCAAGCCAAAGAGCGATAAAGAACGTCTGCAAAATGCTCAGGACGATCGTCCCGTAACGCGTGTACTGAATGATCTTCTTGCGGCCTTCCTCGCCTTCCTTCGCGAGTTTCTCCAAAGCCGGGATCACCACGGTCAAAAGCTGCAAAATGATCGATGCCGAAATATAGGGCATGATCCCCAGCGCGAAGATCGTCGCTTTCTGGAGCGCGCCGCCGGTGAACATCCCCATAAAACCCAGGAGGGACCCACCGGACATGTGCTGTTGAAAAAAGCGTGCGAGCGCAACGCCGTCGATCCCCGGAGTCGGCACATAGGTCCCGATCCGATAGACGGCAATAATACCGAGCGTAAAAATGATCTTCTTACGCAGGTCCGGGATCTTTAGGATATTTCCGAACGCTTGTAGCACCCAAACTCCGTTCTTGTACCGTGTACTCTTGAAAATTAATTAGACACGGCACCTGTTATTGATTTTCCGAGCAGAATGGCCTGACCGCCCTTCGATTCGATTTTTGTCTTCGCTGAACCGCTGAAAAGATGAGCCTTCACAGTGACAGCTTTTTTGAGCTCCCCGGAACCAAGGATCTTCAATCCGTCATGAAGCTCCTTGATAACGTTCCTGGCGAGCAAAATTTCAGGAGTGATCTCATTATCTTCAAGCTTTGCCAGCGTCTGAAGATTCACGATCGCATAAACCTTCTTGAACGCGCTACGATTAAAACCTCTCTTCGGAAGACGGCGATAAAGAGGATTCTGTCCACCTTCGAATCCAGGATTCAAGGTAAACCCCGAACGGGCCCGCTGCCCCTTGTGCCCTTTGGACGAGGTCTTCCCGTGACCGGATCCGATCCCGCAACCTAAACGCTTCGGACGCTTCTTATAAGGAGTTTTGTGTCTCATACCACTTTTTCGCTTTCTAAATCGTAACGAACCTTGCGGTCCACAAGCGCGGTCAAACCATCGATCGTGGCCTTCAGCACGTTAATAGAATTATCGCTTCCAAGACTTTTGGTCAAAATATCCTTGATCCCGCAAGCTTCGCATGCCGCGCGCACCGAACCGCCGGCGATGATCCCCGTACCGGGAGAGGCGGGCTTCAAGAGCACTTTCGCCGCGCCATAGCGACCGATCACCTCGTGCGGGATCGTCGTCCCCTTCAGCGTGATCTTGATGATGTTCTTGCGGGCCGCAACAAGCGCCTTGCGGATCGCGTCTGCGACCTCATTGGCCTTGCCCTGCGCGTATCCAAGTTGAGCCGTACCGCTCCCCACCACCACCAAGGCGCTGAATGAAAAGCGTTTTCCGCCTTTTACGACCTTGGCACAGCGGTTCACCTGAATGACCTTTTCATAGTTCGACGAACCATCCGCCGACATAACGGGAGTTCGGGAAGACCGCGAGGGGGACTGAGGAGCTCTCGGACCTCCTCTTTGCTGTGTTTTCGGCGCTACGGCTGTTTTTTCCATGCTTCGTAGATTTCCTTTCGGTGACTACTTTAAAATTGAATGCCGTTCTTACGGATCGCTTCGGCCAAAGCCTTCACGCGGCCATGGTAAAGATAACCGCCGCGATCAAACGATATTTTCTGAACGCCTTTTTTCTTAAGCTGCTCGGCAAAAAGCTGCCCCAGTTGCTCCGAGACGTGGGTCTTTCCTTTTTTTGAAGCGGCCTTTGCAACTTCCGCATTCAAGGAAGACAGCGAAGCAAGCGTTTTTTGAGAAACGTCATCGATCGCTTGTACAAAAATATTTTTCAGGGAACGGTGCACGACCACCCGCGGCCTTTCGGCCGACCCGATAACCTTTTTCCGGACTCGGGCATGCCTTTGGATCCTTCCCCATTCCTTATCTTGAACCATAAATCCTAAACTCCTCTGTAATGCGTTACTATATTAGCTAACCGTTTTACCCTGTTTGCGGCGCACATGTTCGCCAAGGTAGCGGATGCCCTTCCCTTTGTACGGTTCGGGTTTCATGAAACTACGAATCTCGGCAGCTGTCTGCCCGACGCGCTGCTTGTCGGCGCCTGTAATAGTGATCGAAGTCGGCTTGGGACACTTAATCTCCACATCCTTTCCAAACGGATAATCGATCGGATGTGTGAAACCGAGCAATAAGGTCAACACACTGTCCTTGACGGAAGCCTTCATACCAACGCCCACGATTTCGAGTTCCTTAGCATAGCCTTGAGTCACGCCAATCACCATATTCTGGATCAGGCTACGCGTCAAACCATGAAGCGCACGATCCGTACGGATATCTGTGGGACGAGTGACCTTCACTTCCGTCCCCTCAACCTTGACCGTGATACGAGGATGAACGCTCAGGGTAAGTTCCCCTTTAGGCCCTTGAATTTTCAGAGTCGTGCCTTGAACCGCGACTTTTACCTTTTCAGGGATCGTAACTGGTTTTCTTCCGATACGTGACATAATTCCTTTTGATTGTCCGCTTAATGGATCTTTATCCCGTTAGAAATTTTCAACAGGTTTTACCAAACCGTACAAAGAAATTCACCGCCGGCTTTAGCCTCACGCGCCTGCCGTCCTGTTAAAACACCCTTGGGCGTTGAAAGGATCGCTACCCCGAATCCTCCGAGAACCTTCGGAATCTCCTGATAACCGACATAACGACGCAACCCCGGCGTGGAGACACGCTTCAGCCCTTGGATCGCCGATTTCTTGCCTCCGGGAAGATATTTCAGATGGATGCGTACAAAATTCTTGTTCCCATCGTTGAACGGTTTCACGTTCTCAATAAAACCCTCGCTCTTCAAAAGTTCCGCGATCCGTATCGTGATCACAGACGCAGGAGCAGTCAACTTTTCCTTATGCGCCTTCGAGGCGTTCCGGATCGATGTTAAAAAATCTCCGATAAAATCATAGCGCGACATGAAAACCTTTCCTCCTGATTACCAGCTGGATTTGACCACGCCCGGCAGCATGCCCGTGTTGGCCAATTCCCGGAAACAGATGCGGCAGATGGAGAATTTCCGGATATAGCCGCGCGGACGTCCGCACCGCTGGCAGCGGTTGTATTTTCTGACCTTGAATTTCGGTTCCAATCTCTGCTTAACGATCAAACAAGTCTTTGCCATTTGAATCCCTTATTTCCTGAAAGGAAAGCCCAAAAGCTCCAAGAGCCGCTTTCCTTCTTTGCTGTTCTCAGCCGTGGTCACAAACGTGATGTCCATGCCTTGGGTCTTTTTCATCTTGTCAAACTCCACCTCCGCAAAGATCGTCTGCTCTGTCAGTCCGATCGTGAAATTCCCGCGCTGGTCGAAACTCTTATCCAAAAATCCGCGGAAGTCACGAATACGCGGCATGGCAAAGTTAAAAAGGCGATCCATGAACTCATACATGCGGCTTCTCCGGAGCGTCACTTTCAACCCGATCGGCGAACCTTCACGAAGCTTGAAAGCCGAAATGGATTTCTTGGCGCGCGTCACTACCGGCTTTTGCCCGACGATGCGCGAAAGCTCGATCGCGAGCTGATCCAGGATCTTGATATCCTCCTGGCCTTCTTTCACGCCCATATTGACCACGATCTTCTCCATCCGGGGTGCCTGCATCGGATTCTTATAACCGAACTCTTTTTGGAGCTCCGGCACAACCTCCGTGCGGTATTTCTCGAGCAATCTTGGGAGTACGGCAACTTTTTGATTCATGATGTTTATAAAACCTCACTTGACGCTTTAACAATACGGTGCTTGGTTCCGTCCGCAAGAATGGAATACCCCACGCGAGAAGGCTTGCCGCTGCGCGGGCAAATAAGCTTTACGTTTGAAACATGGAGTTTCCCTTCCATCTTCGTAATCCCACCTTTGGGATTTTCCTGACTCTTGCGCAAATAACACGTGCGGTAATTGATCTTCTCGATCAAGATCTTCCCTTCTTTCGGGAAGGCGCGCATCACGCGTCCTTTTTTACCGGCATCCTTGCCCTGGGTCACTATCACTTCATCGCCTTTACGGATCTTCATAACTTAAACAACCTCCGGCGCGAGCGAAATGATTTTGGAAAAATCACAATCACGAAGCTCACGGGCCACGGGGCCAAAAATACGTGTCCCGCGCGGGTTCTTCTGGTTATCGATCAACACAATGGCATTCGACGAAAATTTCACGGAGGAACCGTCCTTGCGACGGATCGGCGATTTGGTCCTCACGACCACCGCCTTCACAACCTCTCCTTTTTTGACCGCACCGCTCGGAAGAGCTTCCTTCACGGACGCGGTAATAATGTCACCCACTTCGGCGGAGCGCTTGCTGTGACGACCGATCACACCGATCATGGCTGCTTTTTTCGCGCCGCTGTTATCGGCGATCTCAAGAACGCTTCGCATCTGGATCATGACGGCAACACCTTCACGAGACGCCACCGCTTGGTCTTGGAAAGCGGCCGGGACTCGACGATCTGGACGCGACTGCCTTCCTTTGCCTCGTTCTTCTCATCATGCGCGAAATACTTGACATGCCGTTTGATGATCTTTTTAAATTTGGAATGTGTCAAGAGACGAGTCACAAGCACCGAGATGGTCTTGTTCATCTTCGCGCTGACGACCACCCCCTCACGAACTCGCTTTGCTGGAGCTTCATTCCCGTTCTCGGTCATGACTTTTTCTCGCCTTTCTTCTTTTCGGTGATTACGGTCTTGACGCGCGCAATGTCCCGCTTGGCTTCCCTAAGCGCGGAGTGGCGCTCGAGCTTGCCGGTCTTATGCTGGAACCGGAGCTGCATCAAGCCTTTTTTCAAAGCGTTGACCTTCTCGTTCAATTCCTCGATACTGAGTTCTTTTAATTCCGTCACTTTCAACATATCAAACCGCTACCTCGCGTTTCACGAATTTGGTACGGAATGGGATCTTGTGGGCACAAAGCCTCATGGCCGAACGGGCCATCTCTTCCGGGACGCCCCCCATTTCAAAAAGGATCTTCCCGGGTTTAATGACCGCGACGTAATGCGACGGAGCGGCTTTCCCTTTACCCATGCGGGTTTCAGCCGGCTTCTTGGAAACCGATTTGTCCGGAAAAACTCGCAACCAGATCTTACCGCCACGCTTGACGTGACGCGTCAAAGCCACGCGGGCTGCTTCAATCTGGACTCCCGTCAACCAGTGGCATGCAAGAGCCTTCAGACCGAACTCGCCGAAAGCCAAACTACTTCCGCGCGTGGCAACCCCGCGCATCCATCCGCGCTGATGCTTGCGAAATTTAACCCTCTTAGGCTGTAGGGGCATCGCTCTTATTCTCCTGCGTCCCGCTATTCTGGGGCACTTCCGAAGCAGATTTGTCCGCTTCCACAGCTTCCGTTTTGTGGGCTTCTTCGTCTACAACCTTGAATTTTTTCTCAAGCTCAAGCTTCTGGGCTTCCTGCTCTTTTTTCACGAGCACATCCCCCTTGTAAATCCATGTCTTGCAACCAATGGTCCCGTAGGTGGTGAAAGCTTCCGCGAATCCATAATCGATATCCGCGCGAAAAGTGCTGAGAGGAACTTTCCCTTCATGATATTTTTCTTCGCGAGCGATCTCCGCACCGCCGAGACGGCCTTTGCATTGCACCTTGATACCCAGGGCACCCTTTTGCATCGCAAGCTGTATGGATTTCTTCATCGCGCGACGGAACCCGATGCGCTTTTCAAGCTGCAAGACGATATTCTCGGCCACAAGCTGCGCGTCGATCTGGGGCATCTTCACTTCCTTGATATCCAGGAACACTTCGTTCTTCGTCAAAGCCGCAAGATCTTCCTTGATCTTATCGATCTCTTGACCCCGCCGCCCAATGATAACGCCCGGTTTGGCCGCGAAAATACGGATGCGTACCCGGTTCGACGCCCGATCGATCTCGATCGAAGAGATACCGGCGATTGCCAGCTTTTTCTTCAGATACGCACGAATCTTGAGATCTTCCATGAGAGTAGTCCCGGCATCACGCTTGGCAAACCACCGCGCTTTCCAGGGCTTGATATACCCAAGCCTTAAACCGTAAGGATGAACTTTCTGACCCAAAATAACCTCCCTTATGCCTTCGTTCTTTTAGTACTGCGCTCCCTTTGATTTCATAGAGAACGGTGTTAAGCCGCCGCAGCGGTCTTTTTCTTGTTCTTCGCTTTCGCGTCTTCCGGTACTCTTCCACCCCAAATATTGGCCCCTTCGCGAACTTCCACGGTCAAGTGAGTGGTCCGTTTTAAAATTTTATCCGCACGTCCCATCGAACGGGTCAAGAACCGCTTGAACACCGGCCCGCCATCGGCGCGCACATCCGAAACATAAAGACGATTTTCATTCAACCCCAGATTTTTGGCATTCGCGATGGCGCTTTTCAAAGTCTTGACCGCGAGCTTCGCGCCCTTCTTTTTAAGAAGCATCAAGATCCCAACCGCTTCCTGGGCTGGCTGTCTGCGGATCGTATCGATCACAAGACGCATCTTCCGCGGGGCAATCCTCAAATGTTTCGTGAGAGCCCTGACAACGCGCGGCGACGGAGCCGCTTCTACTTTTGATTTTTTTTCGTCTTTAGCCATGATGTTCTTTCGGATTAGGTAGTTGAGCCTGCGGCAAGGGCTTTTGCCTTATCTCCCGAAGCGCTGTGTTTTCTGAACGTCCGTGTCGGAGAAAATTCCCCGACTTTGTGCCCCACCATATTCTCGGTCACAAACACATTGATAAAAGTTTTACCGTTATGGACCGACAGCGTAACACCAATAAACTCCGGCGTGATCGTTGAGCGCCGCGACCAGGTTTTAATGGGCCGCCGGTCTTTTTTCTGATTCGCAATCTGAACCTTGCCTAAAAGTCTGTCGTCAACGTAGACGCCTTTTTTTGCTGAACGGCTCATTTTCTGCGATCCTTCACAATGTATTTGTTCGATGCTTTGTACTTCTTGCGTGTCTTATAACCCTTGGATTTTACTCCCGTCGGACTCTGCGGATGATTTCCACCCTTCGACTTACCTTCCCCGCCACCAAGCGGATGGTCGACAGGGTTACGCGCAACACCACGCGAAACCGGACGTCGTCCCAGCCAACGGGCGCGACCGGCCTTCCCAAGAACAATATTCTCATGATCGATATTGGAACACTGCCCGATCGTCGCGTACGCCTTCGCCGGAACAAGTCTCACCTCCCCGGAGGGAAGCTTGATATGCGCCATATCATTTTCTTTCGCGAGGATCTGCGCCACGACGCCGCCAGCACGCGCGAGTTTCCCTCCCAAACCGGGACGAAGTTCGATATTGTGGATCATGGAACCTTCCGGGATCTTCTCAAGCGGTAAATGGTTTCCAACCCTCACTTCTACATCCGGCCCACTCACCACTTTTTCGCCAACCTTGAGACCGTCCGGACAAAGGATGTAGCTCTTGAGCCCGTCCGCGTACTGCACAAGCGCGATACGTGCGCTACGGTTCGGATCATATTCCACGGTCAAAACCGTCGCCTCGGCGCCGATGCGATTTCTTCTAAAATCAATCAAACGGATGCGACGCTTATGTCCGCCCCCGATACGCCGCGAAGTGATATGTCCATGGTTATTGCGCCCGCCCGAGCCTTTTTTAATATAGGTCAAAGGCTTGTACGGCTGATCCACGGTGATCTCGGCAAAATCGGAAACGTTCCCGTATCGCCGCGTCGGTGTTGTTGGTTTAAATTTAATGAGTCCCATAAGTCCTTTTTTCCTCTTTACTTCGTCAGATCGATCTTCTCGCCCTTTTTCAGGGTCACAATGGCTTTTTTCCAAGCCGTTGTCTGTCCGGGGACGTAACGCACGCGACGCCATTTTCCGGAAACATTCATCGTATTCACGCTTTCCACATGCACGCTGAAAATCTTCTCGACGGCCGCTTTAACCTCTTTTTTATTAGCTTTCGGATGCACGCGAAAACCGTACTGACACGCAGCCTCGGCGGCTTTGGAGAGCTTCTCGGTGATCAACGGCTCGATCACGATATCGTAAAGATTAAGCTTCATGAGACTTCTCCTTCGCCGTCACCGCTAAACGCTTTTCGATCAACTCGACGGCGGCCTCATCGATCACAAGTTTTTCGCGTTGCATCACATCATATGCCGTGAACTCCGCGGCCGTCTTGATCTCGATCCTCTCGCGCATATTGCGACTTGCGCGTTTGAGATTCGGCGTCGCCTCCTTCACTACGTAAAGGGTACGTTTTTTTAGGACTGGCAATGCTTTCGCGATTGCTGCAAATTCCTTCGTCTTCGGCGTCTCTAGCCTTATCGCCTCAAGCAGTATCAGGTTCTTCTCCCCCCCACGCTTGCTCAGCATAACCCTCAACGCCAGATTACGGATCGTTTTGGACAATGACACGGTGTAATCCCTCTGATGCGGACCAAACACCGTCCCGCCGCCCACCCAAATCGGAGAGCGACTCGAGCCGGCGCGCGCCCTTCCAGTCCCTTTTTGTTTCCAAGGTTTTTTGCCACCGCCACGCACTTCGCCGCGCGTTTTGGTATCGACAGTCCCTTTGCGAAGATTGCCCGAGTAGGCATTCCGCACAAGCTCCAAAAGACGGTCGTTCGCCCGGACCCCATAGATCTCGGGATTCAGTACCACCTCTTGTTTCTTCTTACCCTCTCTTGAGTAAAGAAGCACTTTCATCTCTTAGACCTTTCTTTCAATCTTTAGATCGTTCGACCAGCATCCGATTACTAGGAACTTACTTTCGTTCCGTCTTGAGGATTTTCAGCTTTGGAAGTTTCCGAGGAATTTCCCTCCGGGGACCCCTGCTTACTACTTCTCACTTTCCAGGAACCTTTCCTGCCGCGCTTAAGCGCGCTACGGATGATCAAATAACCGCCCTCCGCGCCCGGCACACTGCCGCCAAGAGCAAGAAGATTGTTATCGGCATCCACTTTCATGACTTTGAGATTATGAATACAGATCCTTTCATCACCCATATGCCCGGGAAGCCCTTTGCCCTTGCGGACCTTTTTGCGGCAACCCACGCCGCCGGCTTTGGAGCCGATAGAGCCCGGAACACGTCCGAACATAGAGCCATGGCTCGAACTCGCGCCACCCTTATAATTAAGACGCTTCACCACACCCTGAAAGCCTTTTCCGATCGAGACGCCTTCGATATCCACATACTCCCCGACCTCAAAGTTCTCCGCGCGAAGCTCACTTCCAACGGATAAATTGGTAAGGTCTTCTGTACGAATCTCGCGAATAAATCTTACCGGCGGGACATTCGCCTTGCGAAGCGCGCCCAGCTTCGGTTTGTTGAGACACTTCTCTCTCACGGAATCAAATCCAAGCTGAACCCCCAGATATCCATTCTTCTCCTTGGTTCGAAGCGCCGTCACAAAACACGGACCCACCTCAAGCACCGTCACGGGGATTTGCTGGCCTTCCTCGTCAAAGATCTGGGACATTCCTACTTTTTTACCTAAAAGACCGATCATAAATTTCTCTTTTTAAAGTTTAATCTCAACATCCACGCCTGCCGGGAGGTCGAGTTTCATCAACGCGTCCACGGTGCGGGAAGTGGGATCTTCCAGTTCAATAAGCCGTTTATGGGTCCGGATCTCGAATTGATCACGAGCCTTTTTATCGATATGCGGACCCCGAAGCACCGTCGTTTTCCAAATATGCGTCGGAAGCGGGATCGGACCGATCACTTTCGCGCCGGTCTTTTTCGCAGTCCCTACGATCTCCTGAACCGACTGGTCCAGTACACGGTGGTCATACGCTTTCAGCTTGATACGGATCTTTTCTTTAGTTTGTGCCATTTTTTTATCCTGCGATGATCTTTTCTGCGACCATTTTTGGAACTTCTTGATAAGTGTGCGGCTCCATCGTATAAGTCGCGCGTCCCTGCGACAAGGAACGGACCGAAGTCGCATAACCAAACATCTCGGAAAGAGGCACGAGCCCTTTGATCGCCTTGAGATGACCGCGATTCGTAAGCTCCTGGATCACGCAACGACGAGAGTTCAGATCGCCGATCACATCCCCCATGTACTCCTCGGGAACCAGAACCTCCACGAACATGATCGGCTCCAGAAGAACAGGCTTCGCTCTCTTAAAGGCCTCCTTGAAAGCAAAAATTCCTGCCATTTTAAATGCAATTTCCGAAGAATCAACATCATGATAGCTTCCGTCATAGACAATCGCCCGGACGTCCGTAACGGGATAGCCGGCCAACACACCATTCGCACAGGCATCCTCCACACCGGCTTCCACGGCAGGAATGTATTCGCGAGGAATAGTCCCGCCCTTGACTTGATCCTCAAATTCGTTCCCGGTACCGCGCGGAAGAGGTTCAATCTTGAGATAACAGTGACCGTATTGCCCGCGACCTCCCGTTTGCTTGATGAATTTCCCCTCGGCTTCCGCCGTCGCCTGGATCGTTTCCTTGTAAGCAACCTGGGGTTTTCCGACATTCACCTGGACATTGTATTCCCGCTTCATGATGTCGACTTTGATATCCAAATGAAGCTCTCCCATCCCACCGATCAAGGTCTGAACAGTTTCCTGGTCCGTTCTTACGCGGAAGGTCGGATCTTCGTTGACGAGCTTTCCGATCGCATCCGACAAACGGTCACGATCCGCCTTGGTTTTCGGTTCGACCGCCATCCAGATCACAGGTTCGGGTACAAACATTGTCTCAAGCAAGATCGGATCATTTTCAACACAGAGAGAATCACCCGTCTTCACTTCCTTAAGACCCACTGCCGCCACAATATTCCCGGCGCCAGCTTCATCAATCTCTTCACGCTTGTTAGCATGCATGAGAAGAAGACGGCCAATACGTTCGGTCTTCCCCGTACGAACATTATAGATATAAGAACTTGAAGAAAGCGTCCCTGCATAAATGCGGATATAGGTCAAGGATCCTACGAACTTATCGCTCGCGATCTTGAAGGCATAACAGGTCAAAGGAGCTTTATCGTCCGCTTCACGATGGATCTCGATTTCCGTCCCGGGCTCGGTGCCCTTCACGGGAGGAATGTCCTTGGGCGAAGGAAGATAATCCACCACCGCATCCAGAAGCTGCTGAACACCTTTGTTTTTGAGCGCCGAACCAACAATCACAGGCGCCATCTTAAGACTGATTGTGCCTTTGCGGATCGCAGACTTGATCTCCGCAACCGTTGGCGCTTGCCCTTCAATAAATTTATGCATCAACGCGTCATCGTATTCGGAAACCTTTTCAATCATGAATTCGCGCGCTTTCTTGACCTGATCCGCATATTCAGCGGGGATTTCCTGGATTTCGAATTTCGCGCCAAGACTTTCGTCATTAAAAATATAGGCCTTCATCTCAACCAGATCAATAATCCCGCGATGCTTTTCCTCGAGACCTAGCGGAATCTGGATAGGAACGGCATTCGCGCCAAGCTGATCGCGCATCTGCTGAACATTTTTTTCAAACTCCGCGCCCGTACGATCCATTTTATTAATAAAGGCAATACGCGGAACACGATAACGATCCGCCTGACGCCACACCGTCTCCGATTGCGGCTCCACACCTTCCACCGCACCGAAGACCGCGACGCAGCCATCCAGCACGCGGAGAGACCTTTCGACTTCGATTGTAAAATCCACATGTCCCGGGGTATCAATAAGGTTGATGCGACAATCTCTCCAGAAACAGGTCGTAGCGGCCGAGGTGATCGTGATCCCACGCTCTTGCTCCTGTTCCATCCAATCCATGACCGCCGTCCCCTCGTGGACTTCCCCGATCTTATAGGTACGGCCGGTATAGTAGAGAATACGCTCGGAGGTCGTGGTCTTCCCCGCGTCAATATGGGCTGCAATGCCAATATTGCGTATTCTGTCTATTGGAAAATGAATTTTCTTTTCGTCTGCCATAATTTTTAGGGTTTAGGAGTTAGGGTCTAGTAATTGCTTTCCTATGCGCTATACCCTATCCCCTACCATCTATAGTGCGCGAAAGCCCTGTTAGCCTCCGCCATCTTATGCATATCTTCCCGCTTCTTGATGGAAGGTCCCGTCTTATTAAAACCGTCGATGATCTCCTGCGCCAGCTTCTCGTGCATAGGCTTCCCCTTACGGTCACGAGAATAGCTCCGGATCCAACGAAGGGCTAGGGAGTAACCACGATTTTCAGAAACGCTGACCGGCACCTGATACGTCGCCCCACCTACGCGCCGGGATTTTGTCTCCAGGAGAGGGCGCACATTATCTAACGCCGCACGGAAAACTTCAAGCGGTTCTTTTGCCGTTTTTTCTTTGACAATATCCAGAGCGTCATACACGATCCTCTCCGCGGTGGACTTCTTGCCGCATTCCATCACGATATTAATGAACTTCGCCACCAGCAAATCGTTGTAGCGCGGATCCGGATCGATCAGTCTTTTTTGTGCGCGTCTTCTTCTCATGATTTCTTAGCATCCTTTTTCGGGGTTTTCGCGCCGTATTTTGAACGCGATTTTTCGCGGTCCGCAACGCCGGAAGCATCCAGTTTCCCGCGAACAATATGATAACGAACGCCCGGAAGATCCTTCACACGGCCGCCTCGCACGAGCACAATCGAGTGCTCCTGCAGGTTATGCCCGACGCCCGGAATGTAGGCCGTCACTTCCTGCCCATTCGTCAAACGTACGCGAGCGATTTTCCGAAGAGCGGAGTTCGGTTTTTTGGGAGTTTGGGTCCTAACAATCAAACACACGCCTTTGCGGAACGGCGAATTTTGCAAAGCCGGGGACTTGGATTTCCCTTTAAACTTATTTCTCCCAAAACGTATCAACTGATTGATGGTCGGCGCCATTATGAATTCTCCTTGGATGCACTGGCCGCTTCGGCAGCATTTTCTTTCTTCTCGGCCTCAGGGTCCGGCAAAACACCGCTCAGGTCTTTTTCGAGCTCAATATTATGGTGAATCTTGAAGCCCGTTCCGGCGGGAATCAAATGCCCCATAATGACATTCTCCTTGAGCCCTTGCAGATAGTCCCGCTTGCCGGCAGAAGCCGCTTCCGTGAGTACGCGTGTCGTTTCCTGGAAACTCGCCGCAGAAATAAAACTATCCGTCGTAAGCGACGCCTTCGTAATCCCGAGAAGGATCGAGGTGCCTTTGGCGGGCTCCTTGCCCTTCTTGATCATCTTGGCATTTTCTTCCGCAAACTTGAGTTTCTCGACATGGGAACCCACGAGGAATTCCGTATCTCCGGAATCCTCGATGCGGACCTTGCGGAGCATCTGGCGAACGATCGCTTCCACGTGCTTATCGTTCAACCTCACCCCCTGCAAACGATAGACTTCCTGAACTTCTTCCACGAGATATTGCTGCAAGCTTCTTTCTCCCGAGACGCGAAGGATATCTTGCAACACGACCGGACCATCCACGAGCTGCTGGCCGGCAAGAATTCTGTCGCCCTTGTAAACGTTCAAATGCTTGCCATGCGGGATCAAATATTCTTTGGTCATGCCGGTCGAGCTTTTCACAATGATCTGACGCTGACCTTTAACGATCGCCCCGATCTCCACCACGCCATCGATTTCTGAAATAACAGCCGGGTTCTTTGGCTTGCGGGCTTCGAAAAGCTCGGCAACGCGCGGCAGACCGCCCGTGATATCGCGGGTCTTGGCAACCTTACGTGGCGTCTTTGCGAGGAGCGTTCCTCCCGTAATCGACTGGCCGTCTTTCACCACAATGTGCGCCCCAGTCGGGATCGGATAGAACGCGAGAATCTCATCTTTGTCCCCAACAAGAAGCAGCTGCGGATGCATATCTTCTTTATGTTCGATGATCACGCGTTCGGTCATACCGGTAGTCGCGTCAAGCTCTTCGTTCATCGTGACGCCAGCCTTGATATCCTCAAAACGAACTTTCCCGGAAACCTCGGTCAAGATCGGAACCGTATACGGGTCCCATTTCACGAAGATCTCGCCTTTTTTGACCTTTTCGCCATCCTTGAAATGGATAAACGCGCCGGTCGGGATCGTATAACGCTCCAGCTCACGACCCGTCGGATCATGAAGTGAAAGCTGACCGTTGCGATTCAATACCACCGTCTCGCTCGTTTTCGTAACGACCGTTTTCAAATTATGGGACTGAAGCACGCCTTCATTGCGAGCGCGATAGTAAGATTGCTCAACCACGCGGGACGCCGTACCTCCGATGTGGAACGTACGCATGGTTAGCTGGGTACCCGGCTCGCCGATGGACTGCGCGGCAATGATACCAACCGCGGTTCCCAGCTCCACGAGACGACGGGTAGCAAGGTCGCGACCATAGCATTTTGCACAGATACCTTTTGGAGATTCGCAGCAAAGGATGGAGCGGACACGGATCTTCTCGATCCCGGCTTCTTCGATCTTCTTGTTGGTCGCCTCATCGATGAGATCACCGGACTTCACGATCACCTGGTCGGTAATGACGTCGACAACGTTGTCCAAGGCCACACGCCCAAGGATCCTGTCAGAGAGAGAGACAATGACATCTTCGCCTTCATACACCGGCTCCATCACAATCCCGTTCAAGGTGCCGCAGTCGTCGATATTAATGATCACATCCTGCGCGACGTCCACCAAACGACGGGTTAAATATCCGGAGTCGGCGGTCTTAAGAGCGGTATCCGCCAAACCTTTGCGGGCACCGTGCGTGGAAATAAAATATTCGAGCACCGTCAAACCTTCTCGGAAATTTGCGGTGATCGGACTTTCAATGATCTCTCCGGAAGGCTTCGCCATCAAACCACGCATACCGGCCAGCTGTCGGATCTGTTGCTTGGAACCACGGGCACCGGAATCGGCCATCATGAAAATCGGATTGAACGCATCGAGCGCCTCGAACATCACGTCTGAGACGCGGTCCGTGGTATGCGTCCAGATATCGATCACTTTGTTGTAGCGTTCACCGTCCGTGATCACGCCCTGTTTGTACTGACTCTCGATCGCTTTCACTTCCTTGCGAGCCTCGTTCAGGATACCTTCCTTGGCATCCGGGATCTGGATATCATCAATCCCGATCGAAAGACCAGCCTTGGTCGCCTCCGCAAAACCGAGAGCTTTCAATCTGTCGAGAAGTTTTACGACCTCTTCATGGCCGAACGCGTTGTAACATTCTGCGATGATCTTGGAAAGCTTGCCTTTGTTCACGATGTCATTGACGTGCCGGAACCCCTTGGGGAGTTCTTCGTTGAAAAGAATACGTCCCATGGTCGTTTCCACGATCTCGCCTGTGCTCAAACGAAGTTTGCACTTCGCGTGCTTATGAATCTGCTTGTCCTGATACGCCAGGATCGCTTCCTGCGCATCACTGAACGCAAGACCCTCGCCCAGCACCTTATCCCGGACCTTGGTCAGATAATAAATCCCGAGCACGATATCCTGCGTCGGGGTCATGATTGGTTGTCCGCTTGCGGGCGAAAAAATATTGTTGGCAGAGAGCATGAGAATGCGCGCTTCCATCACAGCTTCCATGGAAAGCGGCACGTGAACAGCCATCTGATCCCCGTCAAAGTCGGCGTTAAAGGCCGTACAAACAAGCGGGTGAATACGAATGGCATTCCCCTCGATCAGCATGGGCTCAAAAGCCTGGATACCAAGACGGTGGAGCGTCGGCGCGCGGTTCAGCATCACCGGATGCTCCTTGATCACTTCTTCCAGAATATCCCAAACTTCGGGTTTCACGCGCTCGACCATTTTCTTGGCCGAACGGATGGTATGCACATGACCACGCTCTTTAAGCTTACGGATAATGAAAGGTTCGAAAAGTTCGAGCGCCATTTTTTTCGGCAACCCGCACTGGTGGAGCTTGAGTTCCGGCCCGATCACGATGACGGAACGGCCGGAATAGTCCACGCGTTTCCCCAGCAGGTTCTGGCGGAAACGGCCCTGCTTCCCCTTAAGCATGTCGCTCAGGGACTTGAGCGGCCGATTACCAGCACCAAGCACCGGGCGACCGTGACGTCCATTATCAAAAAGCGCGTCCACCGCTTCCTGGAGCATGCGTTTTTCGTTACGGATAATGACATCCGGAGCCTTCAGCTCGAGAAGTTTACGCAAACGGTTGTTGCGGTTAATAACGCGGCGATAAAGATCGTTCAGGTCGCTTGTCGCAAAACGTCCCCCATCAAGGGCCACAAGCGGTCGAAGATCGGGGGGGATGACAGGAACCACCTTCATGACCATCCATTCCGGATGGTTACCAGATTTGTAAAACGCTTCCACGATCTTGAGAATCTTGACGGCACGAGCGCGAGACTGCTTGGACTTGGCAGCCTTTAACTGGCGGTGATATTTCGCCGTCAGTTTATCCAGCTCCAATTCCGCCAAAAGCGTCTGGATGGCTTCGGCACCCATTTGGGCCACGAAGTTCTCGGGACCGTATTGTTCCTGCGCTTTTAGATATTCGTCTTCCGTCAAAAGCTGACGGGGCTTCAGTGGAGTCTGTTTCGGATCGAGAACAATGTATTCCTCATAATAGAGGACCTTCTCGAGAGCGCGGACGCTCAGATCGAGAAGATTCCCGATACGCGACGGCATGGTCTTGAAAAACCAGATGTGGGAAACCGGTGTCACGAGGTCAATATGCCCCATCCGTTCCCGCCGAACGCGAGCCTGGGTCACTTCCACGCCGCAACGGTCGCAAACGATCCCTTTGTGCTTGATGCGTTTGTACTTGCCGCAAGCGCATTCGTAATCTTTAGTGGGACCAAAAATACGTTCGCAAAAAAGCCCGTCTTTTTCGGGCTTGAGCGTTCGGTAATTGATCGTCTCGGGTTTTTTGACCTCGCCCCGCGACCATTTGCGAATGGATTCGGGTGACGCGATGCGGATCGAAACAGAATCAAAAGTATTCACGCTGTAGTTCATACTTTGAGTTTCTCCCTGGCTTCTTCCTGTTTATCTTCCGCAGATTTTTCCTTGGTCTCGGAATGCGGCAATTTACCAACGGCCGTACGTTCAGGATCGATGTCGAGCCCCAGAGCCTGAAGCTCCTTAACGAGAACGTTGAAAGATTCCGGCGTCCCAGCATGGAGCGCGGGTTCACCTTTAACGATGGCCTCGTAGACACGCGTCCGACCGACCACGTCGTCCGACTTCACGGTGAGAAGTTCCTGAAGCGTAAAAGCCGCGCCATACGCCTCAAGCGCCCACACTTCCATCTCTCCAAAACGCTGTCCGCCGAACTGCGCCTTACCGCCGAGCGGCTGCTGCGTCACAAGCGAATAGGGCCCAATCGACCGAGCGTGGATCTTGTCATCCGCAAGATGCGCGAGCTTCAACATGTAAATGTAGCCCACCGTAATCTTTTCATCGAACTTGTCGCCGGTACGGCCGTCATAAAGGGATATCTTCCCGTTACTTGGAATCTTTGCCTCTTTCATAACCTGCCGGATCTCATCTTCCGTGGCGCCGCTGAAAACCGGCGTTTCCACATGGAACCCCAGCGTTTTGGCCGCCCAACCCAGATGGGTCTCAAGGATCTGGCCAACATTCATACGAGACGGCACGCCGAGCGGGTTTAGAATGATCTCCACCGGAGTTCCATCCGCAAGGAACGGCATATCCTCTTCGGGAAGGACTTTTGCAATCACACCTTTGTTCCCGTGACGACCGGCCATTTTGTCACCAACCGAAATCTTGCGCTTCGAGCAAACGTACACCACGACTTTTTTGATGACCCCCGGAGGAAGCTCATCGCCTTTTCTCACGCGATCAGTCTCGCGGGTCCGTTCGGCCACAAGCTCATCGATCTCGTCGCCCCAAACGCGGGCGATCTTTTTGATATTTTCCTCAAGGTCCGGGTCTTCGTCGATACGCAAGGAATCCCAATCGCAACCATCCAGTTTTTTGAGATCACTTTTGCTGATCACATGCCCGCTCTTCAGGATCACTTCTCCCAAAATATCATCCAGA
>MHFU01000146.1:0-3979 GCA_001804345.1 Omnitrophica bacterium RIFOXYB12_FULL_50_7
CCGATTGGATTTCCAGCCGACAAAGTAGCGGCGCAAGTCGGAATGCCTATCAGCGTTATTAATATCCCGATTAGCATAAAGCCTTTCCCGTATTTTTTATGAACATCAATTACTTCTACGGGGCCGTCATCCTCACCAGTTAAATTACTTTTACAGTGTTTGCATTTAATCGCTTCTTCTAGGATTTCCTCGGCACAGTAAGGACATTTTTTCATTTCCATAACGCCTCCTTTTTCTCTTCGGGTGATTATACGCCTTCTTCTTGGAAACACCAACTCAGTCCTTGAACTCATGCAATCCCTCCCGTATAATCCTCGAAATTCATTCCTTCCGTGATAAGATAATTACCTGATTTTCAATATGGGCAGTTAGTTCAGCTCGGTTAGAACGCCCCGTTCACATCGGGGAGCTCATAGGTTCAAATCCTATACTGCCCACCAGTTTCTTATGTAGGGGTACGGTAAATTCCACTATAGGAAAAATCATGGGGGAATTAAGGTCTAATATCAAGTCCTCTATTGCCCAGAGGCAATGCCATTGCAATTAAATCAGGCAGCTGGTTTAGAGCATTACCTTCACACGGTAGGGGTCACAGGAAGGTTCTCCGCCAGACAGCGCGGCGGACCTGTCTCAAAGCGCTGTCGGACTGACCCGCCAGCGCTTTGTGGCGGGGAATCCCTGCCTGCCGGCAGGCAGGCTGTGCCGCCCAAGTTTATATTTGAGTCTATTCCAACAAGCGGGTAAAAAATGGAAGCAGATTCACTCAGACATTTTAAAGAAAACAGTCGAAAATGCTTTCGATTTTTAATCGATGAATTTCAATTTTTAGAAAATCCCTCGCCAAAAGATTCGCACAATCAATATGAAGTCATTTATTTTCGCAATGATTTGATGGTAGGGATTAGAGGCGAGGGATATGGATCGATAGCCAGCGTATATTTCCGATATCAAGGCAAACGTGAAGTTCCGCTACAGTTTTTATTTCCGGGGTGGGAACCGCTCCTAAGAAAGAAAAAGATTAAAAAAGAACTAGTTTCTCAAGATGAGCAGATACGAATAGCTTCCGAGCAGATGAAAGCTAACTGTGCAGATATTTTAAATGGGGATATGACTCGATATCTCGAAGTTTTTAATCGATGGGAAAGTATTTGCCAGAAAATGGGTTATAAGTAGGTTTTTCGCATTACCCGCTAGGAGTTTTTTGGAATTTTTTTCAAGAAGCTCACTTGGCTAAAAATCATGGGATTAATAAGGTTGAATTTCGAATCCTGTACCGCCCAAGTTTTTATTTTTTTGATTTAGGGTGATCTGGACTGCCCCAATCTCCGCTATGCTTCGATTGATTGGTATTGGAACCGCCCAGTTCTTTGTTTTTTATTTCTTCCGGATTTTCTCCGGGGAATTTCTGCGGGAAGATGGACAGGTTTGTAAGGGTGATATAGACTACCGCCATGAATGTCCGAATTGAAAAGCCCCAAGCAGTGAGTTACTGGAAGCCTCTTATCGTTGTCCTCATCATCGCAGCGGGTCTCGTTCTGTGGCCCCGTTTTTCGTCCCGGCCCTATAAGTCTCTTGCCTATGAGATCCTCGGATTTGAAGGAGACGTCCAGATCTATGATCTTCAGAGTCGTTCCTGGCGCGCGCCCAAGCGTGGGGAGGAGTTTGCAACATCCCAGAAGCTCAAGACCGGCGTGGACGGCGTGATCAATTTTCAGGTTGAAAATGAGCTCCATCTACGTTTGAAGGAGAATTCCGAGATTCAGAATGAAGAGTCTCGTGCAATGGGGAAGCGGGAAGTTTATAAACTTCGTTTAGCGAAGGGCGTTTTTTTTGGCGCGACGACACGTCAATTTGAGCGGAAACAAACAGCCGATAAAGCGATTTTGCAGATCTTGACCTCTGATTATGTTGCGAATATCCATGGTGCTATTTTCCGTATGCAAGTGTCCGGTCAACAGGTGCAGGAGAATAAGGTTGGCGTTCTCCGCGGTTTTGCGGAGGTCTCAAAACCATCTTTCATTTTCCGTTCCGAAGGGGTCCGTATCCGGGGACTTGAAGAAACAAGCGTCGCGGGAGGCGTTATCAAACCAGCCACGAGGGTTACCCCGGAGGCGTGGGGGCTTATGAAAGAGGCCTATGAGCTTCTTGAAAAAACAGCGGTCATGGAGGCCGAGCAGATCGATCTTTCCAAGAGTGCCGGAAGTTTTTTTAATGTTGTCTTCGATCACGGGAGCTTCTACACGCCCAAGGTTGGGTATGCGGGCCGTGAGTTTTTCAAAGATCCGGACTCGGGGCAGGTTTTTCTTGAGACCGAATATGACGTTTTCCCGATGGGTTCATTCTCCGGGGTCTATATCAAGACGCGTGACTTTGATATTTCAAAATATACCGGTCTTTCTTTTGAGGTCCGTCGGAAGGCCGAAGAAGGTGCTCCGGAGAGTTTTTTCATCGAGCTGAAATCCAAAGGTAATGTGGTTCGCCGTTACGCCCCGAGGACTTTCGAGAAGACCTGGAAGCTTGTGGAGTTTGATTTTCATGAGAAGAAGCCCCTTGTCGTGAACGAAGTGGTTTTCGTGTTTACGAATGCACGGGTTGGGGAGGCGAAAAAGGGCATGCTTGAATTTCGCAATATCGAATTGATCCCTCTTCCGAAAGCCACCGCCACAGTCCCGCAGGGCGCGATTCAAGCGGCAGTGGTATCTCCGTCTCAGTCCTCGGTGAAACAGACGATTCCGTCATCCGTCGCGCCGCAAACGCCTGCTCCTGTCGCAGACAGTTCCTTAGTTGTTCCCAAAGAAGTTTCTTTGCAACAATAACGCTTTTCTATTTTTCATTTTTATTACCATCTTTGCTGTTGACGGTACCTGCCTAAGACCGCTATATTCCACAGCCAGCGTAGACGGCAATCATTGCGCCGTCACGATGCAGTCCCAATACCGATCACTCGAAGCGGGGCTGAGAGCGATATTTGAAAAATGTATGCACTCGCGGCGGAACTGGCAGCCCTGATTTTTCATTTTTAAAAAATGATGATGAAATCAGGACAGTGCC
Organism: Omnitrophica bacterium RIFOXYB12_FULL_50_7; assembly: GCA_001804345.1. Taxonomy (GTDB): domain Bacteria; phylum Omnitrophota; class Omnitrophia; order Omnitrophales; family Aquincolibacteriaceae; genus Aquincolibacterium. Next base: position 3,052 of record MHFU01000146.1, read on the forward strand.
AACTTCAATAAAAATGTTTGAAAAATATATGCATCCGTGGCGAAACTGGCAGACGCGCTAGCTTCAGGAGCTAGTGGCCGCAAGGCCTTGTGGGTTCAAGTCCCTCCGGGTGCATAGATTTTTCAGGTTATATATTCGATCCTTTCATGTTGTGTGCCCCATCATTATGAAAAAGAAAAAAGATCCGACTCCCACGTCCAAGCCTGTGAAATCTTCCTTTGAGGTGATTTCCGAGAACCGGAAGGCTCACTACGATTACTTCATTCACGACAGATACGAGGCGGGTGTGCGTCTCATGGGGCATGAGGTCAAATCCATCCGGGAGCGGCGTGTAAACCTGAAGGACAGTTACGTGCGCATCATGAAGGAGGAAGCATTTCTCCTGAATTGTCATATTTCTCCCTATTCGAAGATCCAGGGGCATCAGGAGTTGGACCCGATCCGGACGCGCAAATTGTTGCTCAAACGCAGCGAGATCAACCGTCTGATGGGGCAGGCGGGACGCAAAGGGATCGCGATAGTACCTCTTCGCATGTATTTCAAGAATGGGTTTGTGAAGGTCGAGATCGCGCTCGGCGAAGGCAAAAAGCAGTACGATAAGCGTGAGACCATCAAGCAGCGGATCCACACCCGCGAGACCCAGTCCGCTATTAAGAAAGCCACAAGACGCTAATTTTACTGTCGGAGTTTGTAGCCGCACGAATTTTTTACCTCTCCCTGTGGGAGAGGGCAGGGTGAGGGGACGGATAAATACCCCTCATCCTAACCTTCTCCCTTGGGGAGAAGGAATTTCTCGATGAAAGTCAGACAGTAAAACTAAGACAGTGTACGGAGTATCCCACAGGGTCTGCTCCGCAAGGTGTGCCGTGCGAAAAAATCTTCCCCTCTTTTGCAAAGAGGGGCCAGGGCCTGCCTGCCGGCAGGCAGG
>MHFU01000146.1:4054-5137 GCA_001804345.1 Omnitrophica bacterium RIFOXYB12_FULL_50_7
AGAAAATGAAAGTCAGGATAGAATAATGCCGTAGATAAAAGTGTCGAAGGTTGACGGTTGAGTTGCGTTTCACTCCAGCGCTGGTATGGGCTGGCAAGCGGGAGGTGATCCATGACAAAGCCTCAGAGGCACAAGCTGGTCGCCAGCGGTGCATTGGCGGTGGCCGTATGCCTGATTCTTTATTTGATCGTGTTCGGGTTTCATGCTTTTGATTCGAAGAGCCTGGTCCTTTTTGTCGGATTTTTTGCGGTAGCCGCAAAGCTTTCTACGGTCAAGCATAAACACAATCCGATGATTTAAATGCCGGGGATTCGGGACTAGTTCCTCGGGACTCAAATAAGAAAGAACCAAGACGAGTCCCTAGTCCCAAGCAACGAGTCCCTTTTTCTTGCTAATCCCCACCTCATTCAGTAAACTACTCCACCATCCCAACTTTATATTTTTTTATATAAAGGGTAGTTGGGATGGCCCCAATTTCAACTTCGTTAAAATTGATAGGTATTGGGACCATGAAAGAAGAAATTGCTACGCTTAAGGACCGCATTACGGATCTCAAGGAAAAACTCCAAGAGATAAGGGGGTATCTTTGACCTTGAGGCTCTGGAACGTGAAATTTCTAATATTAATGAAAAAATGACCGAGGCTGATTTCTGGGATCGGCAGCAGGAAGCCCAGGCGACGGTCGAACGCCTCAAAGTTCTCAAGAAAATCGTGGACCCTTGGCACAAAGCCCATCAAACTTCCGGAGATCTCTTGGAGCTTATTGGGATGATGGACGAGAACCAGGAAGAATCTCTTAAAGAGTTGCAGGAAGATGTTGCGAAACTTGCCCGGGAAGTCGAGCTTCTTGAATTCCAACGGCTTTTGTCGGGTCCTTTTGACCCCAATAACGCGATCGTAAGCATCAACTCCGGCGCGGGCGGGACCGAGGCTTGCGATTGGGCTCAGATGCTTTACCGCATGTACACACGTTGGGCGGAGCAGCATGGTTATACGGTCCAGATGGTTGATCTGATGCAGGGGGAAGAGGCGGGAATCAAGAGCACGACTTTTATTGTGCAGGGCAGCTACGCCTACGGTTAT
>MHFU01000147.1:0-3654 GCA_001804345.1 Omnitrophica bacterium RIFOXYB12_FULL_50_7
GTCGCGGATCCCTCCGAACCGGTGTTTTTTGCCCGCCTGACCTCGGATAAAGACTACGGGACAGCGTATGAGATCGGTGATTATTTTAATCCGGACTGGAGCGGTCTTGCCACGAACTTCAGCCAATGGAACACGGGGTATGTGGAAGAAAATTATATTCTTTACTCCGGAAGTGACTTGCCGGCCACGGTCTCGGAACTGGTCGATATGGACGGAGACGGTCTTAAGGACCGTGTATTTGTGGATAGCGATTCCGGGGAATGGATATTCCAGAAAAACAACGGCCAGGACTTTGAATCGCCCGTACGCTGGAGCGGCGCGGCGATGCTTCAAAATTATCCCACCATGGTTGCGATAAGTTTTTTTGAAAGCAGTCATCCCCATGTGCTCGCCGATCTCATCGATATTAACGGAGACGGCCGTCCGGACCGCGTGATCCAGAAATATGACGGGTCCAGGGCTTGGTACGTCCAGCTCAACAACGGCACGGGTTTTGATCCCATAAAACTTTGGGGCGATAATATCCAGCCGCTCAGCCAGGGGTCAGCCAAGGCGACTTATGCCAGCCGGGTTCGCAATGACCAGAACGGAAAAGCGGAACAGGAACTGATCGCGGATTTCATGGATATGGACGGGGACGGCCTCAAAGACAGGATCCTGAGACCGTATGTTGCTCCGTTCGATCACTGGTTCTTTCAAAAGAACAACGGGAACGGTTTTGATGACGCGGTCCTTTGGGACAATGTGGATGCGAGTTTCCATAGCGATGCTTCGATCGGCGGATCTCTGTCCTGGTTCAATGCGGATCATGGTATTTCCAACACCTGGGCCGATCTTTCAGTTCTTATGGACATGAACGGCGACAAAAAACAGGACCGTGTCCTTTTGAAGCCTAAAGATCTTGGTAACCCCAAAGGCCCTCAGGATTGGTATGTGCAATTAAATAACGGGCATGGTTTTGAAGGTGCGGTACTTTGGGATACGAATGTCCGTCAGATCTCGGGCGTTTCCACCGGCCAGGCAGCTTCGGGAATCAATGTCTTTACAGACCCCAACGGCTCCAGGAGGATGCTCGGCAAACTGATCGATGTGACTGGGGACGGGTTGCCCGACCGCGTTACGGTCGCGAATTCCAATGATCAGAGCCAGAGTTCCTGGTGGGTGGAGATCAACACAGGAACTTCCTTCGCCCCAGCCGTTGAATGGACCGGGATATACGGCGGCGATTCTACTTTATCCTCAATCGGACAGGACCGCGACACGTTATGTTCTTACAATAACGGAAGGTCTTTTAAAATCCAGGTTCAACTGGCGGACATTAGCGGCGATCAGATCCCGGACCGCCTGATCTTTGAACAGGGACGTGACGAATGGCTCGTTCAGATCGGAACGGGACAAGGTTTTCTCTCCGCGCGTACGATGAGAATCGATTCTCTGGCGAGCTCGACCCCTCAGATCCATTCCTCGCATTACGACCACATCCATTTGAGTCTCCGGGCGGGTGAGAATATCCCGGTGGCGGTCGGCACGATCAAGATTACGCTCGGGGCTTCGGGCGACGCATCTTCCTATCAGGAGTGGGAACTTTCGGACATCGGGACTTTCTGGAAAGATTATTACCTGCCGGTCGACATGACCAAGGCCGACGCGTCCCAGATCAAAGTCCAGCTTGTTTCTCCGGATCCCAATGCGCCTGTGACGATCCCCGTCTATATTGCGGATCTGTCGTTTACTTCCCTGCGTCCGCAAGCGGCGAAGGACTGGCTGAACCGGCTGCTGACAGAAGAAAATACTTTGAACCAGGTCCATCAGGCGAGCTCCGAAAATATCGCGCAATATCTCCGGGTGGACGCTGCGGATGCTACGGCCGGCGTTGATTGGCAGTCCCTGCTTCAGGCTGAGACGCGGATCCAGTTCGACGACGAGGGGGATGTGGATGAGTTTCAGACCCTCTACGGCTCGGTTTCACAAATCGAAAACGGCCAAGTGGTCGAAACACACCTGCCGAACGGTTCTGTGATCCAATTTAATTCCACGGTATCCGATTCGCAGACCACGACCCAACAGATCACGAATTCCGACGGCACAAGCGGGACCCAGACGCTCGCTTACGGTCGCGTTCGTCAAATCACAAGTTCGGGCGGTAAACTTCTCGAATATTCCTATGAGTTCGCGGCCAACGGAGAAGAGATTACTGTAGTGCGGGACACACAAAGCGGTACGATCGAAAGATACCGTAATGTTGTCGTGAGTGGCCGTTCTTTGAGTCAACTTTTTTCAAGGACACAGGCAAATGGCGTTGAAAAGCGATTTGAATATGCCGCGACCGGGCAGCTCGTCCGTTCTTCCGTCCGGTACAAAGGCCGTGTACGTGAGACATTTGAACATGGCGTGACCGCGGAAGGACGTCAGGTTATCACAACCGAAGACGGCACGCGCGAAGAGTATGACGCTCAAGGAAATATCCTTTTCCATATCACGGCCGACGGCTATCGTTACGCCCATAGTTTTGAACCGACAAAAAAAGCGGTTACGGAAACCGAGACTCTTACCGAGACGTTTTCGGATGGGACGACGCTCTGCGTGCAAGTTCCGTACGTGCATCTTGTGGCGGACCCGGATGGAGAAGTGATCCATCGTGTGGTGCTCACGGGTTCTACCGATGAGGACAGCAATGTCGCGGAATACGGTACGGATGATACGAATTTTCTTGCCTCAGTCCTCAAGAATCTCAATCTTAAAGATGGCACATCCATTTCTTTTGACCGGATCGGAATTCAAGAAATCACAGACCCCCAAACTCAGGAAATTAAAACCGAGATCCAGATTCTGGATGTCACCGTATTTCATCCGGAGGGCACGGTCACCGAGTTCCGGGACGGCAAAGCTTATTTGATCACAAGTGCTACCGGGCGTGTGATCTCGCTTGTGACCGAAGCCGGCTCGAAGGGTGAAGAGCTGTTGATCGATCCTACCGAAGCCGCGGTGTTTCATTTAGCGCAGGCAAAAAATCTTTGGCAGACGCTGGTCCTTGTGAAATGGAACGAGTACAAACTGCCCGGGGCTCTACCTGTTCAGACGGAGTATGGCTCATCCGGCCAGAGGGTGACGCACCAGTTTGCGGAGGGTACGATCGAACTTTATAACGAACAGGGCCGGATCGAGCAAGTGCTCGATCCGGAGGGGGAGCGGCTGATTCTTTACGAGTATGACGTGGACGGCAATGTGATTGGTGTTGGTATGGAAGGTTCGCGGCGACGGTTGGAATCCGCAGTTCTGCGGCTGAAGGCCGACGTGGCCGTGGAGCGTGAAAAAGCGCTCGCGTCTGTGGCGGAGCGCCAGCAAGTTCTCAGTCAGACGATCGAAGGCGAGTACGTGGTTCAGCGTGACCGCTTGCTTTTGATTCGTATGCAGATTGAATCGCAGAAAAACCAGCTTGCCTCCATTAAAGTTAAGGGTAAACAGGGCAAAGGCATGATTGCGAACGCCATGGCGCAGATCCAGGTGGGGTTGGACCAGGTGAATACAGCGCTTGTGCGATTGGCCCAGCAGCGGCAGGATGCTTTGAAGCAATTGGCGAGCCAGGTCCGGGATGCGACCCTTCAAGTGGAAAACGAATCCCAAAAAGCCTATGACGATATCAATGCCAAAGCC
>MHFU01000147.1:3661-18042 GCA_001804345.1 Omnitrophica bacterium RIFOXYB12_FULL_50_7
TTCGCCACTCCATTCTCGAACAGGAGATTATGCCAGTGGTTTATCACTGGTATCGCAAGATCCTCGGCCGCGATCCGAACAAAAGCGAATATGACGACGTGATTCGTTGCGCGGATTATGAGGCGGGGACTTTTGATCTTGAGGGATTGAAGAACGATCTTCTCGCCGGTCAGGAATTCGCGGACCGTACCGCGCAGGTCAATGCGATCAAAGCACGGGTGGAAGCCGAGCTCGGGAGATTGTTGACTTTGTCGGAGGAAGCACGGCTTGCTTATGCCATGGAGCTTGGGATCGCGTCCTCGGAATTTGTCACGCTTTCCGCGTCCGATATTCAGGCGATGAGCGAATGGCTCGATAAACAACCCCTCCATTTTGGGCAGTCCGCATTCATCGCACTTGAGGCGCTGCTTGAAAATGCTGGGATCACATTATCGCGCGAAGAACTTGCCAGCCATCTTATTTTAATCGATATCCTCATCGGAACGCTTACGTCTTTGGACAAGAACGATCTTCTGATCTCGCTTTATGCCATGAAAAAAGTCGCGGCAAAATACGGGCTCGAACTTTCTCCCATGGCCATGACCTACGACGCTCTTCAAAGCCTTTTCGAGTCCCAAGGTGCGAGTCCCGAGTCCCGAGTTGTCGCGCACATCAGCGGCAATCACTACATCATCATCACCAGCGTTACGGACACCAAAGTCACCTATATTGATCCGGGAGCGGGTCCTGACACGGCACTCGAGACCGTGACGATCTCCAAAGAAGATTTTCTCAAGGTTTGGATTAATCCGAAAGGGACTGGCTCCGTTTCGGAAGGAAACGGTGCCTGTCCCTCTTGCGGGAACGATGGTTTCGGTTATGTTCTTTCACCTCGCCCTCCGCCGCTTGCCCTGAGCGGGGTTGAAGGATCCGAACTAAGTACCAAGTACCATGTACTAAATACTGCTTCTCAGATGCAAGTCCGCGGTGCGTTCTTCCCGCTCCTGATTTTTATCGTTATGGCGATCGTCAATGCCATTATTGCTGCAGTAAGCGCCGTGGCCGCTGCTATTTCAGCGATTGTAGGAGGGTTGATCGCCGGGATCGGCAGCATTGCCAGCGGATTCGGCGCTCTTGTAAGCGGACTTTTTAGTGGGAATTTCCTTGCCGGTATTGGCGGACTCTTCCAGGGTATTGCAACGGGTCTTGGGCAGATTGCGGGCGGGGTTTTTGGCGGGATCGTCCAGCTGGGGCAAGGCTTGATCGGCGCTTTTACCGGGCTTCATGCCAGTCTGGTCGGAGGGATTTCTCAGGGACTTGGCACGGGTTTTTTCGGTTCCATTTTTGGAGGTGCTTTTCAGTCTGGTTTTTTATCAAGTTTTGTTAGCACGGCCCTTGTCGGCATCGAACTTCAGGGTGCGATGACCCTGATGGACGGGATCGGGATCTCACCCGAGCTTCAAGGCTCTTTTATGAATGGCCTGAATGTTGTGATGGGCGTCGGCATGCTCGTGACCGGAAATCCGCTCGGGATCGGGCTTGTCGCGGGCGGGACCGCGGGATTCCTCAGTCAATACACGGACTTGTCTCCGGAACTTGCCGGGATTATCAGCATGGGTGCCTCGGCCGTGGGTGCGTTCGCGGGCGGGTATTTTGACGGAGGTTCTCTTGCCGGCGTCGTGAGTGGTTTGAAATCCGCGCTTCCGTATCTTTCCATGGATCTCGCCTCCGCCGGCCTCACTGCTGTCGGCAGCACTCTCGGTCTCGATCCCCGCCTGACGGGACTTTTGAATATTCCCGTGAGAGCTGCGGTCGGTGCGGGCGCGAATTATTTGGCGAAAGGCCCCGGTCATATCCAGATCGGCGTCAACGAACTGGGCGAGGCGATCTATGCCCCCGATACGCGAAGCTTTATGCAGTACGTGAGCGACGCTGTTTTTAGTCCCAGCGCCATGGTCTCGATCGGGGCGAATATCGCATTGGATAAATTCGGTCTTCCGTCACTTGCAAGTGAACTTGTCAGCGGCTTTGTGTCCGGGCTTGGAGGAACGGAAGCAGGGAAAGCGATTTTTTCGAAGATTGATGACGGAGTCGAACGGTTTACAGGATGGATTTCTCAAGGGATCGGTTCGATCGTGGAATTCGGGCAGAAAGCATTGAGCGGCGCGGTCCACATTACTGAGGCCGGGTTCAGAAATGCTCTTGGCGCGTTCTCATCGATTTTTAGCCGCCCGACGCAGGAATATATTTATCAGGATGTTGCCGGAATCCGGAGCGGGACCGTGACCGTAGACGGTGATATCTGGACGTGGCGGAGCGGGGACAGTCGTGTTGATTATGATGTAACGACCGGAAGAGTGGCTGAATCCTTTGGAGTGAACGGAACTGCCAGGATCGAAGGTCTCGGTCAGGATGCTTCAGGGAACGTTTATTACCAGCAGTTGACTTATGAAACGGTTCAGGGACTGTCCCCGAATGGGGACTGTCCCTCTGGTTTTTGCGGCACACTGACGCAGATGTACGGCGCTGGCGGTTATCTACAAGAATGGAGCTATGAATACGCAGACGGGACAATTATCCGCTCGGTAGCTGATGACCCGACAGACCCATATGCCTGGGATGCTGACGGCAATGTCCGGAACGGCACTATTGGGGTCGAAACCCTCCCCGTTATTATTAACGGCCCCCAAAATCCCGATCCTGATTCCGAACCCGATCCCGGTTTCGACACCGCCTCCAACGAATACGCCGTCTATGCCTTCCATATCCACAATGGCCAGGTCCAACCGACCGCCGAGGTTGAAGTTACTACCAGTTCCGGCGGCGGATCTTCCGAGGGAGATGTTCGCCGGGATAAGCCGTTGTTTGTTTTGACAAATGGAATCAATAATCCTAACCCGGGTCTTGACACAGTGCCGGATTACATTCAGAATTTCAGGCAGGATCTTAATGAGGAAAGTAAAAAACAGGATCCCGCGGATGAAATTTCAATCGAAAAAGATACGATTCCAACGCCGATCTTTCAGGGGCTCAGGATGATTCAACCGGATCAAGGCGGGAATCAGACCATCAATGATCTCATTAACGTGATGAAAGATAGTCTGCATGTGCTCGTGGAAGCACAACTGAGGAAACCGAATGCGCCTGCCGGCTTGAAAGTCAAAAGTGACTTGCTAAAGTTTTTTGCCAAGAAAATGGATTGGCTGAAGCGTGCGATTATCGGGGTAGGATATTCAGGCGGGTTTGTTCCGATGCTGGAAGCTTTGCGAATAGGCGGGTATAATACAAAGGGCTTGATCGGATTGGGTGCCGCGACGCTTGATGTAGAAAAGGAAGTTTTCTCTGTCCTGGATTTGCTCGCGGAAGCCGTGGTCAAGATTGAAAACAAGGCGACGGACGGACTGGATTGGGTATTGACGCAAACTGTCGGCAGGTTACCGCTTTTTGGAAATATTTTGGCAGGCATTGGCAAAACCGTCACTGCTTTTGCGGATGAAATAGTAGATCTTGTTGCGAATGGATTGGTGGGCAACGCGTTGGATAAAATCCAGGAAATGGTCAGCCCCTACTTAAGGGAAATACCTCTGTTGGGATCGATGGGCCTGACGGGAATGCCCGTTGAATTTGTGGTGAATGTCTGGGGTGAGGATGATATCCTGAACAAGCTCAAGATCGGCGGGTATCGGGCAGAGATCGGGGGATTTATCTCTGGCGACCAGCGGAAGCCACTATTCAACATCGAAATCAAAAACGGATTATTGCCTGATCAAAAAGCAGATCATTTTGCGTATCAACGTTATCCTTCCGCAACCGCATGGGACAAAAAAGTGAGCGATTTTGTGGCGCAGTTGACCGTTGCAAGTCGTGGATCAGGGGATGAGATACGAGATTTTCTCGCAAGGCGTGTGGCGCTTGGATTGATTTCTGTTGATGAACGAGGCGTCTACGTTTTGGACGGGAGCCTATTGTGAGGATAGTTCATTTTGCAATCTATCAGGTTCTGATTTTTACACTAGTTGCGTCAAATGCATATTGCGATTCTAGTAAATCCGGGCAAGCTTTAGAACCAGATGGGCATTTGAGGAAAATTTACGCCCAATTTGATCTGATAAGGGCCGGTAATCAATTGATGGATCAGGGGTTGTTAGATGAGGCCATCCTGAAGTACGAAGAAGCTATGGAGCCGGAGTATCTTAATTATGAATATGACAAAGCATCCCCGCTTGGGCATATTTGCAGTGTGCTTAAATTCCAGCATAAATATGAAGAGTCTTTGAAACGATGGCAGTGGTTTATAGATTTTAATCCCAAAGGCGACGGGTGGGTGCCTCAGAAACGGGAGCTGGAGGCATTGTTGGAGGCGCAGAAAACTGGAAATACAACAAAGCTCTATGAGCATATCAAGTATTTACGAGAAAAACATCAAAAATGGATGCCGCCCAAAGGCTATCACACTTCTACGGCGGGCGTGTCTAGTGTGATTATTCAACTCTACGACCACATTGGCGATCAGGATGCCGGGATTGCGTTTTGTGATGAGATGATAGAGTTTTGCGCATCCGGAAAATCTTGTCGTGGCAATGATTCCAGAAAGTACGCCTATTCGATGAAAAATCCCTATTTCCAAATCAAACAGGCTTTTGAGCAGGATAAAGCAGAAAGTTTTAAAGGCTGCCTTGACGCCAAACCTGACGATGCCTGCATGGGCCGCGCTACCAAGGCCCTTATTCAGTCCGACTATTTTCCCTGGTAAGTCTCTCCTCCTGTTAGTTTTTTGTTTATCCCGCTTGCTAAGCCCCATGAATTTCCTATAGGACATTTCGAAATATCCGATGGACTATGCATGTATAAAAAAGCTAATGTGGGAGGTCTGTCCATGCCAATAGAACGAATATTTGTGCGGGCGCTTATTGTTTTGGCCGGGATATCGGTTATTCTGGTGCTTGCCTTTTGCCCGCCGAGCTATGTCGTGCCTGTCATTATGTTCCTTTTTATTTGCGTCGCAGCGGAGTTTGCTTTGCCTGTCACCCCGGCGAGTGAAACAAAGAAGTTATCGAAAGCGGTTATCAACGCGGTTATTATTCTTTTAGGGATTGGTGTAAATAACCGGACGGCGTCCGGCGGGGAGGGGTAAGGCGTGAATTAACATAACCGGACGGCGTACCACGGTACTGCTTCGCTGTCCGGCGGGGAGAGGTAAGGCGTGAATTTGAGGAAAGGATGGTATTTGTGAATGCCACGAAAGAAAAGAGAAGAAAGTCCGACGGGGGTTTATCATTGGATCGTCCGTGGAATGAACAAGCGGAAGACCTTTCATGATAGGGAAGATGGAGGTCAGTTTTTCAATTTGGTGAAGGAATATCAAAAAGAAAATGGGATTTTGATTTATCATTATTGCCTGATGACAAACCACGTGCATATGCTGGTGTGGGTAACCGGACGGCGTCCGGCGGGGAGGGGTAAGGGGTGAGTTTTAGGGAAGGAAGGTGTTGATGAATGCCACGCAAGAAGAGGGAAGAAAGTCCGACAGGGGTCTATCACTGGATCGTTCGTGGGATGAACAAGCGGAAGATCTTTCATCATGGGGAAGATATCGTTCAATTTTTCAGTTTGATGAAGGAGTATCAAAAAGAAAATGGAATTTTGATTTATCATTATTGCCTGATGACGAATCACGTGCATATGCTGGTATGGGCCGGAAAGATGGAGTTGTTATCTCGATTTTCTCATTATGTGCAAAGGCGGTACGCATATTATTACTGCAAGAAATACAAATGGACCGGGAGTGTATTCCAGCGTGGTTATAAAAGTTTCGTAATTGACCGGGATGAATATCTGCTGGAATGCGGGCGGTATATTGAACGAAACCCTGTGAGGGCAAAGATGGTGAAGGCGCCGGAAGAACATGAGGCTTCAAGCTATCGGTATTATGCGGACGGAAAAAGTGATGATTTGTTGACGCCATCGCCTGCGTATCTTGGGTTGAGTGAAGATTCGAAGAAGCGGCAAGAACTTTACCGGAAACATGTTTGTGAAAGCCGGATTTATGAAGAAATGAAAGAGCGGGGATTGTTAGGTGATTAGACATCTAACCCCTCCCTTTCGGACGGCGTCCGGTTATCCAATACGCCTCCGCAAACATACATCCCTTACAGCTTGCTCTTCAGGATCGTAAACAGTCAGGTCCAGCAAGGAAAAGCCGAAGTCACTACAACCAGTTCCGGAAGCGGGTCATCAGAAACAACGGATCCTGATAAGTTGCTTTATCTGCTAGCGAATGGCATCAATAATAGTGATCGGTTAATTTGGGAAGATACCGGATTGAAACCTGAATATTTTGTTAATTTGCGTCAAGACTTGGAATGGTTCAGCTCCAATCAAATCACAAACGACGATATTGCGATCACATCAATCTTTCCGAATATTCCGGTGCCGCAGCCGTTAGCTTTTCTCCAGAAGCATTTGAATCGATTTAAAGATATTCTTATTTTGAGGGCCGAGGCCGATGTGCCGTGGATGCATTTGGGTGTTGTTGGTGATATCATGAGTGAAATGTTAAGTCATCGCGGAGCCGAAAGACCTGTCTTGGGTTTCGGATATTCGGGAGGATTTGCTCCGATGCTGGAGGCGATGAATGCTATGGGTGTTCATACCCAGATGATCGTGGGAGTGGGGGCGGCAACGATTAATCCTGTGGAGATCGAGGATACTCTTCACATGCTGGTCAATTCGATCGCTGCTTTGGAGAACGAACGATTTTTGGACCAAAATTTCGGTGATTTTGTCTCGAAGGTCAAGGCGGTTATTAGCACTGTTTACGATAACACCGTGGGAAGAATACCCATACTTGGCAACTTGTTCAAAGCGATCGTAAACGGGTTGTTTGGCACCGTTCAAAAAACAATTGATTGGGTAGTCGAAGCGGCTAATGCGCTGGTTGATATGGTCGGGAAAACACTGGAAGCGACAAGGATCCAGTGGCTCCTCAGAAATCAATCCATTTTTGGCCTGTCGAGCGTTGATGACGCCCAAGGGGTGCTGAACATCTTTGGCGATCGAGATATATTAGTCGATCTTGGAGTGGCTGGGAAAATGTCGAGTATTGCGGGATTTACGGGGAACAAAGTATTGGATATTGAGATCAAATCTTACACGGACCCGGCGACCGGCAAAACGGCGAATGCGGACCATTACATCTACATGCATGACACCCGGGATTATTCCAAGATCGATGATCCTGTCGAGCAAGCGCTTCAACAAGACTTTGACGACCGTGTCGCGAATTTTGTGGTGCAGTTACTGGTTGCAGGAGTAACAATGGATGGCGCAAAGACATTCTTAAACGATCCCGCCAGTGCGAATTTTGTTAAGCAAAATTCCGACGGAACGTACGAATTTTGGCCTTTTGGAACACAGCCATGAATGTCCGTTTATTTTTCTCAAGTTTCATAATAACCGTTTCTATTTTCGTTATCTTTTGTATTCCGACTGGATTAGCCAAGCCAGGATTGGCGAGCAGCAAGGAAGCCTTTAGCAAGATATTCCAACAGGGCCAAATCATAAATCAAGGAACTAAATTCGAGCGACAGCTTCGGTTCGGTGACGCAATAGCGAAATATGAGGAAGCTACATCGCCGCAATATTTGATGGAAGATAGAAATAAATCGTATCCTTTATGGCGCACGAATCATATTTTTCGCTATCAGGGTGAGTATCAAAAAGCTTTAATTGGACTCGACTGGTTTCGTCAGTATGGGCCAAAAAGTAACTCCCTTTTCGAAGAAGAGCAGAAGCTAAAGGCGTTGATTGAATGGAAAAATACGGGTAACAAGCAGTCGATATGCGAATTTATCAACTCAATTAAGAATAAATATAAGGATTGGTTTCCCCCGCACAAACTTGTCCCAATCTCGACAACTTACATGTCTGATATCGCCGAACTCTACGATCTCATCGGCGACTATGACAGCGGCATTAAGTGGGTGGAGTCATTCCGCGAAAAGGATTCGAAAGATAAACGCACGCAGGACGAATACGCAGCCCTTTTACGCGCTTTTGAGGAATCCAAGCAGGGTATGCCGAAGATCTGCGGGGATGACGGTAAGTATTGCGTAGGCCGCGCCACCGCCCGTCTCATCCAATCGGATTATTTTTGAAGCACAGTGAACAGTAAACAGTAGGTGCCAGGCACCATTAGGGGACAGGCAATGATCTCAAGGAAGGGACAAGTAGGGTGAAGGGTCAATATGGGAAGGATTTCGCGGCGGCAGCTGTTATTCGATGGATGTTACGCGCACATTTTTTCGCGTTCGATAGAAAAGAAATACGTAACCGTTCAGATACCCTTCAAATGGTAGCTGGAGTAAGTTCCGGGGACACATCACTTAACTCCGAAGGAATGAATCACTAAAATGGCAAGAATGGCAAGGGTTGTTGTCCCTGATATCCCTCATCACATTACTCAACGTGGTAACCGCAGGCAGTCTGTTTTTTTCTCTGATGCTGACAAGGCGGAATATATCCATTTTCTCAAAGAAGAAGCCACGAAAAACAAGGTTCTCATTTGGGCGTGGTGTCTGATGGATAATCACGTTCATTTTGTCGCGGTTCCATCTACGGAAGAAAGTCTTGCAAAGGTCTTCGGAGACACTCATAAACGGTATACTCGTAGGATCAATTTTCGGGAGAAGTGGAGAGGCTATCTTTGGCAGGGGAGGTTCTCCAGTTTTCCGATGGATGAGCCTTATCTTTTAAGCGCTGTTCGTTATGTTGAACGGAACCCCGTGGAGGCGGGGATTGTCAGTAGAGCTGAAGATTATTCTTGGTCGAGTGCTAAAGCGCATGTTCATGGGACATCGGATCCTCTTTTAAGCCCAAGCTTTCTTGACGAACGCATTCAGGATTGGTCGGCATATCTTTGCATATCTGACGAAAACCAGACAAAACGGCTCATCCGGCATAGCAAAACAGGCCGGCCGATGGGAGATGATAGGTTTCTTCGTAAGCTCGAGCAGTTCACAGGGCGCGTCCTTCAAAAAGCTAAGCCCGGTCCCAGAAGTCATGTTGGAATTAAGTGATGTGTCCCCGGAATTAATGACTGCCTGTCCCCTAACGGTGCCTGGCACCTATTTATTCCTATTTCTACCCAAGATCACCTCGTAGGTGCACCTACGAGGTGATCTTGGGTTATCCGGTGTTTGCGTTCGCGTTTCCCATTTCCGTTTTTACAAAACTTTTACAAAACTGTTCCAAAAAATGAGCGCTTCGAAATAAATGTACAGTCTAGTATAATCTCACTGGATGAGAGTTCGACTTTTGAGTAATAGTTTCCATCAACTAAAGAAAGGACGCCTACCATGAAGAAGATAATCGCATTCGTGCTGTTGTTGCTCCTTGCCGCTCCTCCCGTGTACTGTGCAGACAAGAGGTATGTCCAGGGCTATCCAAGAACCGCTACCAACGACAACAATCAGACGGTTTTAGCTCCGGGTGATTACACAGTGATTGTTCCTGCAGCCCATGGAAAGTCGAGAGGCTTTTGGTTGCTGGGCGTGATTCCATTTTTGTTCGCCACACGTTCTAGAGCTGTGAACAACTTGTACGAAAACATAAATGTAAACGGAAAGGCAACCTCCCTGGCCAATGTTTATCAGGAGAAAGATTCCCATTATTTTATTTTGTTCACTCTTAAAACATGTGATGTCACGGCGGATGTTATCGAATTAAAGAATAAATAGAACAAAACATTTCCCAGTAAACGGTATCGGACAGTATGATTTTGCTGGACGGGATTCAGTTTTGAGCGGTTGTTGTCATTCTCCCACGCATGGGGGAATCTCCTTCTTGGATCCTGGCTCCGCTGTCTGGCTGAGTCAGGATGACAACCCTGCGGAGAAAGATTTGTTGCGTATGACAGCTGTCTTGGACTTATGGGGAAATCAGCCCTGTAAGTCCTTTTTATTTTAGGTGGGGGAAAATGTGTAAAAATGAAAAATTCATGCCAGCTGAAAGTCTTCAGGCGGATTTTTTTTGGCGTATTTATTTTCGCCTCATTTTTTCTCGCGCAAAACGCTTTTGCTAATCCCTCCGGTACTTTGCCCGAGTTTGTTAGCAGTGATAAGGTTTTAGTCCTTGCGCCCCAACCGGATGATGAAACTATCGGTGTTGGAGGCGCGATCCAAAGGGCCGTTAAGGTAGGCGCCAAGGTCAAAGTAGTTCTTTTGACGAATGGGGAAAACAACCTATTTGCATTTATCGTTTATAAAAAACACCCCTTTTTGGGGCGTAAGGACTTTCTTCGTATGGGGGAGGTTCGCAGGCAGGAATCCGTGAAGGCGATGACATGGCTTGGATTAACCGAGAACGATGTTATTTCCCTGGGCTATCCGGATCGCGGGACATTGGAGGTTATGGCCCGGCATTGGGATCAAGCAGGCCCTTTTCGCAGCGCGTTGGCAAGGGCGGAAAAAGTGCCTTACCCGGGAGCTATGTCGCCCGGAGCACCCTATTCAGGGGAGAGCATTTTAAAGGATCTCGAGCGGATTTTGTCAGACTACAAACCCACCAAGATCTTTGTCTCTCATCCCGCGGATGCGAACAGGGATCATCGGGCGTTGTATCTCTTTCTGCGAGTGGTTCTCTGGAATCTTGACGGGAAGATTAATGTTCCGGAAATCTATCCGTATTTTGTCCATACCTCCGGATGGCCTAAGCCTAGAGGCTATAACCCAACTTTAAAATTGATACCGCCTCCTATTTTCTCGGAAAGTGAAATTGGCTGGCTGACCTTATTGCTTGCTCCTGAAGAGGTCACAAACAAATACAATGCCATTCAAGATTATCCATCGCAGATCAAGTATGCCCCAAAATTTCTGATCTCGTTTGCACGAGAGAACGAATTTTTTGGAGACTATCCGGTTGTGAATATCAGCCGTGAAATGTCTATAGATAAGGTTTTGAAGGGCCAGTCGAAGCCTAGGTCGGTATTGTCGTATGCTCGTGAGGGTAGTGATCTTCTCGTTCGGATCACATTGAAACGAAGGATCAACAAGAAGCTTGGCGTTTCGCTTTCTCTTTTGCCTTATAAGAAAGGAACCCTCTTTGCGAGTATGCCAAAGGTAGAAGTCAAGGTCGGCCTTGGCGGTTTACACGTGAAGGATCAATTACGAGGTGTGGCTTTGAAAGGTGTGCGGTTCGGTTCGCATGGTAACGAAATAGAATTCAGGATTCCATTCGCAATTCTAGGGGATCCGGACTACATCTTGAGCTCCGCGAAGACGGCGCTAAAGGATCTGAACGTCGATGAAATGGCCTGGAGGGTATTGTCGCTAGAGCGATAGCCAGTCATTGAGCAAAAAGATGGAAAATAGGGAAATATCGCTTGCAGGGAGAAGTGGTTCTTTTATAATTATAAAGCTTTATAAGGTTTGACAGGCTTTCTAAAGGAGAATTTTCCATGACCAATCTAAAAGGATATATGAGAATCAAGGAGGCCTCGACCCTGTTGGGTGTGAGTCCGATGACGCTTCGGAACTGGGACAAGCAGGACAAGCTAAAGCCCCACAGAAATCCGATCAATGGGTATCGCCTTTACAAGAAAGAGGAGCTGCTGAGAGTTTTAAGGTCTGTCGAGTCCGACTCGTCGTTCGGATCAAAGAAATCGTTTGAAATGGAAGAAACAACGGCCAGGAGATAAAAAATGGAAAAGCAAAAAATCGCTTTGGTTATAGGAGGAAGCCGGGGGATTGGTAGGGCGACAGTACTCCGTCTTGCCCGCTCCGGGTTCGATATTTGTTTAACCTACCACTCTAATCATGACGCGGCGAAAGAAGTATGCCAAGAGGTGAGAAAAATAGGACGGGTTTGTGAGGCCATTGCATTCGATGTCGCTAATCAAGAAGAAACCGAGCGAGCGCTGAAAGAACGAACGGAAGCTCAGGCTCCCGATGTTGTGGTCTATAACTCGGGGATTACCAGGGATAATGTTTTGGTATTCATGACTTCCGAGGAGTGGCACGACGTTATATCAACGAATTTGAACGGATTTTATAACGTAATGCACGTAGTCATGTTCCCGATGTTGCGGGAAAAACAGGGCCGGATCGTTGTAGTGTCCTCCACCTCCGGGGAGATCGGACAAGCCGGGCAAGTCAACTATTCCGCCTCAAAAGCGGGGTTGATCGGTGCGGCGAAGGCGCTAGCCAGGGAAGTGGGAAAGAAGAATATTTTTGTCAATGTGGTGGCACCAGGGGTCATTGAAACGGATATGACCCAGGATTTGCCGAAGGAGCAGCTATTGCCTTTGATCCCTATTCATCGATTCGGGACTCCGGAGGATGTTGCTGCTGTTATCGATTTTTTGTGCAGTGAAAAGAACATGTATATTCATGGACAGGTTATTGGAATTAACGGTGGTTTGGCAATATAAAAGGGAATGTGTCTGTGAAACATTATAACGATATTGTGGTGGGGGCCGGGGCAAGCGGTTTGACGCTCGCTTACTTGCTAGCTTTAAACGGGCGATCCGTTCTTCTGTTGGAAAAGGCGCCTCATGTGGGCGGTGGTTTGGCGCGTTTTAAAAAGAATGGAGTAGCCCTTGATACAGGTTTCCATTTTACAAGTGGGCTGCACGAAGGCGGGCTCTTGTCCGAAATGTTCAAAGTGCTTGGGATCCGCAATAAAATAGAAACGGTTTCTTGGTCGGACGAGAAATCAAACCGCTATGTCTTTGAGCAGGATCATGCCACGTATGATGTGCCGATGGGGGTAAAAGCGTTTAAGGAAAAATTAAAGTCGTATTTCCCGGAGGAGATTAATGGTCTTGACCGGTATTTTGAAAGAGCGGGAAAGGTTTCTGAGCAGAACCGTTCTTTAGATTTTCGGAAAAATCTAAAGAGCCCCTTTTCTAACGATGAGCATCTTGTAAGTCTGCAACAGGTGTTAGATTCTTTGTTTGAGAATCTGCATTTGAAGGGCATTCTTTCTACTCATTGCTTGTGCTATGGGGTTCGTCCGTCGGAAGTTTCATTTGCCACGCATTGCCACGCCGCTTACGGATTCTATGAAGGGATCTCGCGGATCAAGGATGGCGGAGATGCTGTGATCAGGGCGTTTCAAAACCAGGAAGCGTATTCGAATATTGATATCCGGCTCAATAGTTACATTACGGGTTGCGCGGATGTAAGCGAGCACCAGGTGGGCCGGTTCATATTAAATACGGGCGAAGAAATCGAGTTTGACCAATGCACCTTCACCATCCACCCCAAAGAAATTGTAAACGTTTTGCCGAAATCCCGTCTAAGCAAAGCGTTTCTGGATCGCGTGGAGAGTTTCGAGCCTTCGTCAGGTTTTTTTTCTGTGTATGCGGTTATTGAGGATTCGGTTGAAGACTTTCAACCGGGTATTACGTCGTTATTTCCTGTTTCGGATGTTGATGGGATGATGGGCTCTGTAAACGGGAGCCCCACGGTGTTGGGTGTTTTTACGAGTGAGGAGACATTCAACGGAAAACCTTGCAAATTATTAACTGCTTTGGAGCTTGCTTGTTTTGAGCAAGTGGAAGCATGGAAAACAACTTCCGCGATGCGTCGGCCGGATTCGTACCGCGTCTATAAACAGAAACGCGTGGATCATATCGTTAAGAGAATTTTGGATTTCTATCCCCAGTATCGCAATAGTTTGAAGGTTCTTGATTCCGCCTCCATGCTGACATTTCGGGATTATCTTCATTCCTATGACGGGACCGCCTACGGTGTGAAGCAGAAAATGGGACAATACAATCTTTTCGGTAAATTGCCGTATCGGAATATTTATGTGGCGGGGCAAAGCGCTTTTCTTCCGGGGCTTTTGGGGGCCATGATGTCTGCTTTTATTGTCGCTCGATGGATTCTCGGGAAAGAGGTTTATGAACAGTTTATAGATGCGAGGAACTGCGTATGAAGCGTGTTGTGATTACTGGAATGGGAGCGGTTTCTCCTCTGGGAGAAAACGTGGCTTCGATGGTGAACGGGCTGGAACACGGGAAGACAGCCGTGCGATTCATGGAAGGATGGGATCAGTACAAAGGACTGCATTCTCTTATCGGGGCCCCCGCGGAACTGAAAAACGAAATGGCCATTCCACGACAAAAAAGACGTTCGATGGGACGGATGAGTATTTTTGCTGTGCAGGCCGCGGAACAGGCGATTAGCGAGGCAGGGTTGAGCTTGCCTGATATGACGTCAGGCCGTACCGGATGCATTCTCGGTTCTACGATGGGTGGTGTAGAAGCGACCAATGGCATCTTTGAGCTTTTGATCCCGACCAAGGATCTGACGCTTCTTTCTTCCATGAGTTTTTTTAAATGCATGTCGCATACAGCGGCGATGAACGTGGCGCAGTGTTTTGGAATTACGGGATATGTT
>MHFU01000148.1:0-8497 GCA_001804345.1 Omnitrophica bacterium RIFOXYB12_FULL_50_7
CCGGCAAAGTTCGGAAAGGCCACGATCAGGCTTAAAATACAGGTGACAGTCACCCATCCGCCACAAAATGCTGGACGCCCGCCTGCCAGTCGTCGGGCAGGGATCCGTCCTTTGGCGGAAAAAGGGACAGGCATTAATTGACGGCCTGTCCCCTTTTGGTTTTGGATGACTCTCACTTAGGCTCGCCCATTTTCTCAGGGCGGCCGACCACTTTAAGGAACGCGCTTACGACCTCGGCGCGGAACTGAGTGCCACTCGCGCGCTCGATCTCACGCACCGCAACCTCGGGCGTCAACGGTTTACGGTAAGATCGGATGGAGGTCATGGCGTCATAGGCGTCCGCGATGGAAACGATCTGCGATGACAGATCGATCTCGTCACCCTTGAGGCCGTCCGGGTAACCCTTTCCATCCACGCGCTCGTGATGCGAACGAATCACACGCAACAATTCTTCGTCCAGAACCGATTCGAGAATCTTTTCACCGGTCACGGGATGTTCCTTAAGGATCTTCCATTCCTCGGGATCCAGTTTTTCTTTTTTGTTCAGGATCGTCTCATGGATCACAAGCTTCCCGATATCATGAAGCTCGGCCACACACCAGATAAGTTCCGCTTTTTCAGGGCTCACCCCAAGTTCCAGGGCGACCTTGCGCGCCAAATTCGCCACACGTTTCGAATGTCCCTGGGTATAGGGATCCTTGGCCTCGAGCGCTTGCACAAGCGATTGCGTGACTTTAAAAAAATAATTTTGCAGGCGCTTTCGGGATTGAGAAAGGCTCTCCGCCATCTTGTTAAAAGAATCCGCCAATCCCCCGATCTCATCCCGGGACCGCACTGCGACCCGGTAATCGAGATTCTCCCTGGCGAGCTGCCGTGTTCCCTCCGTAAGCCTTCGCACCGGATTTGAAACGCTTCCAGCAATCAATATCCCGAGCACGCAACAGAACAAAACCCCCGAGAGTAGCACCACCGCCATACGCCCACGGATTTCCTGCTGCATCTTGCTAATATCATCCGCCAGGATATCCACCCCCAGGATCGCGATAACTTTCCCGTCTTTCCCGAGGATCGGCGCATAGCCTGAAAGCGTCACTCCCCAGGGATCGGCCTGAAGCTTATGATCAGCAGACGGAGCATTAAAACCCTCCAACATTTCCGGAAAACGGCTGGCGTCGTAAAAATCCCCCGGACGAGCAGACCCTCTTTTCCTTTGGACCTCCCGCCCCGCCGCCTCGGTATCGAAAAGGAATTTCAGCTTTCCAGGCGTTTTTGTCTTCGTGAGAACGTAGATGTATTGAAGCGGCTTGTTCATTTCCAGGACTTTATTAAGCTTCGCGGCCACTTCCCGATAGGCGGGACTCCGGACACCGTCCCAGGTCAAAGGGATCTTTTGAAGCGTCTCCCCGTCCACGGCCAAAGCTGCCATTTGAGCGATAATCATCAAGGAATGGCGCAGCTGCACGAAGTGTGTGTTCAGATTGAAACGGTAGACGAGGAAATTATTCAGTCCCGTCACGGAGACCATCGCAAGGATCAGCACAAGCGTAACCCGTGTCTTAAAACTGTAGAAGAATGCCCTACCTTTCATCGAAACCTCTCTTTTTGAAGAATCGGGGTCTATTTTGGATCATTTCGGAGGGAAGGTCTCGAAGATCTTCTGAACGCCCTCATTGAGGCGGGCTTCTTTTTTCGCAGAATCTCGTCCTTCCGAAAGCGTGGCCTTGGCAGTTCCGCGCCACATCAGTTTCTTTTTTTGAGGATCCACAATATCCAGGATCAGCGTCCCTTCTTCATACTGACTCAAAAAAGTCTGCGATCCGCCGTAAGCCCAGGTCAGATCTTGCGCGAAATTCCCGCTCGCGATGTCCCGCGTGGACGGAGTTTCGTAGGGAAAACGGGTCATCCTCGTATCGATTTTTTTCTCGATGGCGGCCTGATACGCCACCAAAAAATCGGACTGCCCGACATCGCTTTTTTGATATCCCTTCGTGGCCAGAACTTTTTCTACAACGCTCCGGATCTTGGCATCCGTAACCACGTTAGCGATCCGGGGATCTTGGGACTCCTGTTTCATATCCGGAACCCACGAAAATGTTTTGAGCTTCGAAAAATCCGCCTTACAGTCAAAGTCGGAGTGGATATCCATCGTCGCGCATCCGGCGAGGACGAGCATCACGGGAACCACCCCCCATCGAATCCTTTTCATGAACTCCTCCTGTTCCTTAGCTCGCCTGCGTTACCGCGGACAAGTTCAACTCTCACTTCTTCGTGAAGAGCCGGCACGCGTCAACTCAAAACGGTCGAGGACTTTTTCCTGGAAAGCTTGCATATAAAGAAAAAGACCGGGGGTTACAAAAAGCGTCACCACTTGGGAAAAAGCAAGCCCTCCGACCACCACCAGCCCGAGAGGAATACGCGAAGAACCATCCGCGCCATATCCGAGCGCAATGGGGAGTGCCCCCATAATCGCCGCAAGTCCCGTCATGAGGATCGGCCGAAAACGCACAACACTCGCATCGTGGATCGCGTCAAAATTGCTCTTTCCTTCAGCAAGGCCCTGGTTGGCAAAGTCCACCATCATGATACCGTTCTTGGCTACAATCCCGAGCAGCATAAAGATCCCGACATAAGCATAAAGGGACATCTCGGAGTGAAAAATCCAGAGCGTAGCGAGACCGCCGAGCGTCCCAACCGGAAGCGTTGTAATGATCGTGAACGGATGCACATAACTTTCATAGAGAATGCCAAGGATCACATATTTAATAAAGATCGCGATAAGGATCAGGAGGCTGAGACTTGCGACCGCATCTGAAAATTCTTCCGCCTCCCCTTGCAATTTACCGGTCACCTCGGCCGGAAGTAGTTTTTCAGCCGTCTCACCAATAAATTTTGTCGCATCTCCGAGAGGAACTCCCTCTTTAAGATTGAACGAGATCGTTCCTGAATTCAACTGCGCGTCATGCGGCACGTTTTGAGGAGTCACCACTTCGGCCCATTCCAGAACGGAACTCAAGGGCACCATCTTTCCTGTAGCGCTCGCCCGGACATAGACACGAGAAAGGTCTTCGGGAACTTTCTGGTATTCTTTTTCAAGCTCCACGATCACCTGGTATTGATCAATCTGGGTTTTATAAAGCGTTACTTTGCCTTGGGCATACGCCAGACACAAAGCATATTCGATATCCTCTGCCGTAATCCCTAAGGTTGAGGCCCGGTCCCGCAAGATCGTAGCCTTTAAGGTCGGCAAGTTCAGTTTGACGCTGTTCTGCACGTCCACAAATCCGGGATGCGCCCGGAACTCTTTTTCAAGCTGCATCGCGCTCTCATAGACCTTTTCCTGATCCGCACCACGAAGGGTATAGGAATATTTGCTCCCCGAAGCAGTGCTTTCGCCACCCGTGCTGATCTGAAGCGAGGGCGTTGCCTTAAGGAACGCGAATCCGCCGGCGATCTTTGCCAGTTTGCCGCGGATCTGGGCCAAAGCCTTCTCCATCGGAAGACGCTTCCCAGAAGGCTTGAGCACGATATGGATGAATCCTGTGCTCTGGTCGGAGCCGGGCTGAAGTCCGGAGGCGGTCAGTGTCCTTTCAATATTCGGATCTCCCTCAAGCACTTGGTTCACCTGGGCCTGAAATTGACGAGCCTGCTTGGTCGAGGTCCCCAGAGGCATCAACGTGCCCCCCATGATCGCACCGCTATCCCCATCCGGAAGGAATGTCTGGGGCAGCACATTGAAGAAGTAAATGGTTCCCCCGAGACATGCCACCCACAGAACGATCGTGATAAAAGGACGCAACAGGATCTTTTTGAGAAGAATGCTGTATCCTCCGATCACCTTGTCCATGAATGGATTCATGATCCTCTGGACCCAACTCTCTTTTTCTTTTCCCTCTTCTTTGGCCTTCAACATACGCGCGCACATCATAGGGCTAAGCGTAAGCGACACCACTCCCGAGCAAAGGATCGTCACGACCACCGTGATCGCGAATTCCCTGAAGATCCTTCCGACCACCCCCCCCATAAAAACAAGCGGGATAAAGATCACGGCAAGCGATAGCGTCATAGAAATGATGGTGAAGGTGATCTCCTGCGCACTTTTGATCGCAGCCGGAAAAGGCTTCATGCCTTGCTCGATAAGACGGACCGTGTTCTCGAGCACCACGATCCCGTCATCCACAACGAACCCGACCGCAAGAATGATCCCCATAAGCGACAAATTATCCAGACTGAAGTGAAGGGCTTTCATGACAAGGAACGAGGCAATAATGGAAACCGGCAATGTCATCGCCGGAATGATCGTATCTGACAAACGTCCAAGAAAAAGAAAAATGACAAGAATGACCAACACAAGCGCAATGAGGATCGTATTTTTCACGTCATCGATGGATTCGATGATCGATTCTGATTTGTCGTAGTAAATGGCCAGTTTGACTGATCCTGGAATCTCACGCTTCAACTCTTCTACCGTATCTTTGATGCGTTCAGCAAGAGCCACGGTATTCGACCCGACCTGTCGGTAGATCGGTATAAAAGCCACGCCGGTATGCATCTTCTCACCCGGCTGCGTCGACGCCATAACATTCACGACATCACTCTCTGTGCTGTTCACGCAAGTCGCAATGTCCCGCAAACGAATAGGAGCACCATTCCGGTAAGCCACGATCAACGCTTCATACTCCCGGGCATCGATCATCTGTCCCTGGGGTTGGATCGAAAACGTACGCATATTTCCGTTTAGGCTTCCGCCGGGGATCGTCACGGTTCCCGCCTGAACAGCCGAAGCAATATCATTCAACCCGATCCCGTAAGCCGCAAGCTTGGCGGGATCCACCTGGACACGGATCGCAGATTGTGAACCATAGACCTGGACCTGCGAAACACCTTCGATCATGGAAATCCTCTGACCGATCGTCCGGTTCGCATAATCATAAAGCTGGCCGGGGGTCAAGCTATCAGAAATCACCATCAGATACATGATCGGTGTGTCGGAGGGATTCGTTTTGGTATAAGTGGGCGGTGCCGGAAGATCGGTCGGCAGATTCGCTTGCGCGCGCGAAATGGCGGCCTGGACATCCGGCGCCGCGAGATCAATACTCCGGTCCAGATCAAAAGTAAGCATGATCTGCGTCTGACTATCTGTATTGGTGGAAATGATCGATTTGAGCCCCGGGATCTGCATGAACTGACTCTCGAGGGGCGCCGCCACCGTCGAGGCCATGGTGTCCGGACTCGCGCCCGGATAGCCCACCGTCACCGTGATCACGGGAGAATCCACTACAGGAAGGTCGCTAATGGGAAGGCTAAAGAATGCAGCAATGCCGAAAAGCAGGACGAGCACCATGAGCAGTGTCGTCATGATCGGTTTTTTGATGAAGCCTTCCGTAAAGCTCATAATTCACCACCCCCTGCCCACACCGGGTGTGTACCTGGTACCTGGGTACACACCCGGTGTGGACAGGGTCCTTAGCTTTGTTTTTTGGTCGGAACTTCCGCTACCATGACACCGGAACTCAATCCCATTTGCCCCGAGGTCACAACCCTCTCGTTCCCTTTGATACCTTCTTCAACCACGATATCATCCCCTTGCCGGCTTCCGGTCGTGAGGATCCGCAGATCTGCCTTGCCCTCTGGCGTCACAACAAAAGCGAAGGTCCCCTTCTGCCCCAATTGCGCGGCCGAGTAAGGGATCAACACGGCATCTTTCTCGATTCCGAGAATCAATTTCACGTAAACGAATTGCCCCGCCCACAAAGCATTGCCTTCGTTGGGAACGATCGCCCTGAGAGAAATGGTCCCTGTCGTATTGTCGATCGAGTTTTCAATGAGCTTTAATTCTCCGACATAAGACTTCCCGTCATCCGGAACCCGGACCTCCGCTTTTAAAGTCCCCGCGGCCATCGCACTGCGAATCGCCTGAAGCTGGCGGTCCGTCACCGTGAAATCCACATAGAGAGTATCGATCGCTTTAACATTGGCAAGCGTCGGACCATTATTAGCAAGCACGATATTCCCTGGGTCCACGAGAACTTTCCCCGTCACTCCATTGACGGGAGATCGAATAGAACAATAATCCAGATTGATCAGCGCCAAGGCAAGTTCCGCCTTGTCGAGAGTGGTTTTGGCTCCCGCAGCTTCAACATCCGTTTCATACTTTTCAAAATCCTGCTGCGACACAAGCTCTTTAGTGGCAAGGCCCCGATTCCGCTCCAGGGTATCTTTTTTCATTTTCATATCAACGTCATCCGCCCGCACCACCGCTTGGGCCTTATCCACCGCCGCCTTATATTCTGAAGGATCAATCGTGAAAAGAAGATCTCTTTCCGCGACCCTTTGTCCTTGTTTGAAATGGACTTGCAGGATCTTCCCCGTCACCTGGGACTTAATGTCGACATTAACAAGCGCTGACAAATTGCCAAAAGTCTCGACATAGAACGGAACATCCTTTTGAATCGCGACAGCAGTTTGGACCGGTCGAGGTGGCATGGGAGGAGCTTCTTTTTTCTTGAAGCATCCATTCCCTGAGATCAAAAAAAACGCTGCGAAAAGGATGCTCATTGAAACGGGGGGGAGTGAAAAGGATGATCGCATTTTATTAGTTCTCCTATCTTCTCAATTTAAGACCATGCACGAATTTTTCCCTCTCCCGGGGGGAGAGGGCTAGGGTGAGAGGCTGGATCATTTCTCCCCCTCATCCCAACCTTCTCCCTGAGGGAGAAGGAGTATCACCAAAACTCGCGCCCCTGGTTATTTACAGCTCGACCGTGCCCTTCTCAGCTCGGGCAGCATCCGTTCTCTCATTGATCGTGCCGGTCGCATAGACCACCTGGGCAAAGCTCGTGTAGAGCTCTTTACGCGACTTGATCACCTGGCTCCGGGCATCCGAAAGATCCGACTCAGCGTTCAAAACATCCAGAATACTTTTGAGGCCCGATTTGTAACCGTCCATGGAAAGATCATACGAACCTTGCGAGGCATCCAGATAAGCTTTGCTGGCCTCGAGTTTCTGGGTGGCCGTTACAAAATTATAATAGGCGTCCCAAACTTCCGCGGTAGCGCTCAGCTCCTTCTGCCGCAAATTCTCGAATTCGGCGTCGGCATCGGCTTGAGCGGCCTTGATCTTGGAAACCGTATCAAACCCTTCGAAAAGAGGCCAATTGACACTCACGCCGGCACCATAGCCATAATTGTGCTGAGTATCATAATTCAAACCGTGGCGCCCAAAATATTTGTACCAGTCGTTCGATCCCGTCCCTTGAGCATTCAAGGTTGGCCAAAGATCTGACCGGGCGGCTTTGACCGCGGCCATCTTCGCGGCAAGGCTGGCGCGTTCCGCAGCGATATCGGGACGCTTGGCCAAGCCTTCTTCGATCAATTGATCCACCGTCCTTGTCCCCACCTTGAACTCCACGTCCTTTTGAGGAAGCATGATATTGAGCGGCGTCCCCGCGGGAAAACCCAGAACCTTCGCGATATCTCCTTCGGCTGTCTTGAGATTCCCTTTGGCTGATTCTAATTGGTAAAGCATTTTCTGATAACTGGCAGTGGCTTGAAGCACATCCACTTTGGCTTGAATCCCGGCCGAAAATTTTGCGGTGGTTGCATCGAGTGCGGCCTTGG
Organism: Omnitrophica bacterium RIFOXYB12_FULL_50_7; assembly: GCA_001804345.1. Taxonomy (GTDB): domain Bacteria; phylum Omnitrophota; class Omnitrophia; order Omnitrophales; family Aquincolibacteriaceae; genus Aquincolibacterium. Next base: position 7,618 of record MHFU01000148.1, read on the forward strand.
CGTCCTTGACGTCCATATGAGCGGCTTCGAGTAACGCGGTCGTACTGAAAAAATTAAAATAAGCGGACGCCACGTTGAGTAAAAGATCCTGAAAAGTCTGATTGAATTGAAAATTAGTCGCGAGCAATGTCTGAAAGGCCTGTTCCACTTTGGCGCTCCGGCCTCCGAAATCCATAAGCATATAAGTTAATTTCAAGTTAGCGCCAATATCTCCCTGATTCATACTTTGAAGAGGCCGGCTGGAAATAACACGCTGGTTGTCAAAATCCTGCTCCGCAGTCACGGTAGGATACCAGGCACTTCGCGCTTCCCCCACCTGGGCTTTGGCCGAGAGGGCTTGGTACCAAGCCTGTTTGGTGGAGGGATTGTTCTGCAAGGCGAGGCCGACTAGTTCAACAAGTCTCATGGGTTTATCGGTGCTCGGCTTTTTCCCCCGGACAGCATTCAGAACCGTTTCCGGCTTCTTGGACTGGTTGTACCATTGAGGAGGCGTCCACATGCCCGAAGATTTCGAAGGAACTTCCAATGTCCGACAACCCGTGAGAGAGATTAGAAGAGAAGATAATACCGCAAGGAGAAGAAAAGGACCGCAAGAGCTATTTTTTTTAAGCATCGGAAACTTCGTCCCCAGATTACCCAAGAAAAACTTATCACCATACTAGTCATAAGTCCTTTGAATTCAAGGGGAAAAGCACGCTTTTTGCAATACGCGCTCGACGAGGGGGTCTACTTGACCCGGACTACGATAAGTGTTAGGTCGTCAAAGGGTGGGGCCTGGCCAATGAATTCCTTGATCCCGGCCTGGATCTTCACAAAAAGATCATGCGCGCCCAGCGAACTATTCTGCTCGACCAATCGTTTGAGTCTCTCGACCCCGAAC
>MHFU01000148.1:8522-11665 GCA_001804345.1 Omnitrophica bacterium RIFOXYB12_FULL_50_7
CGGTCACCCCATCCGTATACATCACCAGAAGATCTTGCGAAGCAAGCTGGATCGTTTCTTCCTGATAAATTTGTTCGGGCAGAATTCCCACAGGAACCCCACTCGTTGTGATCTCGGCAAAGACTCTCTCTTTGGCTTTGAACCACAAGGGAGGATAATGGCCCGCGTTGGCGCAAGTCATCTGCTTCTTCTTTTTATCATAAAGCAGGTAAAGAGTTGTAATAAACATCCCTTTCCCCGAGGAGGCATCCGCCGCAATATAATTATTCGACCGGCTCAAGATCTTTCCCGGATGCGCCTCTTCCGAGGAGATCACCCTAAAAACGCTTCGGGAGCGAGTCATGTAAAGAGTGCCGGGAAGCCCCTTCCCGGAAGCGTCCGCGATAATAAAACCTATCTGGTCGCGAGCCGGAACAGAAATAAAATCGTAATAATCCCCTCCCACTTCTTTGGCGGGGACGCTCTTGGCCTCGATCTCAAGTCCCTCGACCTCGGGAGGATGTTCCGGAAAGATCGACTTCTGGATCTCCGTCGCGATCTCAAGCTCGCGTCGCACTCTTTCATTCTCACGCACCGTCTCTGCCAACTCGCACATCATGCGTTTGAGAGATCCTGTCATTTTGTTAAAGATCCCGGACATGCGCTCGAACTCGGTCTCGGTAAAATGTTCCAGCTTGTGTTCGAGATCACCGCCCCCCACCGTTTCCATCCCCTTGACCACGCGCCGTATCGGACTTGTCAGCCAAAGCGAACTCAAAAGACCGACTACGAGAGAAAAACCAAGACACCCCCCGATCGAAATTACGAAGAGACTAAAAAATTCCTGACGGATCTCGAGAACCGTTTTTTGGGCGATATCCATCCCGATAATCCCGACGGTTTCTCCCGAACGGGTTTTAACGGGAGCAAAAGCTGAGACCCAGATACCCCATCGGTCCGTCTTGGCTTTCAGGTCCGCGTATGACTTTTGGAATCCTATCCGGATCTCCGGATCATTGCGAATATCGTAGCGCTCCCCGCAGCCCACCGGCGTCCGGTTCCGATCGGCATTCGTTACAAAGCGAACATAATTCGGATCCGGATCAGTCACCATAATATAGGTATCAAAAATATCACTATCGACCGCACGAATGCTCTGGAGTTTCTTGATCAGGGCGAGGGTATCAGGAAGTTTTTCGCAACCAGCCGAAAGCGGGATCGACTGGATATCTTCACCCGGGATCAGGTTGGCGCTGACCTGGGTAAGATTCTCGAGGTACTCTTTGAAGGCATCGTCCCGAAGCTTCGTTGCTTTGAAGTAGAAAAATGTAAAAATACCCACGAGCACAAACGCGCTCGAAAGAAAAAAAACGATCGAAAGACGGGCCGCAAAACTTTTAAACATGGCCGTATTCTAGCTTCCCCAAAATGAAAAAGCCACCGGGAATAACCCTCGAATAACCCTCGAAGACTACATGCGCGTTGCTCCGGTTATTTCCCCCTTTGGCAAAGGGGGACTGAGGGGGATTTTTAAATCTCCCTGCCTGCCGGTAGGCAGGGATTTCCCGCCACAAAGCACTGGCGGGTTCGTCCGACAGCGCTTTGCGGACAGGTCCGCCGCGCGCTGTTTGGCGGAGAACCTTCGACCCCGCCAGAAGCGGGCAGGCGCACGTTTACCCGCCAACGTATTTTGGTGGGCACCCCAAGCGTGCCTAAGCCCATTTTTTGTAACGCACCCCATTTAAACGACTTACGTCACAACCGCTTTTTTGGCTTTGGGATACGTTTAGCATCCTTTTGTATCCGTTAGCATCCGGTTGTATCAAAATTAGCTTAATTCTAGCATAGGGAAATTGCGATCCGAGAAACACACATTATCGATTATTTTGTTATTTCCCAATGACCGCCTTTGTCCGGACCGAGGCGACGAAGCAGACCTTTTGTCTGTAACACTTTCAAATTGTATTTTACGCCCGATTCAGAAATGCCGCTCAAATTACTTGCGATCTCTTCTCGGCTTGCATCCGGATGCTTTTTTAGAAATTCGAGAATCTCTCTTTGTTTCCGGGTAGTTTTCTGGGCAGTTTTCTGACCGCTTATTTCAAAAAGGACTTCTTCCTCATGAGCCGCACCGCCTAACCAACACTCCCCCCCCGGATCGATAAAAACATAAATCTCCAGGACAAGCATCAAAAGCATAAAGCCCCGAGTTACTTTTTAGCAATTCCATGGATTCAGGAGTTACACGATAAAAGCTCAAAAGAGCTCTGGCGTTTTCTCCGCCCAAGAGCGTTCCTGGCCATTCTTGAACCCATTTCTCATTCATTAAATAAGGCTTACAGCGAAGATAATCTTCATTTTTTGGAATCTGCGACGAATCCCATTCAAATTGGAGTTGAGATAGCCGGTCTTGATATTCTTCAAAGTTACTAAAATCAGATCGTACAATTTTGGGGGCATCAGGATGAAAACCACAGTAATGCCAAATGAAGGAGAAGGCTTCGCAGTTTTTTAAAGCAAATTTAAGAATCGCTTCAAATGCTTAGCCGGTAGGTTCTGAAGAAAACGAAATGGCCTTCGTCATTTTCTCCTCTTTTTAGGTAGCAAATTAAATAGCAGTTGCTAAAAAGCAAAAAGGACTTGGGAGGATGATAACTCCCAAGTCCTTAGCCTACAACAAGAAAGAATCGGGGCGAAAGGATTTGGCGCCTTCGCTTCTCTCAGGTCGGCCACCCGCACTTGCAAACCTGACATTAAGTCAGCTTTGCGGGCAAGTGCTCCCTTCAAATCTTTCGTCCACCTCCCGGAAACTGAAAAAGCCCAGAGCAAAAGCTCTGAGCTTCTTCAGATAATGGTCGGGGCGAAAGGATTTGAACCTTCGACCGCACGCACCCCAAGCGGCGGTTTCGTATGATTTTTCTAAATATTGACCTTTAAACATTTTACGACTTAAATCATTATGATATAACAAGATAAATAATATTTTTACGCATCGTTAAACATCGCTAAAAATCTTGACGAACCGTTATAATCCCGATTTTGAGGTACCAAAATAGGTACCACTTTTTTGCACTAAAAAAGACTGAAAAAGTGCTAAAATTTCTAAAAGAATCGGAACAAAAAAATAAAAATCGTCAAAAAGGGCGCATGAAGAAAAATAATAA
>MHFU01000148.1:11690-12516 GCA_001804345.1 Omnitrophica bacterium RIFOXYB12_FULL_50_7
GGGTGCGTGCTGCTGTTTTTTGCCGTCGCGTAGGTCAATTAGAAGTGGAATTTCGTGTCTAAAATAATGGAGGGGATGTTCTGATTTTGCAATAATCGCGAAAACGAATCAAGATGGCTGGCCCCGCAAACAAAAAGGATGTTTTTCTCCAAGCGGTTTTTGCTCTTCTCCAGCCAAAAACGCTCTCTTGCGGAAAAATATTTCTGATCCTCCCGGTATATTTTTTCGATATCCTCAGATGCATAAACCCGATGGCTGCCGATATTGAATTTCGGAGTAATGCCAAGTTGCCCGACAAGCTCTCCCGGCGTTGGGATTCCTAATTTTTTCCGTTCTAAACTATTAGGCTCGCAAAAGCGATGCTCGATTTTCATGTCCACTGCAAGAAGTGCTACTGTGGAATGTTTCGCCTGATGCCCGCTTACGGATTCCTCGTTAAACTCTTCGCCAAGAAATGTGATTTCATACTTGAGGACGCATTGCTTCAAATATTCTGCAAAAATCTTCCTTTCGGATTCCGAAGCATCCCTAGGGCCATCGCTTTGCAGAGAATGCTTCACCCCGATTAAATAGACAATGGGGGGCTCCTCTTTTATTTTGCGCTTTCCCACGGGCCAGGTGATTTCCAACTACCTTTAAAATCCTTTTCCGACACGATTGCATTCACAACGGGTCGAAGGAAGTTTTCTATTTCAACGGCCGCTTCCTTCAATTTTGCCGGTTCGCGAAGGCCATTCTTTTCGAGGAAGGCCCGCCAGATCCGGTTTCTGTCGGATTCTTCGCTATAAATCTCCGCAGCAAAGAAAGAGATTGCCTTTGGTAAGAC
>MHFU01000148.1:12527-14759 GCA_001804345.1 Omnitrophica bacterium RIFOXYB12_FULL_50_7
TTTTAAATGTCCATGCGATCGCGCCGGACAAGCGCATGCCATCAAAAGCAAACTGCCGTATAAGAAGCCAGACATCATAAAAATCCTTCATCCTGCTGTTAAGTGCGCCCAGTTTGATCATGGCTTCAAATTTTTCGGCAACGACGGTTTCAAATGCGTACCCCCAAAGATGGGGCTTCGGAAAATCAAGGATCACAGGATAATCAATCGCTTCGGGCTTCGGCGCGACCGCATCCCCAAAGCCGATATCGATTTGCATGGGAATGCGCGCGGTTCCGAGATGTCCCATGAATTTAATCCGAACGCCTTCATAATCCGCGTTCTCCTTAATCTTTTCGCCTTTTACGGACCCCGGGGCAAACTCCACACCGTCGGAAACGACCTCCGCATTGCAAACGTCCCGGATGACTGTTTCCATTTTAGAGATTGCGTTATCGACGTAAGCCAGAAAATCAATATCTACCGTTGTTCTTCTGGACTGAACATCCCACACCGTGAACAGCAAAGCACCCTTCAAAATGAATCGATGGCGATGCTCGGACTTGGAAAGTCTGTAAAGAAATCTTTCCATACCATAGTATTGAACTACTTCAGCGAAAGGCCGCTGCGTATCGCGAACGATATTCTGAAGCCGTCCGCGCACGGACGCTGCGATGTTTTTGATATTTTTCACAGAAGGGCCTCAAGGTAGGGTTTCATCACTTTGTCCACCCTGCAAATTTTTGCATAGTCATAAATGATTTGAGGTTTTGCCTTTTTTGCTCGAATGGCTTCTTTAAGGGCGTTCGTTGCGACATCTAGTCCGATTCTATTCCTGAATTTAAAACAATCTGCCAGGGCCTTTTCGAGTTTATAAATTTTCACAGAACACCCGTCAAGCTGATGGACTTCAATGCCTTCTTTCCAGGCTTTTTCGGAAAAGTGGAAATAGCGCATGGGCGGATATTCAACCTTGTTCTCCCACGCCCCCTTCGGAAGAGCCATATCCACCCAGTGTGGGATTTCGTCAGTCACTTGATAAAATGAGAGAGCCGAAATAAGACAAACCACTCCTTTGGGCACTTTGAGTGCTGCCGTAACAAGATCCGGCTGGGAGAGGTCGGATGCTTTGGCAAGGCAGTAAATGCCTCGATCCACTTTTTTGAGTGCACCTGACTTGATCAGGGAACGGATATAAGCGGGATGAAAACCTTCTTTCACCACGTCCGAAAATTTCCGGGGTCCCCGTTGAGTCCTAAAATAATCTGTTAGCGCTTTTTCTCTTTGTGTAGTCTTAGTCATCTGTCTATTTCCTCTATACTTGATGGTAAGTATATAGACTACATGCAAATCTGTCAACGGCACTATAAGGCGGTTTTGGAGCATCCTCACGCTGCACGCTCAGACCACCCAATGCCCACTACACGGGAAACGAATTCGAAAAACGCTCACTTTGATAAATGCCACAAACGCCGCAAATGTGCCGGTAGGTTAATGTAAAAAGAATAGTTTTCTCCCTGCGTCGCATATATTCTCGATTTTTGACAACAACAAATTCCTTGTTCGTTTCAGTCCCATCCTTCAAGAATGTCCGCCTCACACCATTGGGGAATATATCTTCATAAGCGCCACACGACCGGCATTCAAAAATATCATGACGCAAATTCCACATAGGAATCACCCGAGGAAGATTCTTATACTCTTTATGGACCATGTTATTCACCTCCCCTATTTACAGATGCTCTTCTTTTGAAATTGCTATGTCCTGATCAAGATAAATTCCTTTCGAGAGCAACTTCCCCTTAGATGAACGTTTCATGAGCCAAGTCTCGATCAGAATTCGCGGAAAACGGGTTGTATCGCCAGGGAGCTTAACAAATGGGATCTCCCGGCGGGCCACCCAGACATAAATGGTATTCTTCCGAACTCTGAGCCGCGTTGCTACTTCTTCAGCGGTTAAAAGCTCATTCCTTTCATGTAAATCTTTCTCCAATTAAACGCACCTCCTTTCTTAGGGGTTCCGGAAGAGCGGAAACGCACACTTATTGCTTCTCCGCCACTTTCCTTAAAAATCTTAAGTTGAGTGGACATTTTTTGTTCGAGACGACCCTTTTAAAAGCTTTGTCCCCGGTCCAATGCCGCTCCTTGCCGGATTTTTTCCCATGCGATAAATAAACAGAAAACAACCGTCTGTTTGGCATTTTCGGACCTCGCCAGGCCGCCCCGCGCAATCCAAACAATGCTTGCGGATTG
>MHFU01000148.1:15112-17840 GCA_001804345.1 Omnitrophica bacterium RIFOXYB12_FULL_50_7
TCAACAAACACACCCTTCAAAACACTTCCAAACGACTTTCCACTTCCGCGAGGCTCACTCGTGTCCTGCCGCTGCTTGTTTTTTTCCGGTCTATTTCCTCGGACTCGTCCCAGGTTGATTGGCTGGGCTTGTTACTTTAAATTTATCTCTCTATAGTCTTGGGCAAAAATAGGGGGGGCTGTTTATGGGTTTTCCACATTTCCCCCGTAGAAAATATTTTTCTAGTCATCCCCCAACAAACCCTTTTCAACCCAAATCCAAATTTTTTCCGATCCAGACTACAAATTCCAAAAACACCGAAATCCCTGCATCTCTTTCCTCAGGTCTGCTTCCTCGAAATCGTCTCAGATTGATTGGCTGGGCTTGTCACATTTAATTTATCTCCTATAGTCTTGGGCAAAAATAGGGGGGTCTGTCGGCTAAAACTTTACATTTTCCCAATAGGAAATATTTTTCTAGTCGTCCCCCAAAAGCTCCTTTTAACCCAAATCCAGCCTCCCCTAATTCGAATCACTAACTCCAGAGGATTAAAATCTTTTAAATTCTTTAAAATGCTTTCTCATAACTTCGGGCAAAAACAGAGGGGGGGCATGGCTTTCCCATATTTTTCCTTATAGAGATTTTTTGAAGCTTTTTCCAGCATATCCCTCTGCTGTTACAATCCAAGACTCCATTCAGCTTTTGATTATCCGGCCTCCGGATCTGTTAAAAACTGTTCCGTGCGGATCTCTCCTTTCCCAACTGATCGCAATCAAGAAAGCGCGTGTTGAGTAGGCATTTTTGAAAGCCAAATGACCTTTAAAAAGACTTGGCTCAACAAGAATTCCGCTGAATAACGTTCCGGCTTTGCCACCGCTCATAACAGGCAACTTAAAAATCAACGTATCGCTATGAATCCGGCCAAACACTGATTCAGCCTTTTCAAGAACATTAACTCCTTGATCCGCCACGCAAAACATGAACACCACCGAAAAAACATCACACTAAAACTCAATCTTTTCATGATCCGGAACGTGAACTTCAAAATTCACCTTTAAAGCATTCTTGAACTATTTATCACAACAAAAACTCATTTCTTTTTATTTAAAACATTCATCAATTTTCCTTCTCTCTCCTATTCATCCTTTTTCAAATCCAACGCAATCCAAAGTCCTTCCCGAACCCTTGACTCCTGACCACTGCACCGAAATTCCCCTAGGAAGAGAGGCAGTGGTCAGGAGTCTGTATGGTTCCGCAGAACTGTACAGGGTGAGGGAAGGACGCGAACAAAATGCGTTTGAAAGAATTTTGGAACCCAATACGTAATCAGCATTTAAAACAAAAGATGATTTTTAAAATCAAGCAAAAATCCGGAGGCGCTTTTAACGATGCCCAGAATTTTTTACGATTTTGAGTTGTATACCCCCTTTTTGTATAGTTCCGCGATCCTGTATACTATAAAAAATAGATCGTACTGGCTCTATCTGGCCGCTATTTCCTGAGATTCGATTGATAGATCCCGTCACGAAACGGGCCTGCTCGCGGAACATCCTGTAATAATCCGGGCTTTGCTGAACCGCAACCGTATTGCGTATCACTTGAATCGGCGTCACAGGATCGGTCCTGGGGAGTACAGGGCTAAAACCCTGCCTCGGATCCCTTGACTGACCTTGCTTTGCCGATCCTTCGATCCAATTCACACCATGGGACAGAACTGAAAAGGTGGTTAACGCCACAAAAAGCATCAACCCAAGACCTAATCCCGCTCTAAACCATGCCACAAACTGATGAAACACTCCGTTGGAAACCGTCTTGACGTTTGGAGAAGTCTTACGTCTCTCTTGAATTTCCATGTTCTTCATCGTGATCTCCTTGCACTTCTTGGGCTTTAGCGCCGTGTTAGCAACCAGGCTTTGGACTGGTCTTTAAATGATATGTCTCTCATGGGAGGTCGAGTTACGACATGGCCATTCACACCAAACGAACATTTCTAAGTTTAAAATAAATTTTTCAGAGGGTTTAGAGAAGAAACTTAACCAAAGATGCTCGGAGAAAGAAACCGCACCTGGGCATGCCGAGAACCCCGCTCGACCACGGTATCGAGTACCAAATTTAAGATGAGAGACCGTGGTCGAGCGGGAGGTATACCCCGTTTTAGGGGTATAGCCTCTAAAGAGGCATGCCCAGGTGCGAAATGCCGGACAGAAGGAGGTTTAACGAGTTACTTGGCCGGAGGGCTGTATTTCTTGTCGAGTTCAATCAAGAGTTTGATTATAGCAGACGCGTTTTCCGCAATCTCCCGTACATCCTCAAGAGTCTCTCTCGAATGCAGCTACCAGACGCGAATCGTTTTCTCCAGAAATTCTTTCGAATATGTCATGTTCTTCTTCCTCCCAGCATCCTGTTATCCTTCCCTTTTCGAGCCGAAGCTCTTTTCTGAGTGAAGCAAGAATAAGGCCGTCAACGGCCTTCCAGACGTAGGAAACGAAACGGACAGGCTTGAAATTGCCGTTCTCGTCATAGTAGCGGAGGTTAGGTGTGAATTTTGTCGTAGAGAAGAAAGATTCCTTGGAAGAGAATGTCTTCCCTGAAGCATTTGACGTAGGAGGGAAACACGCGTTTATGAATCCGGAAGATCACGAAGCCAATGTGGCGCAGGACGAGTTCTTGGGCCTGGGCCTTGCTACCACGCTTGGCCTCTCGGATTAGTCGCCGTTCTTCTTGGAGAGAAATCCTGGGATATTTACGA
>MHFU01000149.1:0-1815 GCA_001804345.1 Omnitrophica bacterium RIFOXYB12_FULL_50_7
ACCGTACGAAAGGAAATCTTCATATTGAAAAACTTCTCCTTTGAGAAATCTGCTTGCAGTAGCGATGCGTCCGGCCGAATCAACGGCCCAGGATCTTTTTGGCGGCTTTGATAATATGAGGATGGGTGAGGCCGTACTTTTCCAGAAGTTCGTCCGATCTTCCGGACTCCGCAAAGGTGTCTTGAATGGCCACAAAACCCATCTTGCAAGGATGTTTCTTCGCGAGAAAAGTCGCAATCGCGCTTCCGAGGCCGCCCCATATCTGATGTTCTTCCGCGACCAGGACGTGCCCGGTCCGCCTGGCTTCTTCCAGGATAAGATCCGTATCGAGCGGCTTTACAGTGTGCATATCAATAACGCTTGCACTGATACTGTCTTCGGCAAGACGTTCCGCCGCTTCAAGCGCTTCGAAAACTTCCAGCCCGTTGGCGATGATCGTCAGATCCTTACCTTCGCGCAGCCGGACCCCTTTACCGATCCTGAACTCCGTGCCGACTTTGTGAACGATCGGTGCTTTCGGCCTGCCCGTACGAATATAAACGGGCCCGGGATACTTCGCGGTCTCAAAAACCAGCGCACGCGTCGAAACCTCGTCGCTCGGGACCACCACCACAAAACCCGGAAGACTCGTCATGAGAGCCACATCTTCGATCGCCATCTGCGAAGCGCCATCTTCCCCGACCGAAATACCGCCGTGGGAACCGACCACCTTGACATTGAGTTCCGAAAAAGCGACGCCCATGCGGAATTGATCAAATCCCTTGCTAACCAGAAATGACGCAAAGCTGGAGATAAAAGGGATCTTCCCGCAGGAGGCAAGCCCTGCGGCCACTCCCACCAGGTTCGCTTCCTGGATCCCGACATTAAAGAACCGCTCCGGGAATTTTTCAGCAAAAAGAACAGACTTCGTGGCCTTGGAAAGATCCGCGTCGAGCACTACTACCTCCGGATTCATCCGGCCGATCTCGACCAGCGTTTCGCCGTAAGCATCCCGAGTAGCTTTACCTAGCTTCTTTTCCATCTTCCCATTCCTTTTGCAATAAAACACTGCAACAAATTTTACATGTATCCGATTACGTTGTTCGGCTACGGTAACGATGCCCGTTTCGTTACCTGGTGAAGGCTACGTCACCGTCACCTTTACCGATACTGGCTTCGTAACCGTTACCATGCCTGTTAACGAAGTTCTTCCAGCGCCTTTTTCACTTCATCTGCCGTTGGTGCAACGCCGTGGAAAGCATTGTTCCCTTCCATGAAAGAAACGCCTTTGCCTTTGACCGTATGCGCGATGATCATGACCGGCTGGCCCTTGATCTTTTTGGCCTGCTCCACAGCATGCAGGATCTGTTTTACATCGTGCCCATCGATCTCAAAAGTATGCCAGCGAAAAGCCTTCCACTTGTCGACCACAGGCTCCATGTCGCAGATATTCTTTGTGGAGTCGTCGAGCTGGTATTTGTTGTAATCCAGGAATGCGATCAAATGATCTATTTTGTGATGCGCCGCCATCGCGGCCGCTTCCCAGGTCTGGCCTTCGTTCATCTCGCCGTCACTTGTGATGACATAGGTGTAATAACTTTTTTTATCCAGGCGTCGCGCAAGCGCCATGCCGATCCCCATCGAAAGACCTTGCCCGAGCGAACCTGTGGAAGCCTCCACTCCGGGAAGCCTGCGACGATCCGGATGCCCTTGGAGCGGACTGCCGAGTTTTCGAAAATCTGTGAGTGTTTTGGGATCAAAATATCCGGCTTCGGCAAGCGCGGCATAAAGAGCCGGTGAGGCGTGCCCTTTGCTAAGAATCAACCGGTCACGATC
>MHFU01000149.1:1821-2135 GCA_001804345.1 Omnitrophica bacterium RIFOXYB12_FULL_50_7
GCCCTGAAGCCGCAGCCCCGGTCATCTCGACGATGTGGCGACGCACCAGTTTCGCCTTCGCCTTAAGTTGTTCTACGGAAAGTTTTTCCATTAAATTAAGAATGCCTTGGCTGATTTGTATAGAGGAAAAAGACAGCGAAGTCTAGCGACTTTCCAGAATATCGTCAATGGATAAAAAGCTAAAATCTCGGGGAACGGCTAACGGGAAACATAAAGGCTTCTTTCGTTCAACGTTCCCTGTTTCCCTAAGCTGGGATTTTAAAAACCTATTGTCATACCGGTAGTTCCCCATAGAATGATGTCGCTATGTCAAA
>MHFU01000149.1:2233-5606 GCA_001804345.1 Omnitrophica bacterium RIFOXYB12_FULL_50_7
CCCACGGCAAACAATACATCCTGGTAAGCGACCTCGAGATCGACCGCGCCAAAAAAGAGGGCTCCGTCCATGCCGCGTTTTCCAGCTCCCGGCTCGCCGCGGAATACAAGCAGAAGCACAAAAAAGCCTGCTCCTTTATTGAACTTGTTTTTTATTTTCTGGAGAAACTGGGAGTCAAAAGCGTCCTTGTCCCCGGGAACTTCCCCGTCCAATACTACGCGCCTTTGCGCCATGCCGGCCTCCGGATCCAGTATAAAAACGGAATTTTCTTTGAAAAGCGCCTGATCAAGAACCGTAGCGAGATCGCCGCGATCACCCAGGCCTTGCGAGCCACTGAAAAAGCCGCGCACGAAGCGATCAGGACCTTGAAACATTCCGTGATCCGGAAGAACAAACTTTATTTCTCGGGAAAAGTTCTCACAAGTGAAACTCTCCGGACGATCATCCATCGAACGCTTTTGGAAAACGGCTGCACAGGCGAGCACACGATCGTCTCCTGCGGCCATCATTCGATCGATCCGCACGGCCAGGGCTCGGGGCCTCTTTACGCCCACCGGCCGATCATTATGGATATTTTCCCACGAAGCGAGAAAACACTTTATTACGCGGATTTCACACGCACGGTCGTCCGCGGCAAAGCGTCGCCCCAACTCCAGAAAATATACGCGGCAGTGAAAGAAGGCCAGGACATTGCTTTCAAAATGATCCGTCACGGGATGGCTGGTAAGAAAATCCATGAAGCCATTCAAGCTCGGTTGACGCAACGGGGCTTCAAGACAGGGCTTAAAGATGGCCGCATGCAGGGATTTTTCCATAGCACGGGCCATGGGCTCGGTCTCGACATCCATGAGCCGCCCCGCATCAGCGTGGGAGAAGAGGTTCTGAAGGCCGGACAAGTCGTGACCGTGGAGCCGGGGCTTTATTACAAGGGCGTAGGCGGTGTGCGTCTGGAAGATGTGGTCGTGGTAACGAAAACAGGCTGCAAGAATCTTACAAAATTCCCAAGACAACTCGAGATTTAATTACGCGATAAATCCGAAGCGCGAATATCGAAATGAATCATGGCTTATGGTAACGGCCAAGATTACGAAACCCGCCTTCCTACCGGTAGGCAGGTATCGGTAAGGGGAATGGTAACGTCAAATAGACAAAGTAAAAATTGATAGCCGTAACCGTAAGACGAAACGGGCATCGTGACCCTAACCAAACAACGAAATAATAAAAAGGCTCTATGAAATTCTTGATGTGCCTTAGTGCGTGGGCGGGGGCAATCCTTCCCCTGTTCAATATCCCGCTTATTATGAGGATCATCAAACGAAAGTCAGCCGACGATATCAGTTTGGTTTGGGTTTTTGGAGTTTGGGTCTGCATCCTTCTCATGTCTCCTGCGGCCCTGACCTCGAAGGATTTTGCTTTCCGCGCTTTTGGTTTGACCAATGTTGTTTTCTTTACCGGCGTCGTCTTTGTAACTGTGAAGTATCATCATAAATTTCGGGGAACGGGGAACGGTCCCCGGGGAACGTAAAGCTTTTCCGTTCGCCGTTTCCCGTTCACCGTTACCCGGCTATTAAAACATGCATCCCACCTATAAAAGAATGCTCGCAGGGCTCAAGAAAAAAAAGAGGGCTTCCCGCCGCAAAAAGCCAGGGGACAGGCAGTCAATGAATGCCTGTCCCCTGGCCCAGAAGAACTTTGCTCAAAAGAAAGACCGTGGGAAGTGGTCTCTATATATTCTGAAATGCCGCGATGGATCGTTTTACACCGGCATTACCAACGATCTCGAGCGGCGCCTCAAAATGCATCAGGCGGGCAAGGCCTCGCGCTACACCCGCACCCGGGGACCTGTGGAGATGCTCTATTCCGAAACCTGCGGGGACCGATCCAGCGCTCTTATACGGGAATGCGAAGTGAAGGAATGGCCTAAAGAAAAGAAGGCCGCACTTATCACCGAAGAACAAGAAAAGCACAAGACGTGACGTGCTGCTTTTTCAAAGATCCAAACTCCAAGATACAAGAATTAAACAATTTCCAAAAATCAAATTCCAAACTTTGAACGGAATCGTTTGGAGCTTGTATTTTGGTCATTGGAACTTATTTGGAATTTGTTTCTTGGAGCTTGGGATTTAACTAAAAACGATCTTCGATCGTTTTTAGTTCAATTGATCTTCGAGCTTCTGCGTCAGGGCATCGATTTGCTTCAAAAGATAATCCGGGACAAGGTCTTCTTCCGCGAGCTGGGTCTTCGCACCGTTCAGAAACCCGATCAACCGCCTAAGGATCGAACCCCTTTTTTGGTCCTTTAGCTCCGGTGTATCTTTCGGCGCATGAGTCTCGAGGATCTTTTTTACCTGCGCGCGGACTTCCTTGACCTCTTTGCCTTCATTGAGGACATCATTCCGGAGCTCGGCAAATTCGTTGGTGGGAATATTTTTGTTGTTTTTGGCAAGCCTTAGAAGATTGACAGACTCGTAATCGGGGATCTTCCGGGGAGTTTCTTCTTCCGTGAAATCGGGCTTCACGATCCGCGGCTCCTCTTTTTCGAGGAAGGAATAGGACTTGATCAGTTTGGAGGCTGTCGTGTCCCGAATGCTCAGCTCTTTCTGGCAATAGGTCTCAAACGCCTGATAACCCCATTCCTTATAAAGCTTGTTCTTATAGATAGAGAACAAATGCTGACCCAGCTGGATCCAGCTTGCCTTGTGCTTTTTTGCGATCTCGACGGTTTTTTCTCTTAATTCTTCATTACTCATAAATTCCTTTTTCAAAATCGTATGTCGTAGGTCGTATGGAGTATGTGGCAAAACTGTCAGATGCTATATCGACATACGACATACTACCTGCCACATACTCTATTAAACAAATTCTAAATTAATCTTTCGCGGAATGATCTTCGCAGCGAATGCTTGATCAAGAAGCGCGCGAAACCCCGCCTCGCCATCCACACCGATATCAAGCGTCCGGTCGTTCACATACATCGCGACAAAACGATCGTTCAGATCATGAGAGATGCCCCGGCCGAATTGGCTCGCGTATTCTAAGGCATCCCTCCGGTGGTTCAAGGCATATTCGATGCTCTCCTTAAAGAGTTTGGAGAAAGCTGCGATCGTCTCCTTCCCTAAGTCCCGTCGAATGATATCGATCCCAAGTGGAAGCGGCAGCTCGGTCTTCTCATGCCACCATTTTCCGAGGTCGACCGCGAGCTCCAGCCCGTGCTGCTCGTAGGTAATCTGACCTTCGTGGATAATAAGCCCGTAATCAACCTCGCCGGATTTTACGGCATCAATGATTTTGTCAAACGGCATGAAAACCGGCTCAAATCCGCGCAACGCGCAACGGTCAACGCTCAACGAGTAAAGCTGAAGAGCGAGATAAG
>MHFU01000150.1:0-723 GCA_001804345.1 Omnitrophica bacterium RIFOXYB12_FULL_50_7
CCGTGACCCCATTCCTGAGCAGTGTGCGGTAGGTGGCAAGGGCGATATCTTTTCCCCCGTTTGCGACGAAGATAGATTTGTCGATCACCCACGAGGCCGCATCGGGCGTCACGCTCACGAGGGTCATCCCCCCTGCCACCGTTGTGGTACTGAGGAACCTCCACAGCGCAGAAATACTTTCTGTCATCTCCGGCTTCCCTTTGGCCCAGGTAAGTGCCGCCCAGTTCTTGAAACCATCCCATCCGGCTCCTGCGTAATCGACTGCCGCCCCCGCAATCTCCGGCACCTTATGCACCCCCTGCTTCATCATCACCCACGCCTGCACGCCGTACTTCTTCACGAGCGCCGCAGCTTCATCGTAGGTGTAACCGAACAGGTCGGCGACGGCCTCGAGGTAACTGCGGTTCTCGAGCATCTCTTTCGTGGGCATCTGGCACTCCGACATGATCACCTCGAACATCGTGGCAGGCTGCAGCCCTGCGGAACGCTTCATGACGTAGCGCTGCCGGATGAGGTCCGCGCCCTGCTCGGCATTGGTATCGGTATTGCCTCCGGTGAGCCCGTTGATGCGCGCGACATCCGCGCACAGGGCTTCGAAAGCGAGATATGCAATCTCATACGGCTTTTCTGTGGAATCTATTGTACCAAGATTATCTGCGATATCGGTGATCTGGAGTGATGCGGGCTTTCCGACCGAGAACTTCTTGCCGCCGCCGGACTTCA
>MHFU01000150.1:875-17750 GCA_001804345.1 Omnitrophica bacterium RIFOXYB12_FULL_50_7
CGGTTCAGAGGATCGGTTATGAAGTAATCGACCGTGGCGATGAGGAGCAGCTCTGGGATTTGAAACTTCCGAGTGGAAAGAAACTAAGGTTGGGGATCGTGGACGGCCACTGGGCCGGCGGGATCTGGGCCAGCGTGCTTGCGATTTTCGGGAAGACGGACGGCGTGGTGGACTTGGAGCGATATCCGGGCCGAGGTCATGAGCTTGGGGCCAGCCGGAGGGTCTTGAATCGTGCCTTCGAAAATCTCGGGAAAGGATTTTTTTGGATTGTTGCAGGAGACGGGCTTTACGCCACAAAAGACGACTTTCAGCTTCATCTGGATCACGGAAGTCATCTTTTGGTGAAGACCGATGAAGAGACTTTAACGGTCATCCAGGATGCCAAGTGCTTGTTTCAGGCGCAGAAGAAGACGAAGCTGGAAGGGGTTTTCTCTCAAAGAGGATATGATCCGAAGCGGTTCAAGGATCATGAAGTGATGTGGGCCGAAGGATTGGAGTGGCAAGGCCTGACGCTGACCGTGGCTCGGGTGCAGGAATGGGAGCTCGATGTCAAAACGGGGCTGGTCGAGCGGACTGAGTTTCATGTCTTGACAACAGCCACGGGTCTGACGGGAGAAGATCTCCGGGAGCTTGCGCATCTGAGATGGGAGATTGAGAACAATATTTTCAAGCGTCTCAATTTTCTGGTGGGCAGCAAACGGCCATGGTCTCGCAAACCGAAAGTCATGAAAATGTTTTTAAGAGCCTGGATGATCGGGCTGACGCTTTTGGGAGCGTATTTGTTTGAGCTCGGATGGAATGAATTGAAAACAACCTGGGAAGCGATGAAGAAGACGTGGTCTTGTGTGATAAGGCTGATGATGCGGTCCTTGATCTTGACTTACACCTGAATCACCGGCCGCTTGACGCGCCTTCAACCTCGTTCCCATACCCGGGAAGAAACTCGCAGTTGCAGTGCCAACAATTTGAAAAGTGATGACTAAAACAACAGCCGGGGTCTTTGTCTCTTTTAAACCCCTAACCCATTAGCGATTACCTGGGGAAGCTCTGAAATTTTTTGTTTCTTTTTTATGATGGTAATTGGGACCAAAGACTGGCGACAAGAAGTTCCGCTAAAGCAAAATTCAGCCACAGAACACATCGGACTTGAAAAATCAGAGGAAGAACTTTTGAGAGACAGCGCAGGACGATGTTTAGGAACGGTTGCATAAGTCATCTTAAGCATCTATCCGAATATCAGATCTTTAGGAACGGTTCTCCTTTTAGAGAACCGTTCCTGCGTGATATCAGGATAGACACTAAATACATTTACGGTCAGTGTTACAAGCTTGTCATCCCCGAATGTTTTTGCCTGCTTGCCGGCAGGCAAGCCGGGAATCCAAAATAGAAACCAAACCCTTGATTCCCGCTTTGCAACTGCTCTAAAAGTAGTTAGTGATCCAGGCCCGGGCAGAAGCCACGGCCTTGGCGACGAGGCCTCGCGGAGTGAAGAGAGCCTCCTGGGCGCGCTTGTAGGTCATGATCCATCGGAACATACCGAGTGTGGGTGCCATGGATGGATCACGAACAAGTTCCTGTGGGGCTTCAACATGACGCGAAATCCCGATCTTCCCATCGCGCGAGAATTCCTTCTGGACCCACTCGAGAAAACCGTCCGTCATCACCGCCCCCCCAGTGAAAAGAATGTGCGGGTAACGAACTTTCTCTTCTTGCATGAAACCGTCCGCGGACTCCAGTATCTGGGTCATCCACCCATGCGCGTGTTTGAAGAACTTCTGGAGAAACTCCTTGCGCGAGATGGACTGCTGGACTTTCTCGTTACGCGTCACAAGCGGCACCAGTTCTTCACTTTCTTGTTCGCGAGCGTCAAGCGTCGCAAATTTTTCTTTCACTTTCTCAGCATCCCTTTCCTCAATGTTCCAATCCTTGGCCAGACACTGGGTGAGATAATGTCCGCCCATCGGAAGCGTCCGTACTCCGGCTAAACGGCCGTTCTTCCAAAGTACCAGCTGCGTTGCATCATCCGCAATATCCAGGATCATGCCCCCTTCCTGTTTCTCGGCATCCCCCAGCACGGCCTCAGAAAGCGGGAGGATCTTCGGAAAATAGCCCTCCACATCAAGATCCAACGTCTCAAATATCTTAGCAATATTGCGAAAGGCCTGAAATTCCATGGTGTAGATCTGAAGCGTCACGCCCAGACGTTCAGCCTCAAGTCCCACGGGATTGCGAACCGCCGGCATGTCATTGACAAGAAAAGATTCCGGAATAGCTTGCAGGATCGACTCGTTCAATGGCAACGTGGCAACGCTCCGCGTCTGCTGAACCACAGACTGGATCTCATGGGAGCTGATCGTGCGCCGTTCGGGAGAATAATATTCGCAGCTTGAGAACCGATACATCTTGAAGCGACTGTTCCCCAGCACTACATAGACCGGGACCTGTTCCCATGCCTCAGGCGGCAAAAGCGTTTTCATTAATTTCTCCAGGGAAACACTTGCATTCTGGAGATTCGAGACCAATCCTTTTTCAAAACCCTCCGGAAAGAGGACCTCTTCATGACGGAGTACCTGGGGATTGCTGCTCCCCGTGTCCCCCAACATCACCACGAGCTTCCGGGTACCCACATAAACAACCACGTATTTGTTCTTCAGGTCGACTGGAAGACTCATTGTTTCCTCTTAACCAATACCCGGTCGTATTGAAGGTCCATGTACTCGATGTTCTCACGGGGTTCGGTCTTTAAAAGATAGACGGCATTGGTCAGGGCGGTGATGCGCTCAGAGGCTTTACGGCCCAGTTTAAAATCCGGCCCTTCACCAAGTCTAACCGTCACATAACCGTTCGAATCCAGACTCATCCGGGTCACGGTCTCGCGGCGCCCGAGTTCATGGCTCCGGAAAACTTTCATGAACCGCAACGCCTCTGTAAAACCCTTGTTCTGAAGACGCGCGCCAATCCGGGGCTCCTTGAAGGACTCACTGAAATCCTCAACAAGTATCCATGCGGGATCGAGAGCCGAACGGCTTTCGATGATGAAGCCGTCATCCGCCACGATCGCGTACGGACCTCCCTGCCTCAGCTGAACATTCGCGATGGGCCGGCGCTTCTGAATCTCGATACGGATCGTCGTCGGCATTTCACGAACCACACGCACGCTTTGCGCACCGGGTCCGAGCGCAATCGTACCCGCGATTTTTTTCAGATCGAGCAGCAGAATATTCTTTCCGAGAATCTTGTCCTCAAGCGTACGAATACTCTCGGGCGAAAGAGCGTCCGGCGGAATGATCTGGATCCCCTGCACCCTGAGCCAACGGTCCTCGCACAAACCTTTTTTTACAACAAATCCGGCATAGACCAGCACTCCGGCGATCACTACTATTGGAAGTAATTTCCATAAAAACCAGACAATCCCGCGAAACATCGCGCCGAGTGCGGAAAAGAACCATCCCTTTTTACCTTTTCTGAACTTTTTCTTACCCATAAAGAATTATTTTTTCCCTGTTTGTTCGAAAGCATCCCGAAGAACGCGCAAACACAACTCCTCAAAACTTATCCCGACCGCCCGCGCCGCTTTCGGCAACAGGCTGAATTCCGTAAGGCCGGGGATACTGTTCACCTCCAGCACATACGGCCGATTCTTCCGGTCCAGCATCACATCCACCCTTGAAAAGCCTTTAAGCCCGAGACCTCGGTAAACCCGGTAGGCAATAGCCTGGATCTTTTTAGCGACCTTCGCCGGGATCCTGGCCGGCACCTCATAGATCGTCATTCCCTTGGTGTATTTCGCTTTGTAATCGTAAAAGGACCTAGACGGCTTCACTTCCACGACCGGAAGTCTCAAATTTCCGAGAAGTCCGGCCGTCAATTCGCGGCCCACAATCTTTTTTTCGATCAAAAGCCTTCCTAACCGTAACACAGAGCGTCTTAGTTTTTCGGCTGATCCTTGAAAATCTTCAACTAAGAAAACGCCCTGGCTCGACCCTCCGTCGAGAGGCTTGGCAAAATAAGGCGCGGGAAACGCCTCGGCCACTTTGCGCCAGTTTTTTTTATCGAGGATCGCGTACTCCGGCGTCGGAACACCGAGCTTTCCAAAATGGCGTTTGCTAACCTCTTTATCAAAACTTTTCGCGCAGGCACTGGAAGGCGATCCCGTGAAGAGAAGACGCTTTTGCTCCAGAGCTTTCTGGAGAACGCCATCTTCCCCGCCC
The DNA here is from genome assembly GCA_001804345.1 of Omnitrophica bacterium RIFOXYB12_FULL_50_7. GTDB lineage: Bacteria > Omnitrophota > Omnitrophia > Omnitrophales > Aquincolibacteriaceae > Aquincolibacterium. Next base: position 5,087 of record MHFU01000150.1, read on the forward strand.
TTGCCATGAAGAGCGATAAAGAGAATATCGGCCTTTCGTATCTTTTGAGAAAAAGTCTTCCGATCGACAGGATCGATCGGAAACGCCGAAACCCCCACACGCTTGAGAGCGCGGGTCACGGCACGACCTGAACGAAGCGAGATCGGGCGTTCGGCCGAAAAGCCGCCGCGCACCACGCCGATTTTAATTCTTCTGAGCGATTCGAATTTCGGGTTCGAGAGTAATTCCGGTTGCATGAAAAACAGCCTTTTGGACTTCCTTGATGAGTTGGAGGACATCCTTGGAGGTAGCGTTGCCTATATTCAAAAAATAGTTCGCATGTTGCTCGGAAATTTGGATCCCACCGATTCTCTTTCCCTTCCACCCCGCCTTTTCGATCAAAGCCCCGGCGGAAGGATGCGGCCCAAGAGGATTCTTAAAGATCGAACCTGCATTCGGCTCGGTGATATCCAGACGGGTTTTACGAAAGTCATGATTCGCCTTTATTTCATTCTGGATCTGATCCTTCGGCCGACGCCACAATTTCAGTATCGCCTCCAAAAGGAGGTACTCATCAAGATTTGAATGCCGGTAGGAAAATTCCAAATCTTCGCGGCCTAACATCACCGGAGCTCCATCTTTTTGAAGCGCCCGAACTTCTTGAACAATATCTCCAATCTCACTCATCTGCCCGCTGTGGCGACTAAATCCTGCATTCATCACAAGCGCTCCACCGACCGTGCCCGGGATTTGCGCCAAAAATTCAGTTCCCGCAAGCCCGGATTCCTGGCAAAACCGGACAAGCCGCGCAAGGCTCACGCCCGCGGAGACCGTCACTTGAGATCGATCAAGGTCCATCTTGATAAGATCATTCCGGAACCGGCGCATCGAGATCACCAACCCCTCGTAGCCGGAATCTTCAAAGACCACGTTCGAGCCATTCCCCAAAATAAAAAAAGAAAGTCCTTCCCGTCTGGCCCATGCCAAAAGTTTGGCGAGATCTTCCTCGCTCTCAGGCTCAGCAAAATAGGCCGCTGGCCCGCCGATACGCAGGGTGGTGTGAGAAGCGAGCGGGACGTTACGCTGAAGTGCAGGCGTCGAGGTGATTGACGAATTCACTGGCGATCTCTCCAATATCCCCCGCTCCCATGAAGAGCATCACGCCGTCTTTAAGGGGATGCTCCGCAAGGTACGGAAGGATTTGTTCTTTAGGTACGATCGAAACATGCTTGTGGCCGGTCTTTAAAACCTCTCGGTAGACCAGCTCGACATTAACCCCATCGAGATTGGCCTCCCCCGCGCTATAAATATCCGTCAAGACGACTTCATCGGCATCATCAAACGCGTGAGCAAATTCCCGGTAAAGGTTCTTGGTGCGGCTATAGCGATGCGGCTGAAAAATAACGCGCACGTACTTTCCCGCCTCGTGAAGGGCGCTCAATACAGCCTTAACTTCGGTCGGGTGATGTGCATAATCATCAAGCACCAGAAATTGCGCGGTCTGTCCTTTGAGCTCCATCCGGCGCCGCGTCCCTTTGAAGGTAGCAAGTGCGTCGCGAACCAGATCCAGATCGAATCCCAAATGCAATAAAATAGATAACGTCGCAAGAGCATTGGCGATATTGTGACGCCCCGGCACAGAAAGTTTCATGTGCGTGCCATAGAGACCAGATTCGAAAAGATCGAATTCGGAACCGAACGCGTGAAGACAAATATTCTGGGCCGAGTAAACACATTCCTCGGAAAACCCAAAATTGACGCTTGGCCGGCCGCTCTCCCGCACTAGCATGTTTAGCGTCGGGTCATCGCCAAAATAGGCAACAAACCCCGGATATTGAACTTGCTCGAGGAAACGCCGGAACGAATCTGTTAAATTCTCCCAAGTGCCATAATGGTCCAGGTGCTCAGGCTCGAGATTCGTGATGATCGAATAATGCGGCGCATAAAACTCGTGGGAACTGTCGCTCTCGTCCACTTCACTCACCCAATAATCGCGACCGCCAGCTACAATATTGGTGTCATAATTGAGCATGTCGCTACCCACAAAACAAGTGGGATTCGCACCGATCTGGGATAGCACGTGAGAAACCATGGCCGACGTTGTGGTCTTGCCATGCGTCCCCAAAACTCCGATCGAGGTCTCGGCATGATTAAAAAGCGAGGCAAGGACCTCTGCCCGATGGTGAACCTTGCGGCCGAGCCTGCGGGCTTCCTTGAGTTCCAGATGGTCTTTACTGATCGCGGAGGAATAAATAACAAGATCGGCATCGCCAAATTCCACCGTCTTTTGACCAATATGAACCGGAATACCCGATCGACAAAGATTTTTTGTCACAGGTGTTTCTTTGTAGTCCGAACCAGAAACCGAAAGACCCAAATGTTTCAAAATGCGCGCAAGCCCGCTCATCCCGGAGCCTCCGATCCCGATCAGGTAGGCCGAACGGCTGTCACGTATTAGATTATCGTGGACGATTTTCACAAGTTTCGATCAACTTTCTGGCTATTTCAACAAGTTCTTCCGTGGCTCCAGGCCTTGCAAGCCCTTGCATCGCTTTTGCAAACCCGACCAAAGATCCTGGATATTCGATTGCGTGCCTCAAATGCTCGATAAGCCAGTCCTTCGCCGCGGGGCTTTCTTCATGAAAGATCAACCCGCCTTTTTCCGCAAAACTTTGAGCATTGAACTTTTGATGGCCGCCCGCGTGCGGATAAGGGATCACAAACGCCGGAACTCCGAATGCAGCCAACTCAAAAAGCGTGTTCGCTCCGGCTCGGGTAATGGCGATATCCGCCTTCTGAAAAAGCTCATCCATCGCACTGTAAAAGGGATGCACTTCACTCGACAAGGCCAGCTGCGCGTAACGCTCCGAAACCCAAGCGTGGTCCCGTTTTCCCGTAATATGAATAACGGCAATTTTGGATCTTTCTTCATCCGATAAAGCCGCGATCGCACCCGTCACGATCGCGTTCAAACCTTGCGCTCCCTGGGAACCACCGACCACAAGAAGAGTGAACGGACGCGGAACCGTTCCTTCCTTCGCTCCTGCCGCCGCGTCCACAATAAAAGATCGCAAAGGCAGCCCCACCGTGTAAAGGACTTTGGGTGCTTGGAGAAATCGCGTTCCCTCAAAACTCTCAGTCACGGCATCCATGTGTGGCACAAGCCAATGACTCGCTTTTCCGGGAACCCTATTTTGTTCATGAATGAGTGTGGGAATCTTGAGCGCATGTGCCGTCATCATACCGGGATACGACACAAAGCTTCCAAACCCGACACAAAGGTCCGGTTTTGTCCGCCAGAGAAAAAAAAGCGCCTGAAAAAAAAGATGCGGGAAAAGAAAGAACGGTTTCAAAGTTTTCCATGAAAATCCCCCGGGCAAACCGAACTCGGGAAGATACGAGACCGAGTGAAATATCCCTTGCGGCATTTTTTCAATAAGAGATTTCGCTCTGTGGCATGTGACAAGATCGATCCTGGAATCGTGGAAACGCCTGCGGAATCCTTCACTAAACGACTGAGCGGGATAGATATGTCCACCTGTGGGACCGGCATAAACCACCAGACGCATCGCGGGACGGGAAGTTTTAGACATACCCGAGGTTCTCGGCATATTAACTACTGTGGCGTTTGCGACGATCAATGGCTACGAGAATTCCCACCGCGATCAAATTCACCACGATCGAACTCCCGCCGTAACTGATGAAGGGGAGCGGCAACCCTTTGGTCGGAACAAGCCCGGTCGCGACCATCATATGGAACACAGCCTGTAAAACGATAAGAAGCGTGATCGAGGTGATCAGCAACTTCTCGAACGGCTGGTCCGCCCGTCGCGCCATCCGGATACAACAGAAAAAAAACAGGACATAGAGTACGATCACAAACATCACACCGATCAGCCCGAGTTCTTCTCCGATCACGGCGAGAATAAAGTCGTTATGGCTCGAAGGAAGATAAAAAAGTTTTTGCGTACTCTGTCCGAGTCCGACTCCGTGCACCCCGCCGGAAGCAAAGGCGAGAAAAGACTGAATGATCTGGAAACCGGCCCCTTGGGGATCTTCCCACGGATTCAGATAAGCTTCGAGACGACTCAAACGGTACGGCACGCGAATGATCAAAAAATAAAAAGCTGGCAGCAAAATTGCCAGGGCGCCAAATACATAGCGCAGTTGAAGCCCCGAAACGAAGAAGATGATCGAAGTCAACATGACGAGAAATGCCACAGAACCCAGATCCGGTTCAAGGAGTGTCAGGCCACATATCAAACCGATCAAGATAAGCGGCGGGACAAACACCCGCACATCCCCTTTTTGCACCCAGGCGATCTTCCGTCCAATATAATCCGCCAAATAGATGCAGCAGGCCAGTTTCGCAAACTCGACGGGCTGGAACTGGAATCCCCCAATGTGAATCCAGCGCCGTGCCCCGCCCGCCGAATGTCCGATCACAGGAAGATAGACCGCCATCAAAAGCATTATGGCGAGCAGCATGAATGCACGAGCGTTCCTTTTGTAGAAATCGATCGGGAGGGTAGACGCAATAAAAAAACCGATCGTTCCCAGTATCACATAGAGCCCCTGACGGATAAGGAAGAACAGCTCATTCCCGTGCCGATCGTGCGCCAAAACGCCGCTCGCACTATAGATCATGACGATCCCAATGCCGACCAGGAGATAAGTCACAACAAATAATAAACGCGCTTCTTTGGACATATTCACGACCCATGACTATCGGGCATTGACCATCGACAAAAAACTTTTAAACTTCGCATGACCTTTTCTGCTTAAGTCGTTGGTCGCTGGTCGTTAGTCTGTTAAGTATTTTTTCTTTAAACAACCTTCCCCGCTCCTGATAATTCTTAAACATATCGAAACTTGCACAGGCCGGCGAGAGCAGAACCGTATCTCCTTTTTGAGCCTTCTCAAAGCTCAATCGACACGCCTCGTCAAGACTCCCGACTTCCACCATTTCAGCAACCCCCTGCCAAGCCTTTTTCAAGATCGACCGCGCGGCCCCGATCAATACCGCACACCGAACCTTTTGAGCGATCACGGACCTCAGAGTTCTGAAATCTTCGACACCGGTCTTATACTTGCCGCCGCAAATAAGCACCACCGTCCCATCGCCAAACTTCTCCAGAGCCCAAGCGAGTGAAGCGGTCGTTGTAGCCTTGGAATCATTGACAAAGGTTACGCCGTCCCGCTCGGCGAATTTCTCGAGCCGGTGCTCGATCCCGCGGAAATTCAGGATCGTCTTTCCGACAAGTTCCCCCGAACATCCCAAAGCTTCCGCGGCGCAAAGCAGTGCTGCCTCGTTCGGATTGGATGCCGGACGCTCGTCAAAATAAACCCGCCGGGCCGCCGTCCGAAAGTTTGGAAAGAAATCGACTTCGTCCGATTTCCGGCAGATCATCACGTCCGTATCCTTCATCGCACGGAAAAGATTCAGCTTGGCCTCGGTATATTCCTTCATGTCGGCATGCCAATCCATGTGGTTCGGAAAGATATTAAGAAGCAATCCAACCGAAGGGGCGAAACTCGAACAATGCATCAATTGAAAAGAGCTGACTTCAAGCACAACCACCGTCTCCGGCGTGATCTTAGGAATTTCCCCAATCCAGGGATTTCCGATATTCCCGCAGAGCACGGCCTTGCGACCACTGGCTTCGACGATCTGGGCGATCAGGGTCGCAATCGTTGTTTTACCGCAGGAACCTGTTATCGCCACCACGGTTCTGGCCGGCGAGAACCAGCTCGCGACTTCGATCTCGCTATAGATCGGTTTTTTCGTGGCAAAGACCGCCTGATAGATCCCAGATCCGGGCGGGATCCCGGGAGAGATCAGAAACCAATCGGCTGCGAGGATCACATCCAATGAATGCTTACCGCACTCCGCGCGAATTCCACGCATCGCAAGCTTCGAAACATTCTCTTGGACATCTCCGGTGTCCGCGAGATCAGAGGCAAAAACCTGATAACCTTTTTCATGAAGACAAAGAGCACTCAGAAAACCGGTGTCCCGTAATCCCAACACCGCAACCCTTGCCCCCGGAGCCATCTCCATATCAACGGACCTTGAGAGTGCTAAGACCCACAATCGCAAGGATGAATGCAATGATCCAAAGTCGAATGGTAATCTTCGACTCCGGCCAGCCTTTGCGCTGCAGATGATGATGGAAGGGCGACATCAAAAAGATCCTTTTTTTCCGAAGCTTAAAACTCACCACCTGCAGAATCACGGAAAGAGCCTCCCACACGAAGATCCCACCGACGATCACAAGCACGAATTCTTTTTTGGTGAGCACCGCAATCGCGCCGAGCGCGCCGCCCAGGGAAAGCGACCCAGTATCTCCCATAAAAACCTCCGCCGGATAGGAATTGAACCAAAGGAATCCCGCGCTCGCACCGGCCAGTGCCGCACAAAAAACCGTCACTTCCCCTGCTTCCGGAACATGCGGGATGGCAAGATACGCGGCGAAGTCAGAGTGCCCCGTGACATAGATGATCAGAGCGAACGCGGTCGTCGCAAAAAGCGCGCACCCAATCGCAAGCCCATCGAGCCCGTCTGTCAGATTCATAGCATTCGAGGTACCGGTTAGCACCAGAATCACAAACGGAATAAAGAAAATCCCGAGATAAAAAACCCCTTTCTTTAAAAGCGGCACATAAAGCCATTTATCAAAAGTCGGATCACAGTAAAGATAAACACCGATCGCGAGTCCCATCAACACCTGGCCGAGAAGCTTTGTGATAGAACTCAGCCCAGCCGAACTTTTTGAGCGCATCTTGAGCCAATCATCCAGAAAGCCCACAAACCCGAACCACAGCATGACCATGATCATCATCCACACGAAGCGGTTCGTGAGATTGCCCCAAAGAAGAGTCGAAACGACCACACTCGCCACGACCAAAATCCCGCCCATCATCGGCACGTCTTTCTTGTGCTTGAAATGCTCGTGAATGGTCTCAGCGTAGGCACGTTCCTGGTTGGTCACCGCGCGCAACTGTTTGAGCCACGCGATACACCGCGGCCCTAGCCATAAAGACAGTAAAAATGCGGTCACACTCGCGCCGGCGGAACGGAACGTAATGTAGCGAAAAATATTGAAAACGATCGAGTGATCCGAAAGATGATGTAAAAAATAAAGCATTTTGTTCGTTTATAACTCGACAATTATGGTTGTGATGAAAATGAGATGTTGCGAATACCTTCCAGGACTTTTTCTACATGCATGCTGCGGGATCCCTTAAAAAGAATAATGTCGCCAGGACGCAACACGTCTTTGAGCGCCGCAAGCACTTCGAGGCTATCGCCAAAATGCTGGGCAACACAACCCGTCTTTGCGCGCTCCAAAGCCTCAATACTCGCCCGGGTCCTCTCCCCATAAGCCAGCGCCAAATCAACACCAGAGGCCGCGATCTTCTCGCCGAGTTCCGAATGGAATCGTTTTTCGTCAGCTCCCAGCTCAAGCATATCCGCAAACACCACGATCCTTTTCCCTGAGCCTGAAAGTGAACGAAACGCAGCCAGTGCGTTCCCGAAGGAAACGGGGTTCGCATTGTAGCTGTCGTCGATCACGCGAACACCATTGGGCAGTATTGTCTCACGAAATCTCCCTGATGCAAAGCCCACATCCTCCCACATGCGCGGGATCTCATCCCAAGCCAGTCCCAGACTCCTTGCCATCGCGACCGCAAGCCCTGCATTCAACGCAAGAAAAGACGCCTGACCCGGAAAAGAGAATCGCCCATCACCATTCAGTGAAAATGAGACTTCCCCGCCCTCGGATTTCACGTCCTCGATCCGATATTCTGCCCTCTCGGAATACCCCACGGTAGTGGCCGTGCGGCCTTTTTGGCTGATCTTTTCAAGAAGCCGACTATCGCTTTCCAGCACCACCAACGGATCGTCTTTCTTTAAGAAATCCGCCAATTCTAGCTTGGCGTTGTAGATATTCTCAAGAGATCCAAAGCCTTCCAGATGAGCCGGCCCAATAGGCGTAAGGATGCCGCCAGAAGGTGCGGCAATTTCTGCGAGAGCGTATATCTCGCCAGAATGGCTCGCGCCCATTTCCAACACACAAAACTGATGGGAAGGTTCTAGTCTTGAAAGCATGATGGGAACCCCCAAATGATTATTCAGATTACCCGCGGTTGCCAGCACGGAATACTTCCTGCGCAACAGGTAGGACAGGAATTCCTTGGTCGTGGTTTTTCCCACGCTTCCCGTCACCCCGATCACTTTAACCGGAAGGGTTTTGCGATATTCCGCTGCGAGCGTCGTCATCGCGACCTGAGGATCCGAGACAGGGATCACATTATGGATAGGAACCTTGGCCACGCAAAGGTTCGAAAAAACCGCTTCCTTTTGGCGAAGATCGATCAAGGCTCCCGAAGCACCTTTTTCAAAAGCGGTGGCAAGAAAATCATGCCCGTCACGCTGCTCTCCCTTGAACGCGACAAAAAGATCGCCCGGGTTAAGCGTTCGGGTATCGATGGAGAGACTGCGAACCTTCAGAGACAGGTCTTGAAATTCGGGAGAGACACGAAGGAGTCGACTCGCTTCAAGATAAGAAAACACGGCATCGTCTTTTTAATGCGGATTCAGCAACCTCACGGTCGTTGAAAGGGATTTTTCCATCACCAAGGATCTGATAATCTTCGTGACCTTTTCCAAGAACGAAGACGACGTCGCCAGTTTTCGCGAGCGAAGTGGCTTTTTCAATGGCCTCCTGACGGTCTTGGATCTCGAAAATACTTCCAGGAACCGTCAAGGGATGGGGAAGCCCGGACCGCATATCGCGAAAAATATCTTCCGGATCTTCCGAGCGCGGGTTATCCGAGGTCATAATGACTACGTCCGAATAACGGCACGCAGCACGGGTCATGAGAGAGCGTTTTCCGCGATCGCGATCGCCGCCGCAACCAAACACCGTGATGATCCTTTTGGGGTCCATTTGTTTGGCGTCATGAAGCACTTGCTCAAAAGCGTCAGGCGTATGGGCATAATCCACGAACACCGTATAGTCCATACCTGTCCCGATCCGTTCCATCCGCCCTGGAATCGTCGGGACCTCTTCCAAAGCACCACGAAAATCCTTGAGATCGAACCCGAGCAGGTCGATCGAACTTAAAACCGCCAAGGCGTTGGAAATGTTGTAGCGCATCGGCAAACGGATCTGGAACGGCAATTCCTGTCCCCGGCAGCACATAACGAAACGGCTCCCCTGAAAACTCATCTGGATATCCTTAACGTAATAATCCGCCTCGCCCAAAACGCTGAATGTCTTGGCCTGCGGCAGCTCTTCGATCAGTCGCCTTCCGTAGGGACAATCCTTATTGAAAAGCATTTTACGGGGAGCAGAAAAACCCGTGAAAAAATTTCGCTTGGTCTGAAAATATTCTTCCATACTGTGGTGGAAATCCAGATGGTCCTGGGTCAGCTGAGTGAACACCCCGAGCTCGAACTCCAACCCGTGAATACGCTTTTGGCTGATCGCATGCGAGGAAACTTCCATCACACAGTACTGAACCCCCTCCTGTTGCATCTGATGAAACATCGGGATCAGAACTTCCGCTCCCGGTGTTGTGTTGACCGAAGTCGCTTTGCCGGATGGGAGTTCATACCAAAGCGTCCCGAGTAAAGCGGTCGGAAATTTCTCGCGAAGGAGCCTGTGCAAAAGATAAGTCGTGGTGGTCTTCCCATTCGTGCCGGTCACGCCAATCAGCTTGACCTTTTGGTCGGGAGAGTCATAAAACATATTAAGGATGATGGCGAGCGCAGCCTTGGCATCCCGGACACGAACTCCTGTCACGTGAGGGGGAATCGCGATCTCGGGTTCCTTTTCGAACACGACGACTGAAGCCTTCGCGTAAATGGCCTGGCCGAGAAAATCATGGCCGTCCATCCGGGTGCCCGGACACGCAACAAAGATATCTCCGGACTCGACGGCGCGGGAGTCAGAAGTAACCTTGTTGAAGATGCGCTTGGAGTCCCAGTGATACTTCTCGAGGATCGCGACACCTTTAAACAGATCGTCAAGACGTTTTCGCATGGATTCTCAAAAGACCTCAGGTTTTCCGGGTTGTTCTTTTATCGGCGTTCTTTAAAGAAAATTGAAAACTTTGAGACTGCACTTCCACTTCATTGATACCGGCAAGACCCCGCCTGCCCAAGATGATATCCGCAAGCATAGAATCGACCGTCGCGTTCTCGATACCCTCCTGGAGGGCCCAACTTCCGAGGAACTTGATCTTGCTTGTCTTGCCCGTCAGAATGATCCGAATGCCGCGCTGGGACACCAAGGTCAAGGGGTCGAACGTCACCTTGAAATTCCCGTCCACCAATTGGACCCGGTCTTCCCAAATAAAAGTCCCCTTCCGAATTTCAAACGAGGGGATAAAAATAGCAGGAACATAGGTTCCACCCATCCGAATCTTGAGCCGTGACTGGATCTCCTGATAGACCCAAAAATTCAGGCCAAGTGACACAACGGTCAACCCCAAAAAAACTGCCAGCACAAGAGCGATCCGTTTGAGGACCTTTACCCAAGACCCCTTATGACCGGTCCGACGCATCAGAACCCCTTCCCGGTGCAATCACGATCTCAACACGACGATTCCGGTCACGGCCTTCTTCGGTGGCATTGGAATCCACAGGCCGGTATTCCGCGTAGCCGGCAACCCCGAACCTTTCAGGCGACAGTTCTTTAGAATCGAGAAAAAAGTGAAGGACCGCGGTCGCACGACCTATCGAATATTCCCAATTGGTGACCCCTCCCGCGTCTTCGATGGGCTGATTGTCCGTATGCCCTTCCAAAGTCACCCGATTCCTTGAAATATCTGAAGCTAACACGGAAGCGATCTTCCCCAGCGTCTCTTCACCGGACGACGTAAACTGAGTCTCATCAGGATCAAAAAGTGCATGATTCAGAACCGTCACCACAAGCCCCCTCGGCTCCAAAACGACCCGGACGTCTCCGCGAAGGATCTGCGCGGCCAACATCTTTTCAACCTTCGGCTTCACCGTTTGCAAATCCTCCCGCAGACTGGCCATTCCGTCCAACTCCTGATTGAGACGAAGAATCTCATTATTAAGGCTCTCAATGGTCGCGCTTTGTTGGCGGCTCAAAGGACGCTCGCCCAGGTCGTCGGCACTCGAGCACCCGATCAGTGCAAACAGAGTCAATCCAAGAAAACAAAACCATTTTTTGCGATCCATTGCAAACAGCCCCTTTCAACCTAATGAATTTCAGGGATGCGCGCTGTATTTTTGATAAACATACCAGATGGCCAGGCCCGAAAGAATGTAAGTGGCGAAAAGCAATAAACGAAAAAAGAACGGCGTCCTTTTCTCACCTGTTTCTTCATGGACCTCCTCCGCGGGTTCCTTGGCGGCAAGGTATTGCGGCTTTCGGATCTCTATCTTCATTTTCGGCACGTTCATCCCTCCTTCGATATCTTCTCAGTGTTCATATCATTTTTGACGCATATTTCAACTTTTTCCAAGATATCCTTGTCCTTCATGACCTTCAAAAACGCATCCACCACTACCGGGTCAAATTGTGTCCCCTTGCACCTGAAGATCTCCTCCAAAGAACCCTTGATCGTCAGCTGCTGTCGATAGTGGCGTTTAGAAACCATGGCCATGAAAGAATCAGCCACCGCGACGATACGAGCTCCCAACGGAATCTCCTCGCCCTTTAACCCTTGAGGATAGCCCTTCCCGTCATAGCGCTCGTGACGGTGCATGACAATCGGGAGCACGGGCTTGAGAGAACTGATCGATCGGAGCAAATTCGCCCCACGGATCGGAATGCTACGGATCTCCTCCAACTCCTTCTGCGTAAGCTTCTCTTTCTTTTGCCAGGCCTTCTCCGGAAATGCCAATTGCCCCGTATCCAAAAGAAGAATTGCCCGCTCAAGATGCACGAGCTCGGAACTCGGAAGTTCCATTTGTTTACCGACCGCAAGGACTATCTCGCCGATGATTTCGATATCTCCCTGCTTATCCCCGAAATGGCGTTTCATAAGTTCATTAATAGCCTTGATGCTGCCAAGCGTCAGCTCTTCGGTGCGTTCAAAAAGCTGGGCATTTTTGATTGCCACGACCGCCTGTTCCGAAAGAGACTTTAGTATCTCCAGATCCGTTCGCGTGAACGACTGTCGATCCGCTTTCCCCCAAAGCGTCATCACTCCCACCACGTCGTCTTCAATGAACGGCACGGCAATGTAGCGGTTATGCAAACAGAAATCGCCGGTATCCGCAATATGGCCTTCGAGGCCGCGGCCGAACCGCACACGTTGCTTGTGTACGAACTTGGGATGCGTGCCAAAAGAGAAGAACGGATTGAGATACTGCCTCTCAGGATCCGTCAGCATAATCGAACAACCCGAGGCCTTCAGGATCTGAGCACTCAACCGACCGATACGAGGAAGCAGCTCCGTAAGACGCAGGGAGGAGTTAATAACCCGGTGAACCGAGTGCATGGTCGAAAGCGCCAGTGCGCGCGGATGGACCGTCTCATAGAAATTATTGAGCTCGAAATTCTTAAAGGCCAATTCAACCTGACTTGCAAGAAAATAGCTGAAGGGCGTCATCAGCGGACGAATCTCCCGCTCAGGACGCTTCACGCAATCAAGAACGAGAAACCCCTTCAAAGAACCAACATAACGGAGCGGAAACACG
>MHFU01000151.1:0-1056 GCA_001804345.1 Omnitrophica bacterium RIFOXYB12_FULL_50_7
TTATCGAGGCTATTAACGAGACCCTGAAAGCCGAATTCCGGCATAATCCCGATACTTACCTGTGGGGACAGGATGTTGCCCACAAGGATAAAGGCGGAATATTCAATGTAACCAAAGGTCTGCAGAAGGAATTCGGTCTGGAACGGATTTTCAACGCACCCATAGCCGAGGATTTCATCATGGGAACTGCCAACGGCATGTCGCGTTTCAGCAAAAAGATCAGGCTGGTTGTAGAAGGAGCGGAGTTTGCCGATTATTTCTGGCCCGCCATGGAACAGTTCGTTGAAACTACGCACGAATACTGGAGAACGAAGGGACAGTTTTCTCCCAATGTTACGGTCAGGCTGGCGTCGGGGGGGTATATCGGTGGCGGGCTATACCATTCGCAGACCATTGAAGGCGCCCTTACTACATTTCCGGGAGTCCGGATTGTTTACCCTTCTTATGCCGATGATGCTGCAGGCCTGTTACGTACATGCTTACGCAGCGAAGGCTTCAACATGTTTTTGGAACCCAAGGCATTGTATAATTCTCCTATCGCATCAACTGCCATTCCCGAAGATTTCGAGGTTCCCTTTGGCAAAGCCCGTATCCGCCGTGAAGGTACCGACCTGTCGGTTTTCACCTATGGAAATACAACGCATATGTGCGTGCAGGCTGCAGAAAAACTGGCACTCGAATCCGGCGTCAGTATTGAAGTGATCGACCTGCGGTCACTTATTCCGCTCGATAAGGAAATTTTGCTTGCTTCGGTCAGGAAAACCGGGAAAGCCCTGGTTGTGCATGAAGATAAGGTTTTCTCCGGATTCGGGGCTGAACTGTCTGCTATCATTACTGAAGAGGCTTTTGAATATCTCGACGGTCCGGTCAGAAGAGTGGGTTCAACCTTTACCCCGGTTGGATTTAACCGGATCCTGGAAAAGGCCATACTGCCAAATACAGAGAAGATAGAGAAGGCAATGAAGGAACTGCTGGACTATTAATTATGAATTATGAATTATGAATTATGAATTATGAATAAAATAGGGCTGTTCTACAGTTTCAATACCAATAAGA
>MHFU01000151.1:1131-19311 GCA_001804345.1 Omnitrophica bacterium RIFOXYB12_FULL_50_7
AAGAAGAATTCCTTCGACGGAAATTTGGCGCTACGTTCGTGGAATGGTCTCTAAAAACACCGGTCTTCATCCCCAAATTCTCAGGCTGGCAAAAACCCCCTCTCCCTTACGCGTGGAAGATCGTGTTGCGCCGTGAACATTCGACCCAGTTCGGCATGGTTTCCACACTCACCGTGCTTGGGATCGCCGCGGATCTTTTCACGAAACCCGACCACAAGATCGCAAGTTTTTGGTGGATCTTCTGGGGAACTTCCCTTGCGATCTATCTTGTTCTCCGTTTCCTGAAGAAAAAAACAAAGGTCCTTAATATCGAAGGCCGTTAAAAATTCTTGGGAGTCTTCTATCCCAACTTTAGATTTCTTTACATAAAGGGCAGTTGGGACAGCCCTGATTTTTGTTTTCTTTTCTTAAAGGGTAATCAGGGCAGCCCCAATCTCAGCTTTGCCTCGATTGATTAGAATTGGGACTGCCCCAATTTCTGCTTCGCAAAAATTGAAAGGTATTGGAACTATGAAAAAATCGCTCGGCACGAAAACCCTTCTTTTCCCCACTCCTGTCCTAATCGTCTGCTCCTATGACGCCAAGGGTGTCCCCAATGCTATGAATGTCGCTTGGGGCGGCATCGCCTGCTCCGAACCGCCTTGCGTGACGGTCTCGATACGGGATCACCGGAAGACCTATGAGAACATCATGGCGAAAAAAGCCTTCACCGTGAATATCCCTTCCGAAAAATACATGAAGGAGGCGGATTATTTCGGGATCGTTTCCGGCAGGACTGAGGACAAGTTCAAGGCCACGGGACTTACGCCCGTTAAAAGCGATCTCGTCGACGCCCCCTACATCAAGGAATTCCCTTTCGTGCTGGAATGCACTCTGAAAGAAACCCACAAACTCGGCATCCACACGCAGTTCATCGGTGAGATCAAGGACATCAAAGTCGAGGAGTCGGCACTCAATTCGAAAGGCTTTCCGGATCCTGAAAAAATGAAAGCCTTCATGTTCGATCCGGGCACAAGTGCTTATTACGCAACTGGCAAGTTCCTCGGCCAGGCCTTCACCGTCGGCAAGAAAAAGTAAGGAAGACTACTTTCATGGCAAAGTGGATCGGTTTGGCCGCGGGCGGCATTCTGGGAACCTTTGCCCGTTATTTTCTGTCGGGAACCATTCACCGAATCTTCGGAGCCACGTTCCCTTTTGGGACTCTGGCGGTCAATCTCATCGGCTGTTTCGCGATCGGATTTCTTGCCGTACTCGCGGAAGAAAAATTCTTGCTGGGCCCCGCCGCAAGGGTTTTCCTCATGATCGGTTTCTGCGGCGCTTTCACAACTTTCTCGACTTTCATTCTTGAAACTTCAAATCTCACCAAAGACGGCGAAAACCTTTACGCCTTTATGAATATCGCCTTAAGCGTAATCCTGGGCTTTCTGGTTTTCCGGCTCGGGGTGATGCTCGCGCGATGGATCTAAATTCAATTGGAGGAATTTATGAAAATACCCGAAGACGGAAAACTTTTAAGGATTTTTATAGGCGAAGCAGACAAATGGCAAGACCAACCCCTTTATGAAGCAATCGTGCTCCTTGCAAAAAAAGAAGGGTTGGCTGGCGCGACGGCCATCAAAGGTTTCATGGGATTCGGCTGCAAGAGTCACATGCACACTACAAAGATCCTGCGGCTTTCTGAAGACCTGCCCATCGTGATCGAAATCGTGGACAGCGAAGAGAAGATCACAAAATTCCTTGCGCTCCTGGATCCTATGGTGAAGGAAGGACTTGTCACCCTCGAAAAAGCCAACGTGATCCTCTATAGAGCCGGCTGATCCCCGGAGAATTCAGGAAAGCCACGGCGAAGAGACTCCCGGAAAGAATAAAGACAGCCGCAGTAGCGCTGACGGTAAAAGTTCTCTTCTCTGGAAATGCGGTCCATTTGTTCCTGCCCGCCCCCGATCCGCCAATTCTGCGCCCAGAAGATCAGCCCCGGAAAAGAGGCCGCAGCCTTTTCTCCGGCACGATTCACTTGCGCGAGATCTTTCCAGCGGGAAACGCCGAGACTGGTCGTGAAGACTTTGAAACCATTCTGAGCCGCGTAAGCCGCGGCTTTCCCCAGACGCATCTCAAAGCAAAGAGTACACCGCTCTCCACGCTCCGGATCCTCCTCATGGCCTTTGACGTGCTCAAACCACGGGTCAGAGTCATAGTCCGCGTCCACAAAAGGAATGTTCATTTTTTGAGCGTAACGGATGACCTCGGCTTTTCGGCGATCGTATTCTTCGTGAGGATAAATATTGGGATTATAGAAATAGACCGTGGGCTCGATCCCGTCCGTGATCAACCTCGCGATAATAGAACAGGAGCAAGGCGCGCAGCACGTGTGGAGCAGGACTTTTTTTTCGTCCTCGGGAATTTTCAGATTAAAGAAATTCGTCATAAGAAACGCCTCGTAAAGGGGGCAGGCATAATTACCCTGTAATTATGCCTGCCCCCTTTAAACGTTGTCTTCGTCGTCAGCGTCGGCATCCACGGGAACGGCTTCGGCATAGTCACCGGCGGGGTTCGGGAGGAGGATCTCGCGAGGCTTGGCGCCATCCTGAGGACCGATCACGCCCGCGGCTTCTAACTGATCCACGACACGCGCCGCACGCGAGTACCCCAGCCTTAAGCGCCGCTGTAAATAGGAGGTCGAAGCCTGACGCGTGGTAAGTACAATACGCTTCGCTTCATCAAATATCTCGTCCTTCTCACCGACACCGCCCGGCATCGAGCTATTTTGCGCGGCCTGAATCTCACTGTGATACTCCGGCTTCCCCTGGCTCGCCGTAAAAACCACAATCTTGTTGATCTCTTCGTCTTCAATCAGCGGGGCTTGTCCCCGGATCATATTGTCGCTGCCAGGCTGTATGAAAAGCATATCCCCGCGTCCCAACAATTTTTCGGCCCCCTTGTTATCCAGGATGGTACGAGAATCCACGACCGAGGCCACCTTGAACGCCACGCGGGCCGGAAAATTCGCCTTAATAACACCGGTAATCACATCGACCGAGGGTCGCTGTGTCGCGAGGATCAAATGGATGCCGACTGCGCGAGAAAGTTGCGCAAGCCGCGTGATGGCCGTCTCAACCTTATCCTGCGCCACAAGCATGAGGTCCGCAAGTTCGTCAATAATGACCACAATGTAAGGGATCGAGGCCGGGATCACATTCTCGGAATCCCCCGCCGCGTCGACTTGTTTCACTCCTTCTTCGGAGAGTTCCCGGGTGTTGAATCCCACGATGTTCCTCACACCCACCGTCGCAAAAAGACGGTACCGCTTTTCCATTTCCATCACGACCCAGTTGAGCGTGTTGGAGGCCTTGCGCACATCCGTCACCACGGGTGAAAGCATATGCGGGATCTTGTTGTAAACGGCAAGTTCCACCATTTTCGGATCCACCATGACCAGCTTCAGCTGAGAAGGCGTGCAGTGATAAAGAAAACCCGCGATAATGGAATTAATACAAACAGTCTTACCGCTTCCCGTGGTCCCGGCGATCAGAATGTGGGGCATGGAAACCAGGTCCGCGATCATCGGCTTCCCGCCCGTGTCTTTTCCGAGGATTAGGGGCAACATACATTTCTGCGAACGGAAATCGGGGTTCTCGATCATTTCACGGACCAGGATCGGCCGCGACACAGAATTCGGAACTTCGATCCCGATCGTCTGCTTCCCGGGGATCGGAATGATCATCCGGATGCTCGTCGCCTTAAGGGCCATGGCGATGTCATCTTCATAGGTCGCGATCGAATTGGCGCGGACACCAGGTGCCGGAAGGATCTCATAGAGTGTGATCTTCGGTCCCTGTTCCACCTCAACCACTTTCACTTCGATCTGGAACTCGGCAAGCGTCGCTTCAATAGCCTTGGAATTGGCAGCGAGGTCATCGCCTCCGCCGACCACATCATCCTTCGGTCTTTTCAAGAGATCCACAGGCGGAAATTGATAGTTCGCGTCCGCTTTGATCTGCGAGCCGATCACACCTTTAAAAGAAGCTTCCTCTCCAGATCCAGGCTCAGAGGGTTTCTCTTTATCGGAGGACTCCGTCTTGATGACGGGCTGAGGCGCTGGCTTTTTAAAAATTTCTTTCGTCTCTTCTTTGGATTTCTTTTCAGCTTTTGTCTTATCGTCAGCCATCCCCGCGGTAGGTTGATAGGTCTTGATCTTGAGCGGAATATCTGGCATTCGCGGCGCCGGTTTTTCTCTGCCTACCGGCAGGCAGGCTCTCTCTTTCTCTCGCTGTTTGAGCTCCTTGACCTGTCGCTCCTGTTCCTTTTTAAAAACGGAAGCATTCCCGTTCTTTTTAGATCCGCGAGAAAACCATTCGGCGACACTTCCGAAAACCGCCTGGCATTTTTCTAGAATCGCCCGGAACAAAGGATAGAGGAGAAAATCCGTGGCGAGAAGAAGCGAGAGAAGCAGAACCGCGCCCGCAATAAAAATTCCAAAATCTCCGGTATAACGAAGAAGAAAATTCCCCACTACATATCCAAGCGCTCCGCCAGATACAAAACGCTGCTCAGGCCCCACCGTCACCGCTACGATTGTCGCGATCGAAAGAAGTGTGCCTCCCAACCCTAAGAATCTAAAGAATTTCCGTTCAGGAACGCTTTGATGAAAAAAGCATCTCGCCCAGAGCAGAAAAATAAATGGGATCACGTAGGCACTGACACCAAAGGCAAGAAAAAGCCCAAAGGCAACATAGGCGCCAAAAACACCGGCGTAATTCGCGACGGGAAACGTGGGCTGGGACGAATAGAACGCGATATCTTCCGCATGATAAAAGAAGAGACTTGCCAGGGTAAAAAAGCCCAGCAGAAGGAAAAAAACACCCCAAATTTCGTTGATTCTTTCTTTTTTCATAATAACAATAGGGTTTAGGGAATAGGGCTTAGGAGATAGGGAAAAATGTGAAATAAATGAAAAAAAATATTTCTAAACTCTATCCCCTATTTCTATACCCTATTAATGGCCAGTATGACCAAAACCGCCGGCACCCCGACGTGTTGCCTCAAGATTATCGACTACCTCGAGCTTCGCCTTAACAACCTCGGCAAGGACCATTTGGGCGATCCGCATGCCACGTGTCACAATGAAAGTTTCTTTCGCGTGATTGATCAAGATAACCTGGATCTCGCCGCGATAGTCGGAGTCAATCGTCCCGGGAGTATTCAGGAGCGTGATCCCGTGCTTGATCGCAAGGCCGCTCCGGGGACGGATCTGGGCCTCAAGATTCTTAGGCAAAGCGATAATGATTCCCGTGGGAACCAGAACCCGGTCCCCCGGATGGAGGGTGATAGGTTCTTGGCAGGCGGCCAAAAGATCGATACCGCTCGCGCCCTCGGTCATGTGTTGCGGGAGAGGAAGTCCTTCGAAATGGGGTAAGGTTTTAATTTCGATATTTATTTTGTTCATAGTTCCAATCGGGCAGGAGGAATAAAGGGGACAGGCTACTTTTCCCTAAAAAGTAGCCTGTCCCCTTTGTTTATGAATGGATCTTACCGACGAGGCCGTCCTCTCCCGCCGCGATCATCACGATCGCGTCTGGGAGGCAGCGCTTCGACAACCGTTCTTTGATCTTCGGGAAGTATCGGAAGAGGCTCTGTCATCGCTTGCTTGATGCTCAAGCTCACTTTGCCCCGTTCATCAACACTGAGAACTTTCACCTTCACTTTATCACCCACGCGGAGATAATCCCCGGCGCTCTTCACGAACCCTTCGGTGATCTCGGACACATGGCAGAGGCCGTCCTTCCCCGGCAAAATTTCGCAGAACGCGCCAAACGGCATGAGCTTCTGGACCGTGCTCTCATAGATCTTTCCGACCTCGGCATCTTCGGTTACAGCCTGAACGCGCGCAATGGCGGCTTGCGAAGACTCACTGCTCACGGCAGCAATAAAGACACGGCCGTCATCTTCGATATCGATCTTGGCACCGGTCTCTTCGACGATCTTCCGGATATTCTTGCCTCCGGGACCGATCAACATACCGATCTTTTCCGGATCGATCTTGAGGGTCGTTATGCGCGGCGCGTATTCGGAAAGCTCCTTCGGTGTTTTGATGCAACCCGCGATCATGTCCAGGATCTTGAAACGTGCCTGTTTGGCCTGATCGAACGCCTCCTTGAGCTGGGGTTCTGTAATACCATCGATCTTCATGTCCATCTGAAGCGCCGTGAGTCCCTCACGCGTCCCCGCAGCTTTGAAATCCATATCACCCAAATGATCTTCGATCCCGGCGATATCCGTCAAAACTTTCCAACGCTTCTTATCGCTCACAAGTCCGATCGCGATACCGGCAACCGGTGCCTTGATAGGCACGCCGGCATCCATGAGCGCGAGTGTTCCGCCGCAAACCGTGGCCATAGAACTCGAACCATTGGATTCCATGATCTCGGAAACGAGACGAATGGTGTAGGGAAAATCTTCCTGGGACGGGAGAATGGGTTCGAGCGCCCGCGACGCAAGCGCCCCGTGACCAATCTCACGACGACCTGTCCCGCGGTTGGGGCCAACCTCGCCCACACTGTAATGCGGGAAGTTATAATGGAGCATGAAACGCCTGAATTCCTCTTTCTCCAACGAATCAATCCTCTGCTCGTCATCCCCCGTGCCAAGTGTCGTCACACTCAAACTCTGGGTCTGGCCACGCGTAAAAAGTGAAGACCCGTGGGTTCTCGGCAAAATGCCGATCTCACAGGTGATCTGACGAATGTCGCGTTCTCCGCGTCCATCCGGACGTTTCCCGGTAGAAAGAACAAAATCACGGATCTTTTCGTGTTCGAGCCTTGCGAATGCGATCTTCACAAGGGCCTCGTCAAAACCTTCGGCCTTAGTATCACACACGGCGAGGGCCTTTTCATAAAGGCTGCTCAGAAACGCTTCCTGCGCTTCCTTGCCCGGCTGAGAAAACAGTTTCTCGAATTCGCTGCCAATCGCGGCCTTGATCTTCTGTTCCATGCCTGCCTGAAATTCAAGCGGCTTCACGGCCTTTTTGGTCTTGCCGGCTTTTTTCACAAGATCCAGCTGCAACTGCACGGCTTTCTTGACGGCCTCATGCCCGATTTTAAGCGCCTCAAGCATTTGCTCTTCCGAGATCTCTTTTGATCCTGCTTCGATCATTACGATCTTTTCAAGCGTCCCGGCAACCACGAGGTCCAAAGCGCTTTTTTCAAGTTCCTGATGTGTGGGGTTCACGATGAACTGCCCGTCCACAAGCCCGACGCGCGCAGCGCCGAGAGCGGTCGTGTAAGGAATATCCGAGATCATGAGTGCCGCCGAAGCCGCGTTCATGGCAAAAATCTCAGTCATATTCTCGCCGTCAATCGAAAGCACGGTCACCGAGACCTGCACTTCGTTAAGATAATCTTCGGGGAAAAGCGGACGGATGGGCCGGTCAATCAGACGCGAAGTCAGGATCTCCTTCTCGGAAGGACGCCCTTCACGCTTGAAAAAACCGCCCGGAATCTTACCGGCGGCGTAAGTGCGTTCGCGATAATCCAC
Organism: Omnitrophica bacterium RIFOXYB12_FULL_50_7; assembly: GCA_001804345.1. Classification (GTDB taxonomy): domain Bacteria; phylum Omnitrophota; class Omnitrophia; order Omnitrophales; family Aquincolibacteriaceae; genus Aquincolibacterium. The sequence goes on from MHFU01000151.1 coordinate 8,662, forward strand.
GGTCAGCGGAAAAAAATCACGGATCTCTTTCTTGTCAGCCGCAGCGACCACGGCCGCCAGGATCACGGTCCCGCCGCACTGAACGAGCACGGCGCCATGGGCCTGTTTGGCCATGCGCCCGGTTTCCAGGGACACTTCGCGGCCCCCGATCTGAGTAGAAACTTTTTCGATCTTTGTCATATGAGGTTACACCTTTCGATTGTGAGGTTGGGACTTCTTCAAGATAAGGACAACGGGCAGATTTTCCATCTGAAGCGAGGAATTTATTTCCTCAGATCAAGGCGAGCAATGATCTGCTGGTATTTTTCAGGGGTCTCGCTTTGAAGATGCTTCAGAAGCCTTTTACGGCGGCTGACCATCTTGATAAGTCCGTAGCGCGAGTGGTGATCCTTGACATTTTTTTCAAAATGCCCGGAAAGACCGTTGATGCGCTCGGTGAGGAGTGCGATCTGCACCTCATCGGACCCTGAATCGTTCTTGCTGATCTTGTATTCCGAAATAATTTTCTTTTTCTTCGTCTTTGCTAATGCCATTTTCTTTCCTAACTCCTTGTGGTTTCGTCAGTTATATCGTTTTTCTCATCTCTGAGGTTGCGGGAGTATACCCTACCCCCCCCAGCCTTGTCCAGATTTTATTGAATTTGCACAGTCACACCCACTCCGTAACCCTGTCCACACCGGGTGTGGACAGGGTTCTATTTCTAAGTATTTTGGAACAGTGCTAGGCTTTTCTCTTGTAGTAGCGTCTCGCAGCTCGGACATCCTGCTGGATTTGGACTTTAAGAGCCTCTTCGGTGGGGAATTTCTGCTCAGGACGAAGGAAGCGGTGAAGAGCAATTTCCATCATCTCGCCGTAAACCTGCCCTTTAAAATCCAGGAGGTGAAGCTCAAGAACTGGGCGCGGGGTTTCCGCTTTCGGATAGGTCGGGCGTTTCCCGAAATTCACGACGCCGGGGAGCCATTTCTTCGCACAACGCGCAACGGGCAACGGACAACGTAAAGGCTTAAAACAAATTCGTTGTTCGTTGACCTTTGACCGTTGATCGAGAGGAAAAAATCTCGCCAAAGCGACATAGACACCCAGCGGCAACAGGATCTCGGAATGGACCTCGAGATTCGCCGTCGGGAATCCGAGATGAAAGCCATGCCCTTTCCCATGAATCACTTTGCCGAACATGCTGAAAGGCCGGCCGAGACACGTTTGCGCCTTCCCGACCTCGCCCTTAGTAAGAAGCTCGCGAATCCTGGAACTTGAAACGGGCTTCCTTCCGATCATCACGGGTTTCATCTTCCTGAAAAGGAATCCGTTTGACTTGGCAAGCTGCTCCATAAAACTCGTGTCCCCTTTTCGGCCACGGCCAAAATGGGCATCGTACCCCATGCAGACCTCGCGGACATGAAGTTTCTTCACAAAGATCTTCTCCACAAAATCCTGCGGCGTCATTTTCGCGAAGGCGGGCGTAAAAGACTGCAGGAAGCAAAGATCGATCCCGGCCTCGGCCAGATAAAAAAGTTTCTGCTCCACACTCATGAGCATCATGGGTTTACGTTCGGGATGAAGAATGCTGTGCGGGTGTTCCGGGAATGTTAGAACTGCGGAAAGCGCATGCTCTTTTTTCGCTTGCCGGATCACATACCTCAAAAGCTTTTGATGGCCGAGGTGAAACCCGTCAAAATTCCCAAGCGCAAGAACAATAGGCTTGGACGAACTTGCTTTATACTTTCGAAGATCCGGTATAATCTGCATGGAGATGCGTATCGCTTAAGGGGATCACTTTTTCGCGAAGCTGAACCGGTGTGAAATTCTTCAAATCTTCGATCGTAACGCTCTGCTCTACCTTGAATGAGCCGCTCCGAAGACGGCGCAGGCGCGCCAGCGTCGCGTAACAACCCAGGGCTTCGCCGAGATCGTTTACCAAGGTACGGACATAGGTACCTTTGGAAACATCCGCCAAAAATTCTATGAACTTTCCTTCTTTTTTCTCCAAACGAAATTCACGTACCGTGACCGGCCGGCCGTCACGCGGTACGGTCTTGCCCTGACGCGCAAGCTTGTAAAGGCGCGTTCCTTCATGCTTAAGAGCCGAGACCATGGGCGGCACTTGAATGATGTCTCCTGTGAACTCTGCTGCGGCCTTCGCGCGGATTTCTTCAATCGTAATGTGTTCCCACGGGGCTTCCGCGGTCACTTTGCCATGGCGATCATGAGAATCGGTCTGAACACCCAGTTCCAACGCACCAAAATATTCCTTATCACAGGCACTGAGTGGCATGGAGCTTTTGGTTGCCTTGCCAAGCAACAATACCAGAAGTCCTGTGGCGAGCGGGTCAAGGGTTCCGGCATGCCCCACTTTTTTGATCCCGAAGCGCCGGCGCACGAACGCACACACATCATGCGACGTCCAGTTCTCGGGCTTATCGACCAGAAGAATACCGTCGATAAACCCCGTTAGAGATAGGAAGCGCTTGTTAGCGCTTCCGTCTGTTTTTGAAATGACGCTCATAATCCTTCCTTTTGATACGCCGCGAATCGTTCCGAAAAAATTTCATCGCAACAATCTCTAACGGGGTGAAATTCACATCCATCACGCAGGCTTGTCCTTTTCTTCGATCTTACGCATGACCTGCCCAATTTCAAAATCCTTGTCGAGCGAATCGTCCAACTCAAACTGAAGCTTCGGCGTGTAGCGCATCTTGATCGCGAGGCCTACCTCATGCTGAAGGAATCCCGCCGCGCGCTCGAGGACCTTGAGCGTTTCTTCTTTTTTCTTCTTATCGCCCATGACGCTTATAAACACCACGGCGGACTTAAGGTCCGGGGTGATCTTCACGTGCATGACGGTCACAAAACCCAGGCGCGGATCCTTGATCAGTTCCAGGATAAGAGTACCCAGCTCCATTTGAAGAAGCGATGCCACGCGTTCAGTCCGTTTCCCTTGCATAATGCACCCCCCGAATAAAAGGGGGTCAGGCACCAGTTTGAAAAACTAAAACGGAGCCAGACCCCCAAATCTGCCAGTCCCCAAAATTTTTTTTATAATTTTGCAGCGAACTTGTCCACGCGGTAAGATTCCAGCAGATCCCCTTCGTGAAGGTCATTGAAACCTTCCAGAGAAACCCCGCACTCATAACCCTCTGCAACTTCCTTGACGTCGTCTTTGAAACGTTTGAGGGACGACAGCTTCCCGTCAAAGATCACGACGTTATTGCGGACAAGCCTCACGCGATGCTGCCGCGTAATGCGACCCTTCATCACGATCGCACCACCGATATTCCCGACTCTGGAGGATTTGAATATCTGACGAACTTTGGTCTTCCCTTCCACCACTTCCTTAAGGTCCGGCTCGAGGATACCTTCCATGGCCTTGCGGATCTTTTCGACCGCGTCATAAATAATATTGTAAAAATGGAGGTCCACACCTTCCTTCTCCGCCAAGGCTTGCGCTTTCGGGTCGGCTTTCACGTGGAAACCGATGATGATCGCGTCAGAAGCCGCAGCGAGCATCACATCCGATTCATTGATCCCGCCGACAATGCCATGGATCACGTGAAGCCGGCATTTTTCAGAGCTGATCTTATCGAGCGACTGGGTGAGAGCCTCAATGGAACCTTGCACGTCCGCCTTGAGGATGATCTTAAGTTCCTTAAAATTACCTTCCGAAAGTTTGGAGTAGAGGCTTTCAAGCGACATGTGTTTCGGGATCCCACGCATCTGCCGCTCGCGAAGCTCGAGGATCTTCTGTCCCGTGATCGTTTTGGCGATCTTCTCATCCGCCACCGCGTAAACCGTCTCTCCGGCTTCGGGCACACCGTTTAGGCCGGAAAGCTCCACCGCATAAGCGGGTCCAGCCTCACGCACTGTTTTGGCCAGGTCATTTTTCATGGCGCGAATGCGCCCCGTATATTGTCCAGCGACCACGATATCGCCAAGCCTGAGGGTCCCCTTTTGCACGATCACGCTCGCCACGGGCCCACTCCCTTTGGAGATATGGCTTTCAATCACAACACCCACGGCCAAACGATCAGGGTTCGCCTTGAGCTCCAGGACCTCGGCCTCTAAAAGCAACATGCCAAGAAGATCTTCGATACCTTTACCGGTCTTTGCGGAAACTTTCACAACGATCGTTTTGCCGCCCCATTCTTCAGGCACGAGTCCAATCTTCTGGAGCTCGCCCATCACCTTGGCGGGATTGGCGATCGGGAGATCGATCTTGTTCATAGCCACAACGATCGGACAACCGGCCTCACGCGCGTGGTCCATGGCCTCGACCGTCTGCGGCATCACGCCGTCGTCGGCCGCCACCACGAGCACGACCACATCCGTCACGTTCGCGCCTCGAGCACGCATGGCCGTAAAAGCCTCATGGCCCGGCGTATCCAGAAATGTCACATGCCCTTTTCCCGGGATATCCACGCCGTAAGCGCCGATATGCTGGGTGATAAAACCTTTCTCCTTGGACGCCACATTTGTTTTTCGGATTGCATCCAAAAGCGACGTCTTGCCGTGGTCCACATGACCCATCATAGTCACAACCGGTGGGCGCGGCTTCAGTTTTGAAGCGTCTTGGTCTTCAGCGCCTCCGCTTTCGATGATCGTTTTGGCCTCGTCCGCCATTTTTTTGATCTCGATCCCAAGGGCTTCTCCCGCCGCGTAAACGATCTCTTCATTCAAAAGCTGGTTCACGTTCGCGAAGATGCCGATCCCCATGAGAGCCTTGATAACTTCCGGGATCCTCCGGTTCATTTTTTGCGCCAGATCCCCAACGGTGATCGGAAAGCGAATCTCCACCACGGGTTTTACGATAGGCGGAGAAACAACCGCTTTGGACTCTTGCACCACCGGAATTTCGATTTTCGCTTTAGGCGCCTCCGCAATAGGCACAGCCTTGGGTTTTGAAACCTCTGGAGGTTGAGTCTCAACGATTTTTAGCTCCGGCTTCTTTTCAACGACGGGTCGCCCTGGACGAGCCTCTCTTTCATGGGGAGCTTGAGTATGAGTGACGGGAGCAACCGGGGGTTCTTCTTTTTTAACGGGCGCAGCAGCAACAACTTTGGGAGTGACCGCGCTTGCGGGTTTCAATGCCGGCGCTTTCACTTCCGCGACAGGCTTTACTCCCGCGACGGGTTTTGTTTCGGCGACAGCTTTTTTTTCATGAGTGCTAACCTCCGCAGCGGCTTTTGTTTTAGCCGGGGCCTTAACGGCAGGTTTTTTCTCTTTCACTGTTTTTGCTTCGACGGTTTTTGTGTCAGCTTTTTTGCACACCACCTTTTTCTCGGCGCGGACTTTGGGGGTCTTTTTGATCGCTTCTTTTTTCCCTTTAGCTTTTTCTTTTTTTTCGGCCATGTTATGCTCCCGTCTCTTCCCGTCCCTTTTCCACTTCAGGAGCCTTCTCTTCCGTTTCTTCCTCCGCGATATCCGCCCCAAGCGTCTCCGCGGGAACCACCTTCTCAATAATTTTTGTCACCACACCTTTTTTTGTCGCGGCTTCTTTGGCTGATGCGAGGATCTTCTCGGCTGTCTTGGGACCGACCCCTGGGATCTCGGAAAGCTCTTCCACTGTTTTTTTAAGAAGCTCCCGGATTCCCTGAATCCCCGCCTCTTTGAGGATCTCCTCTGTCTTTTCTCCAACGCCATCCAACAAGCTGAGAGGGATCTTTTGCGTGGCGCTGCGCACGTCGAGTTCCCAACCGATCAGCTTTGAAGCAAGACGCACGTTCTGTCCCTTTTTTCCGATCGCAAGCGACAATTGATCGTCCTCGACCAGGATCTCGGCGCTTTGTCGATCCGGATTGAGCGTGATCTTTTTTAGTTCGGCCGGCGCCATAGCGTTCTTGATGTAGGTCTCTACGTCGTCACTGTAACGAATGATATCGATCTTCTCCCCTCCAAGCTCGCGCACAATGCTTTTAACGCGCTGCCCGCGAACACCCACACAGGAGCCCACACAGTCGATCTTTTCATCCGTCGAAGTCACGGCAATCTTGGTGCGGGACCCCGCCTCACGCGCCACAGCCTTGACCTTCACAAGCCCGTCGTGAATCTCCGGCACTTCCATTTCAAAGAATTGCGTCACAAGGTCCGGATGGGTTCTCGATAAAATGACCTCCGGCCCTTTGGATGTTTTTTTGACTTCCATCACGTACGCGCGCACCACATTCCCCTGGCGGAAACTGTCGAGCGGCGATTGCTCGCGCGCAGGCAAAATACCTTCCGTCTTTCCGAAATCCACAATAATGGCCTTGGACTCGATGCGATGAACGCTGCCGGAAACGATATCACCTTGTTTGTGGCTGTATTCTTCAAAAATGGATTCACGCTCGGCTTCGCGGATCTTCTGAATAATAACTTGTTTGGCGGTTTGCGCGGCAATACGGCCGAAACGGGGATCGTGGATCTCTTTGCCGTCGAGGGTCATGGTAATACGGAAGGTCTTGGGATCGATCTGAACGTCGAAGGCATCTCCCTTCTCAGGCGAACCCTTGCGGCAGGCTGAGATCAGGGCGTGACGAAGCGCATCCAGGAGGACCTCTTTAGAAATCCCCTTCTCTTTTTCTATATATTCCAGCGAAGCCAGCAAATCTTGTGACATTTTGTCCCTGATCCCTTCGGTATCCTGAGCTCGGCCCCCAGAAACAACTTGGGGCGAGAAAAAAAAGAAGTGGGTTTGTGCGCCCACTTCTTCGCATTTCTAAAATTGATGAGCGTATTCTAGGGAATTTTCCCAAAAAGTCAATTGAAGAAAACCCCTCCTTAAGACCAAAGACTGTAGACAAAAGACCAAAGACTAATGTCGCTGGTCTCTGGTCGCTGGTCTTTAGTCTATATAATAGTCATAACTCTCTTACTGAAAATAAGTTGTGTTGCTTAAGAGGTAAGGTTTTAGACAGGAGGAGTCCGCCAGCGGCGGTGGGCCCAAAGCCAATCGCCGGGCCGTTTGCGGATTTCTTCCTCGATCTTCGTAACATACTGCTGGGTATTGGCCAAAAGATCGGCCTGGAGGTCCCCGGTCCTGATCAACTGGAAAAGTGGTCCATATTTTATTTTCGAACAACCATTCTCGTCGCGATAGAAGAACGCCGGCAGCACCGGATATTCGTATTTAAGAGCAAGCATCGCCGGTAACGTACTCGTCGCAGCTTTACGTCCAAAAAAATCCACCCACACCGAACCTTGGGCTTCATGCTGATCGATAAGCACCGCCAGGATCCCGCGCTGCTTGAGCACCTCGAGAGAGGATCGCACGGCGCCTGATTTTTCGATATTGGTCAGATTCGCCGCTTCGCGCATTTCCATGATATATTGATAAAGATAAGGATTCTTCACCGGACGGCCTACCGCATGCACGTGAAGTCCGTATTTTTTAATGGGAATAGCGAGCCACTCCCAATTCCCGAAATGCGAAACGATCGCGATAAATCCCCCCTTTTTTTTCACCGCCTCCAGAAGCGGTGTCACGTCCGGTGGCCCAATGTAGCGCTCGGGATTCGCAGAGGCTTCAGGCGTATGCAGAAACTCAAAAACAAGCTTAAAAAGATTCTGGATCGACTGTTCCGCGATCCGGAGAAGTTCAGCCTCTGTTTTTTCCGTTCCGAATGCCAGGCGAAGATTTTTCAGCATGGTCTCCCGCCGGATACCGAAAACCCGAACGGCAAGCATTCCCAGAATGTTCGCGATCTTGTAGCTGATCCGGAAAGGCATGAGACGAAGCAAGAATGCCAGAAATCTGAGGGCGAAGTATTCGAGAAAGAAAAGGGGCTTTTTGAATGAGGCCATGGGCTTAACCGGGGGGTTTTTGATCAATTCTTTTAGTCTCTTGCGACCAGCTTCGCTCTTCCAGTTATCTTTGCCGTTGGCATTTTTTTATTTCTTAAAATGTTAAAATTCCTATTTGAACCTGATTGATTTTTTTATTCTTTCAAAATCCGGCACATCTTTTTCAAACGCCTTACTAGAATATAAAGTAAAGTAATGAAAACAACCTTTATATTTCCCAATAACTAGTAATCTTATCTTTAACAACTCTTCTCTGTCCCGGTAAGAAAAAGTGATGTCTTTTGCTTTCGCGTTATTAATTTTAGTAGAAATATTGCTGATCAGCCGGAAATTTTTATTGCCCTTAAAAGGACTTAAAAGGTCACTCGCTTCTCGGTCCAGATCTTTTTTGGAAGAATAATCCCTGGACGCGGCTTCAGAGATTTTTGAATGGGAAAAAATAAAAATGGATTTTTCTTCCGGAGAAGTAAACATGTACCCTTCCGGAATATTACCGACCCTGGTCCAGCCGATAGGATAATCAAAAGCAATTCCGGTCTTTATATCACTATGGGTTACAAATTCCGAGGGATTTTGTTCTGATTGTTTTTTCAGAGAAACCATGAATAAGACAGCTATCGAGATAGCCGCGACGACGATCAGTGGAATAATATAAATTCTTTTTTTCATATTTTGTTTCTCTTGAATAATCTAACTATGCCTTTTATTAAAAATTTCAATAACATAAAAATCCTCGATAGAACTGTTTTTTCTCTCTTCAAAATAAATTTTTCATAAAGAAGGTAAAGACCGAGGCTCATAACAATAAAACCAACGGTGATCATTTTGATTTTTATTATTATTTCCTTCAATAGATTACTTTTCTTTATTGTTTTATCCGGCCCTGTTTTAATTTTATTATCTATCGAACCAATATGTAATTTATTGGTAACTTTCCAGACTTTTTCTATATTTTCATATGAACCCTCCAGGTCGTTTTCTTTCAAAACCTGCAGTAACTCTTTGGGAGCTTGCGGACCCATAAAAAACTCTGAATTGCGTGACGGTGTCCCCTTCTCACTATTAACACAACTAGCATAAAGTAAAACCTCCGGATCCCCCGGGGGCAAACAGGCCGTGCCATCTCGAGCGATAACCATATTTTGCGTCCAGGGCTCTTTACTATAAAGAATCAAACCGAGCGCTATTTTAATTTTTTGATAATTACTGGTTTTATTATCAATTAATAAACGAATTGATTCGCCTCTAATTCTTAAATTTCCAAATAATTTAAAATTAACAAGTTTGTCCAGGATAGCTTTTTTAAGCGATGTATAGGACAGACTATTACACTTTTTAAGATCGGGATCCACTTCTCTGGGTTTAAGTTTGACAAAATCCTTATACCAGGTTGGATCTAAATCAAATTCTTCTCCGGTAGAAGTATGCACTCTAACCCACATATGATCGTGATTTTGATTAGTCACCATCCGAGAATCAATCCCTTGTTTCTTAAGTGCGGCATTTAATAAAGCTGCCTGATCCCTGCAAATACCCCCTTTACTGGAAAGGATTTCTTCAAAAGTTGAATGTATATTTAAATTAACAGTGTCGCTTCCAGGCGTACCATAATTAGGAACCGCTTCAGTGGTCAATTGATAAATTCGAGAAATTTTCTCCATCTCACTTCCATCAACTTTACCAACTTCTGAAAAAAAATCTCTTGTGAGAGGAGAATCATAGGTAAAAGGAGAAGTTACGCCGCCAATTCGTCTTAATAAAGAACCAACGGGTCCCTCTTCTGCCACTCTAGGAACCATTTGAAGCATGAAGGACGCGCCTTCTCTTACGTTTTTTTCCGCTTCAAATTGTTCAACTTCAGCAGTAGTTTTATATCCCAACTCGGTCCTTATTTTTCCGGGGACATAAGGCGAAGATGTTTGCCCGCTGACGCTTTGATAATTAAAAAAGAAACACCCAAATATTAAAAACGAAAGGATCGGTAGAGTGATTTCTTTTTTAAAAATATTATGATTGGAATTTTTCCTCATGTTGCTTTTTTCTTCTTATGCAATTTTTTATATTCTCATATAAGGGAAGCTGATTTTTGAAGCAATTTTCCCAACGATGGGTAAAGCGGCTTCTCCGCCTTTTATAATATTTTTAATACCCAACAAGGAAAGAATGATCCAGGTGCACATAAGTAACGATATAACTATTCCTAGCCAAACTTGAAAATCAAAAAATGCAACCAATCCGGTAACAATTTCAGCAAGAAAAAGAACGAAACCCTGCCTTATATGAAATTTTATAGTTGGATTGTCTTTACAAATGAATATGGGGGCCCAAAAAAGAATACTGAGGTAACTAAAAATCGTCACTAGCTTTTTTGGAATGGTAAGCGGGGGGACTGGAATGTTCGGCTCTGTTTGATTTGTATTGGGTAGAGACGCCATGACTTTATTGTAACATTATTTTTTTCTTAAGGTAGCGCATTATGAGAAGGAAAGAGCTGATTCATAAAAAATCAGCGGGCAGCGGGAATCGAACCCGCATGACTAGCTTGGAAGGCTAGGACATTACCATTATGCTATGCCCGCATTTCAAAACAACGCTCGGGAATCTCCGCCTGCAATAGCGTCTGCTATTGCAGGACGGATTCGTCCTCGCCAAAGGCGAGGCGAAGAACCCGCATGACTAGCTTGGAAGGCTAGGACATTACCATTATGCTATGCCCGCATGAATCTCAAATCCCAAACGAGGGGTTATTCTAGCGAAGGAACAAAGGACGCGCTACTTTTTTTAGATGCCTGTCAGTTACGAATTAAAAGTGGACAGGTTTTAAGGGATTTACGAATTAAAACTGGACACCCCCTTGAGGTCCTGGGTTTTGAAGGT
>MHFU01000152.1:0-5094 GCA_001804345.1 Omnitrophica bacterium RIFOXYB12_FULL_50_7
ACGAGCTTTCCAAAGAAGTCAGGAACGACACGTTTCCGCCAAGCTGGGTCGCAGGATTAGGTCGCGGTTCGATCTATGCCGTGGGGCGAGCTTTGGTGGGGATCTACGAGATGGTGACTTTCCCGATTCCTTATCCCGCGAACTACAAGCCGGTCCTCCAGCCAGAGTTCGAGTGGCAGCACTTGCCCTCCTCTAATAAGCAATAAAAAGGCTGGCAAGAGCAGTCCAAACTACCATCAAAGAAGAAAGTTTGGGCGACATCTGCCATCCTCTGCCAAAAATTAAATCCAAGGTTGATGTAGTCCTGATTTCGAAAAGTTCTTCAGAAAAGATCAGGGCAGCACTTGCCCTCCTCTGATAAAAAATTATAAGGTTGGCAAGCGCAGTCCTGATTTCCAAAAGTTCTTCGGAAAAGATCAGGGCAGCACTTGCCCTCTTCTGATAAGCAATAAAAAGGCTGGCAAGAGCAGTCCTGATTTCCAAAAGTTCTTCAGAAAAGATCAGGGCAGCACTTGCCCTCCTCTGATAAAAACTAACATCTGTTCGCAGGCTCCCAAGTTCGAGATCGTTCGGGCGATTTTAAGTATCCGAACAAAGATTTGCTTTATACAGCCCATGAATATCCCGAGTTTGTTCCGACGGTTACGATCAAATGGGAGGAATTGGTCGCCCTTTAGCCAAGCCTATTTGAGCCGATAACTGGGGCGTGGTGGCGAGCAGGAAATGCGGGCATTTTTTAGCTGCAGAACTTTGGAAGGGCAAAAATAATCCCTATGGATACATTGATATTTGCGGTTCTGTTGTGTGTCGGTGCAATCCTTCGTCTGGGGCTTGCCCTTATCTACCGGAGCCGTAGGAAACATTATGCCAATGTGCTTCAGGGACTTGGGTTTGATCCGGTCAAGGTCCCGGAATTACGGGTGGCTTTGGTACACTGCCAGCCTAGCTTTTTCAGGTTCAAATCGATTTTTTTTCGGGGTTGCTTTAATGGCGCCGAACTTGTCTTTTTCGATTTTTGGGGTAATCATTGGAACTTTTCGTCATTGCCGGTTGTTGCTTTGAAGCTGTCTGACTCTAAAATACCGGCTTTTCGTTTTACGACCGGGTCCAACCCATTGTTCTTATTGGAGGGCTATACACAAAAAGACGATGTCGTGTTGGCTTCTGCCCCTCATTTTTCAATTAATCACATACTGAGAAGTCCGGATAGACAGGGAGTGACGGCGTTATTTTCACAGAAGGTCATTGAGTTTTTTAATAAAAATAGTGAGTGGAGCGTGGAGACCAACTCTCGGTGGATGTTGGTCTATGCCAGGCGAGGTTTTACAAGGTTTGATCTTACCGCAGCGCGTGACATATTTGAAAAGGCGCTTCAAATTCGACAGTTTTTTTCATAATTCCCCCATGTTTTGGGGTATAGTTTTCAGCTCCACCACTGCCGGTCCAAACTCCGATACTAAATTGCCTCCGCAATATGTTCGGATTGGATTTGCTCCGAGCCCGCTAAATCACTAATGGTCCTGGAAATTTTAAGGATCTTGTAATAAGCGCCTAGGGGGCCATATCCGATGCTTTGTTCTTGTGGAGCTTGCCCAAGACTTCATGGGTCGCGGCAACCCTGATCCGGTTCTGTGTTTTCTTTCTCTCGCCGCTGCATTCTAAGTGTGCCTTGCCTTCGAGTTGTAGTTTCTTATAAAACATATTAATATTGCATTATACGCAATAATATGATATCGTTTTCTAATGAAAATAAAGCAACAAGTGGTCCAATACGGACAACTGCTTCAGGACATCAAGGCCAGGATCCTGGCGGCGCAATATGCGGCTCTTAAAACCGTAAACAGAGAGCTTATGGCTCTTTATTGGGACATTGGCAGGATGATTGTCAATCGGCAGAGGGGAAAAACATGGGGGAGAGCGGTTGTGGCAAGGCTTGCCGACGATCTTCAGAAGGCATTCCACGGTGTGAGGGGATATTCTGCGCAGAATTTGTGGTATATGCGTCAGTTCTATCTTGAATACAAAAACTGTTTAAAACTCCAACCACTGGTTGGAGAAATCAGCTGGACGAAAAATCTCATTATTATGTCACGGTGCAAAGGGGCACTGAAGCGGGAATTCTATATTCGTATGACGCGGCGGATGGGCTGGAGCAAGAATGTGTTGATCCACAAGATCGAACTACGGACCTATGAGACAACGTTTTTGTCACAGACGAATTTCAGCGAAACACTTCCTGCCAGGATCCGGGATCAAGCCAAGATTGCCGTGAAAGATGAATACACTTTCGATTTTCTTGAGCTTGGCGCAGAGCATACGGAAAGGCAATTTGAAAAGGCTATTCTCGCCCGGATGGAAAGGTTCCTGCGTGAAATGGGAGGAGCATTGGCTTTTATCGGGAGCCAGTACCGGCTGGAATTAGGAGGAAAAGAATATTTCATCGATCTTTTGCTTTATCATCGGCATTTGCGTTGCCTTGTGGCCATCGAGCTGAAGGCTGGAGAATTCTTGCCGGAATATGTCGGTAAGATGCAGTTTTATCTGGCAGCACTTGACGGCACTGTCAAGGGGCAGAGTGAAAATCCCGCGATCGGGATCATTGTCTGCAAAACCAAGGATAAGATGACCGTGGAGTATGCCCTGAGAGAATCCCGTAAACCCATCGGAGTCGCAACGTACAAAATAACCGCTTGTTTACCACGGAAGTTGGTGGGGGAATTGCCGGGCCCCGAACAGATCGCGCGATTAATCGAGAAAGTTTGATCAGCGTAAAACCCATAACACAAGGTCACTAGCATTCCTCGGAGAGCAAAACCTGAGACTGAAGACTTCAGACGAAAAAAAATAAAAGCTTTAGCTCTGGTCTGTGGTCTATGGTCTGCGGTCTAAGAAGTTTTGAATTTCTTTTGCCGCACGAGCGCTTGCGCCTTTTTGGCCGAGTTTCTCACGGACCTGACGGAACTCTTCTTTCATTTTCTGCTGCAGTTCCGGGGTTCGGAGGAATACTTTTGCCTCATGAGCGAGCGTCTCGGGGTGGGCCTCTTGTTGAATGAACTCGGGGATGACCCGAGTATCGGCGAGAAGGTTTACAAGTCCGAGATAGGGGACTTTGATGAGATGTTTGCCGAGGAGATAGGTCGACCAGCTTGCCTTGTAGAGAAGAAAGAATGGCGTTCCGATGAGTGCGGTTTCAAGCGTGGCGGTCCCGGAGGCTACGTAGGCGAAATCCATGGCTTTTACAAGCTCATAGAAGGAAGTCTTCGGACATTCCACCTTAAACGGCAGGTTCTGGAGCAACTCATCATAGACCGCGGGCCGCACGTTCGCCGACTTTGAGATGAAAAAGACAGCTTCGGGAAAGTCTTTCCTCAAGTAAGCCGCCGCCTGGAGCATGATCGGCAGGATGCGTTTGACCTCTTTTTCCCGTGAGCCCGAAAAAAGGCCGATCGCTTTTTTGCCGTCTGGGATCCCGATCTTTTTCCGCAGAGAAGCGGCGTCCGGGAGCTCCGGGATTGAATCCAGCAGGGGATGTCCCACGAATTTTACGGCAACCCCTTCCTTTTCATAGAAGTCCTTTTCAAACGGCAGGATCACGAGCATTTCGCGAATGTGCTTTTTAACAATGTGGATGCGGCGTTTTCCCCACGCCCACAGCTGCGGGGAGATGTAATAGAGGACGGGCGCGAGAGCGGAGATCTTTTTGGCGAGCCGGAGATTAAAGGCCGGAGAGTCGATCAGGATCACGGCATCCGGCTTTTCATGCCGGATATTCTCGAGCGTTTTATTAAAGATCTTAAGATACTTAAAATAATTCCAGAGAACATCGCCCAAGCCAAGCGCCGAGATCTTCGTCATGTCATTAAAGATCTGCATGCCGGTTGCTTGCATTTTGGCCCCACCTACGCCGCAGAACTCCGTCCCGGGCGCGAGTTTTTTGATCTCGGTAATGAGATGAGCGCCGTGAAGGTCGCCCGAAGCTTCACAGGCAACTAGGAAGATTTTTTTAGGCATAAATACCAGTTCTCGGAATTACCAAGAAGCAAGTTCCAAGAACCAAACAAATTACAAATCCCAAAATTCAAGTTTTTAATTACGGGCGATTTCTGGGTCATTATTTTTTTTGGGTGATTGGTTCTTGTTTGGTCATTGGTTCTTGGTGTTTGGATCTTGGCGGAGCACGCTGGGTTTGGGATGATTTTCCTGAATCATTTTCGCGATATCGAGCGCGAGTTTCAGGGCATCCCGCGCGGCGGCGTCAGGCTTTCCGATGCTTTTCCCGGTGATGAGACCGTTCAGGAAGAACTTCAGCTCTTCTTTAAGAGGCTCGGCTTTTTCAATGTCGACGGTTTCCTGGGTTACCTCGGAGCCGATCTTGCGGATGATCTTTCCCGTCTGGTTTCCATAGTCGAGCGAAATGTAGGCGTCTTCCTGGAAGATGCGGATCTTACGCTGTTTTTCGAACGTGAGACGCGAAGCGGTGATGTTGGCGACGGCTCCATTCTTGAATTTCAGCCGGACGTTTGCGATATCTTCGAATGGTGTCAAGACATTGACGCCGGTTGCGTCAAAACTGGCAACGTCGGATTTTACGAGGCCGAGCACGATATCGAGATCATGGATCATGAGATCGAGTACGACGCCGCAATCGTTGATGCGGCCGGTGAAGGGCCCAAGGCGGTGGATCTCGAAGAAACGGATGTTTCGCGCGATCTCTTCCACGCGTTTGAATCCGGGATTATGACGTTCGATATGCCCGACCTGGAGTGCGCAATGGTGTTTCCTGGAAAGTTCAAGAAGTTCATCCGCCTCGCTCAAGCGAAGCGTGATCGGTTTTTCAACCAGGGCGTGGACACCGGCTTTGAGGAACTCTTTTGCGACCTGATGGTGGGTGGAGGTGGGGGTGGCGATGCTAACGGCTTCGACTTTCCCGATCAAGTCACGGAAATCCTTAAAGTAGGCAGTTCCGAGTTCCTTGGCTTTATCAGCCTTGGCGGGGTCCGGGTCGCAGATGCCAACAAGCTCGGCTTCCGGAAGGTCCCGATAAATGCGGGCGTGCTCTTTACCGAGGTGTCCGACGCCTATGACTGCAACCTT
>MHFU01000152.1:5119-22623 GCA_001804345.1 Omnitrophica bacterium RIFOXYB12_FULL_50_7
AGACCTGTCAACGGATATGTTACAGTGTCGGCTCTCAAAGAGCCGCGCGCAACGTTCTACGCACAACGTTTGATGAGAAGAACAGTTTTTGCGTTGACCGTTGCGCGTTGTGCGTTGCGCTGCTTTTCAAGGAGTTTCATGGACATCTATAAAAGGCTATTGAGCTATGTAAGGCCGTATCGCTGGCGTCTTGCCATCGCTTTTGTGTGCATGCTGGCTTTTTCGATGGCGAATGCGCTTGTTTCGGTCGCGCTCTATGTGATCACAAAAGGGTTCTTTCAGAAGAGCCAGGTCGTTGTTGACAATATTCCTTATCTTTCAAAATATTTCCCCCAATTGACCTCCGTCGCTGTGCCCATGATCTGGGTCCCGGTCATTTTGGTCAGCGTGTTCATTTTGCGCGGGTTTTTTGATTATGTGTCCAACTATCACATGGCCAATGTGGGGATCCTTGCCGTCCGCAAAGTCCGGGACGATCTCTACCGTCACCTGGTCTATCTGTCGCATGACTTTTATGCCAAAGGACGCACCGGGGATTTCCTTTCTCGCATCACCAACGACGTCGGCCAGATCCAGGGCGCGATCACAGATGTGATCACCGATCTTGTCAAACAACCGCTTGTCATCCTTTTCAACATCCCCTTTATCTTTATGTGGGGCGGGAAATACGCGCTCATCGCGATCTTGATCTTTCCGCTTGTGGCGATTCCAATCGTTCTTTTGGGAAAACAACTTCGCAAACTAACAAAAAAAATGCAGGAGCGCACCGGGGACATCACCTCCTTTATCGGCGAGACCTTGTCCGGGGCCCATATTGTGAAGGCCTTTGGCCGCGAGGAAGGGGAGATCCGGCGTTTTGAGGAGATCAATGATAGCGTTTTCAAGTTTTTCAGAAAGACCATCAAGATCACGATCATCCAGCGTCCTCTGATCGAAGTGATAGGCTCGATCGGCGCCGCGTTCGCGGTGTGGTATGGGATCCAATACTTGTCGCCGGAACGGTTTGCGGCTTTTTTTATTTCGCTCTACGTTTGTTACGAGCCTCTCAAAAAAATAAGCAAGGTGAATAGCACGATCCAGCAGTCGATCGCCGCGGGGCAGCGTATCTTCGAAGTGCTGGATGCCAAGCCCACGATCCATGACAAGTCCGACGCCCTCGTTTTTTCAGAGGCGGTCCGGGAGATCAGCTATGAACATGTCGGTTTTTATTATGCATTTGATAAGTGGGTACTCAAGGATATTGAGATCAAGGCCAGGCACAATGAGGTGATCGCGTTTGTGGGAGCGAGCGGTTCAGGAAAGACCTCACTTGTAAACCTGCTTCTCCGTTTTTATGATCCGGTCGAGGGTTCGATTAAAATCAACGGTACGGATATCCGGGATCTGACGCTTCATTCTTTGCGGGGTCTGATCGGGATCGTGTCGCAGGAAACCGTTCTTTTTAATTGTACGATCCGGGAGAACATTGCTTATGGGCGTCCGGAGGCGAGCCTGGAAGATGTGAAACGGGCGGCTGGAATTGCTTATGCGGACCATTTCATTGAAGCGCTTCCTCAGGGGTACGATACTCCGCTGGGAGACAGGGGGCTCAAGCTTTCAGGCGGCGAGCGCCAGCGCATCGCGATTGCTCGTGCACTTCTCAAGGATCCGCCGATTTTGATCCTCGATGAAGCGACCTCGCATCTTGACACGCAAAGCGAGAAAGAGGTTCAGGGAGCGCTCGAGAATCTCATGAAGGCCCGTACGGTCTTCGTGATCGCCCATCGTCTTTCCACCATCCAGAAGGCGGACCGCATTCTCGTGATGGATAAAGGACGGATTGTCCAGCAGGGAACGAACGAGTTCCTTTTACGATTGGGCGGGCCGTACAAAAAGCTCTACGATCTGCAGTTTAATCTTTGATCAGATATTATCCCTGCCAGGACCCCGATTCCTGAAAAGGGCAGGCTTCCCTCTTTATAAAAGCGTTAGTGCGCTTATAGCGATTTTGATCATTTGTGACAAATCCAATTCAAAAGATAATTCTTTCCGCAGACTGTGTTT
Source organism: Omnitrophica bacterium RIFOXYB12_FULL_50_7 (assembly GCA_001804345.1). Taxonomy (GTDB): domain Bacteria; phylum Omnitrophota; class Omnitrophia; order Omnitrophales; family Aquincolibacteriaceae; genus Aquincolibacterium. The sequence goes on from MHFU01000152.1 coordinate 7,163, forward strand.
TTCACCCAATCTTTTTTTGGAGCCAGCCTTTCATTTTTTGAAGAAAGGTGCTAGTTTTCATCTCCGAACGCTACTCTTGAGGTGAATATGTGCGATTGAAAAATCAGGACACCGCGGTTAAAGTCATAGCCATTCTTGCCCTGGTGGTTTTTCTATACCAGAATGTTGTTTGGGCCAATCCGGAATATCTTATAGCAACAAGTGAGTATCAGCCTGAGACGGCGGCGTCAAATCCCGCACCCAACATTTCCCGATCTCAACCAGATCCAAATTTAACGACCACGGATTTTCTTGTTGGTAATCCATCACTTTCATTGTCGATCGATCAAACAACTTCAGCTGATACGGCTACTCGCAGCGGCGAGGTAAGCGTTCTTCCTGGCAATCCCGCGGTTGCCTTTCTTGATAATGGAGACAGCAATTTTTCTGTTGTCCAGGAAGATGAGAGTCATGTTTTTCTTAATTACAACTTTACCAATGCTCAAAATGACGCTTCCTTTCGCATCAGCTGGGCCCAATTCCTTGATAAAGACGGTAATCACGAGCCCGATATCAATCTTTATTACCGCACAGACGAAGACCTTTCAGAGCTTCTTTTGACGGTTAGCTCCGAAGAGACAAGAGTTTATGAATGGGTGAATGGAACCATCGGAAGACTTAAGTCCGTTACTTATAACCAGTATCACACCACTTACACCTATAACGACGCTCTTCAGAAGGTCACGCTCTCTGTTACAGGTGACACTGATTTTGACAGGGAATACGTCTATGCCTTTGATCCAGAGACAAAGACCATAGGCGAGATCCAATCTTCTGCCAGAATAGCGAAGAGCACGCCGTTTACCTTCACAAAGATCCTTAACCCCGGCTGGAATTTCTTCTCAATTCCTTTTTCTGAGTCTCTGAACGCTAACTCCTTTAAAGACAAATACCGCATCAACTCAATTTATGAATGGTCGAATAGCGCTGGCAGTTATACCTTCGCAGACACGATCGAGTATGGAAAGGGCTACTGGATCAATGTTAACCAGGAAACCGTCATTACTCTTACCAGTAATCGTATCACAAACCTCGATACTCCCTTATCCAAGGGTTGGAATCTGATCGGCGCTCCGAGTGTCGAGGCCCCTCTTGCTAATATTCAAGGTTTGGAAAAACATGTGGGCACTATCTGGGGATGGAGTGGTAGCGGTTATGTGAAAGTCGAAGGCGGGGCTGCCATGACCCCCGGGGCTGGTTATTGGTTTTATCTTCGGGAGGCTATTAATCTCCGTTATTTTGATGCGATCCCTGCCTGTGTCACTGAAACCTTTCAATCGATTCCTGAAAACTGGATAGATGCTACTGGTTCTCAACTTCCCCCCGAAGATTCCTACGTTTTTAAAGGTGCCCCCGCTGATCTTGGAACAAGCGTCACATTCAACTTGACAGGGCCCGAAGGGCAGACTGTCCAGGTCATCTTTACAGACAAGAACCGCAACACCTTCTCTCAAAATGTTGTTTTAACAAGTGCCGAGCAGTCGGTAACTTTTAACCTTACATCTGGGCGCAGCAATTTTGATTCTCACCATGTCACGGATGTCACTTTCAAGGTTCTTGCTCAGAGTGGGACCGCCGGAACAGTTATTTTTGAAACGAACGGACTCAAAGCACCGAATACGCAGCTTCTTTCTCCAGCGCTCGTGAATCAAACCAATTACACGTTTGAATACGAGCTGAATGGGACGCATTTCTCAGAACCCAAACTTCTCACAGAAGGAAAGAACGTCTTTCTTATTCGTGACAATGAAACCCTGGATCACGAAGTTCTCGCCCGGTTTGAAGTTACTTTAGATATTCAGATTCCTGTTGGCTCTCTTAATATCAATTCCGGATCGGTCTATTCCGATTCATTGAATGTGACGCTGAATCTTTCAGCCAGCGATGCGGCGGGGTCGGGTTTGGATACGATGAGTTTTTCGACCGATAACGTGAACTGGACCACACCGGAAGCATACGCCACCACCAAAGCTTGGACACTTCTTTCAGGCGATGGCCTAAAGACCGTCTACGTCAAATTTATCGACAAAGCCGGCAACGTGAGTATTCCTTACTCCCAATTCATCACGCTCGATACGGAGGCTCCCTCTGGTTCTATAACGATCAATGGCGAAAATCCCTACAGCATAACCCCTCTTGTTACGCTTACTCTGTCGGGAGCCGATGTTGGGTCGGGCGTGGATCAAATGCGTTTTTCGATAGATGCAGGGGTTGCTTGGACTGATTGGGAGACTTATCAGACTACAAAAAGCATCACTCTCCCTGGCGATTATGGTAAGAAGGAAGTGAGAGCTCAGTTTAAGGACCGAGTTAATAATGTGGGTGAATTTTTAAGTTCTATTTTCTACGGTGTGGGCGCTTATTTGGCAGATCAAAGCCTTTCTTATTTCACGGACGCGACAAAATTAGCCGTGGAACCCATCTCAGGTTATCCGCACGAGGGCTACAACCAGAGGGATTATACGCAGCCCACGAATATTGGTTTTTATTCGCTTTTAATGGCCAATATTGCATCGGGCCAGATACAAACAGACAAGATTTCGCAAGCAACAGCTCTTGCCAATCTTAGCAAGGTCATGACTTCGCTGCTCGCGGATCAGGCGCGCCTCGGTTACAAAGGGCTCTTGCCTTGGTTTCAGTTCAATGGTTCCACCTGGAATCGGGATCCTGGTTTATCGGGTCAGCAGGTTGTGCTAGGGGATAATACCAATCTTTCAGCCGCCTTGGGCGCGGTTATCGGAGCTCTTCTCGATCCTGTTTTGGTTAATGATGCCACAGCACAAGCGATCCGGACCCAGATAGAAAGTTTTCTGGATGCTCAGAAAGCGGGATATGATCTCCTCTATGATTCTGCCAAGGGTCAATTTCGGGATGGTATGTATATTCTTGCTAATCCTAACAGTCCTCCGAGTTACATGCCGGGCTACCAAGATTCTTTTGGTTCTGAGTTCAGAGCGGGCACCGAATTTTTGATGCTTCGTTTTAACTATGCCGATTCAGTCTATAGCCAACTTGTGACGGACATAGTCCATTACTCCACCCAGGCAGGGAGCGATCTTTATGTCGCGAAGACATGGGATGGAGGCGCTTTTCAGATGCTCTGGCCCACGCTTCTCATGCCGGAGACGGATATTCCGGCCCTCAGTCAAATACTTCAGAATTTTGTGACGGCTGCCCTGGATTTTTCAAACAAGAACAATCTCCCTGGTTTTCTCTCAGCGAGCTATTGCTCATCGGGTTATTGCAGTACCGCAGGAATCGATCAGCTGTCCATGAATACGGTAGTCCAGAACGAAAGAGCTACCTCGCTTTACACTTTGGGCGCAGCTCATATGATCAAACCTTTGGAGGTCGAACAGTTCCTGGATAATATTTTGAAGCAATACCCTAGTCTTCTGACCAGCCACGGTCTTTGGGAAGGGTATGATAAAAATACAAGTCAGATCGTTCAGGAGCAGATCGTGACGAATGTAGCGACTTTCGTTTTGGGCATGGCAGGCACCGGTCCTTTAAACATGACGCGTTATTTGCAGAGCAGAAATCTTTGGGCCCGTTTTCAGACCGTAACTTCTCAGCAAGCTGCTCCCATGAATGTGCTTGCTTCTGCCACGGGCGGTCCCTGGAATTGGTCAGGCAGTGGCCGTTATTATCGTGCTTACCAGTTCGCTTCAAGCAATCTTAATCTTGCCGGGCGAAGGATCATCATTAAATACAAATCCACCGCGGCTCTTTCAGGTATTTTTATTGAGCTAAAGAGAGGCTCCTCGATCGCATCCAAACTCTACCTGGATTTTTTGAACACGAACAACACAGAGCAAACGATCACCATCGATATCCCGCCGCTTTCAGGCTTCAGCGGTTTATATGAAATGGTATTTAATTCGGGAAGTTCGTTGAATGGCTTGACACTTACGAGCATCACAACGGTTTAGAAAATTACTTTGAAGTCACGAAGCGTTTTTTGAAAGGTGTCGTCAGATTCAGACATAAAAAAGCCAAGCTTTTTCAGCTTGGCTTTTTTGTTCCGGCGCTGCGCGTAGAGCGCGACGAAATTTTTAGAACTTGAAGAGCTTGATCTTGGCAGCTTCGCCGGACTTTTCCTCGGGTTGTTCGATCTCGTAGCTGTCATCTTTCGCGTAACCGAGGGACGCGACCTTCTTGACGCCTTTGATGGTGTTATCAACCACTTTGCTGCCTGCTTGTTGTGCGCCGTCCAGGGTCCCGACCACCGGTTTTTCACGCATGGTGGATCCGGTCGTGTCACTCAAGGTATCTTTCACGTTATCATACGTAACTTCCTTGATACCCGTTGCGAAATTCTTCGCGGGGTGGCGCTTTTCGGGCGTCTCTGTCTCTTTTTCCATCTGTTTCTGGATTTTTTCCTGTTGGCGCGCGTCTTCATCGTACTGACCGGATCGTGCCATGCCAAAATTGGCCGCGGCAATTACAATAACAAGAGTGACGAGAATTTTATTTTCCATTTGTAGGCCCCTCATTATGGATCATTTTAGGAGAGCAGCGGAGGTAGTATACACAATTCATTTTTAAAGTAAACCCCATTAGAAATGCAAAATTCCGTGGAACGGGGAACGGGAAACGTTCGCGTTCCCCGAGGAACGTTCCCCGGCTTTCATGAGCAAGGGCTGTTTGATTTTTGATCATGGGCACGATATACTACGCCGGCTTTCGTTGGAGAAGTTAGTACTGCGTTACTATTAATTTTGGGGGTTCGCAGTGCTATACCGCATACCCCCAATTTTGAATGTCATGCGGTATTAGCAGGGAAGTTAATGTTGTCCTGTCTTTGTTAAGGTTTTGTCATCACTGAACCCCTGACATCAATTGGAACGCAGCATTAGGACGTTTTTCAGGAGAAATATGAAAAAGATCAATATCGGGCTTCTCGGGTTAGGACAGATCGGTACGGGACTCTATGAGATCCTGACTGCTAAAAAGAAATTTTTCGAACACCAACTCGGCGTTTCCTTCGAGATCGTTCGCATTGCCGAGAAATTTCCGAACCGGAAACGAAAAGTCCGGCCTCCCAAAAGCATTATGACCCAGGACGCTCTCTCGGTGGTGCGTGATCCTTCTGTGGATGTGGTGGTGGAGTTGATCGGCGGGACGAGTGCGGCGCGCATGCTTATCAAGGAAGCATTGAAAGAAGGCAAGCATGTGGTGACCGCGAACAAGGCGCTTCTCGCTGAATACGGAGATGAGATCTTTGAACTAGCTCACAAAATGCGGCGATGGGTTTGCTTTGAGGCGAGCGTGGGAGGCGGGATCCCCTGTATCAAGGCCCTGCGCGAAGGCCTCGTGGCGAACAACATCGAATCGATCCATGCGATCATCAACGGGACCACGAATTATATTTTGACGCAAATGACCGAAACCGGGATGGATTTCTCGGAGGCGCTTGCGGGGGCCCAGCAAAAAGGGTATGCCGAGGCCGATCCGACGCTGGACATACAGGGGATCGATGCCGCGCACAAGCTCGCGATCCTCGTGCGGTTTGCGTTCGGGGGGCGTGTGAAGTTCAGTGACATTTATTCGGAGGGGATCTCCCGGATCTCCAGCGACGACATCGCTTTCGCCAAGGAATTCGGTTATGCGATCAAATTGCTTGCGATTGCCAAAAAAACCAAGGATGGCGTTGAAGCTCGCGTTCAGCCGACGCTTCTTCCGAAAGCCCATATTCTTGCGAACGTGAATCAATCATTTAATGCGATCCTGATGCACGGGGACGAGGTCGGCGATGTGATGTTCTATGGTCGCGGGGCCGGGCCGCATCCGACGGCAAGCGCTGTGATCGCAGATTTGGTGGATATCGCCAAAAGCGAGATCGATATCCCGGTGGATGATGACTCCGTGATCCGCGCTTTGGGTCCCAGTGTTCCCGTCAAAAGTATTACATCGATTTTGTCGCGCTATTACCTTCGGTTCTATGTGATCGACAGGCCGAGCGTGCTCGCGAATATCTCCAAGATCCTCGGAAAATACAAGATCAGTATCTCGGATGTCATGCAGCGTGAGCGTAGTGTCGGGCGCGTGGTGCCTCTCATTCTTTTAACGCATGATACGCATGAAAAAAACCTGAGGGCCGCGGTTAGCGAGATCGATCGTATGTCCTGCATCAAGGAGAAGACTCAGGTCATTCGCATCGAAGGGGCGTAGGGGACTGGCTCCATTTTTGCCTGCTAGGCAGGAAATGGTGCCTGACCCCACCCGTTAAACGTTATTGAGGAAAGCAAATACAAATGTCCAGATACGCAGTCAAGAAGATCGGGGTGATCGAGCGCTACCAGGAATATCTCCCAGTCACGGATAAGACGCCGATCATTTCGCTTAATGAAGGCAACACGCCCCTCATTCTCGCGGAGGCCTTGCCTTTAGAGCTTGGCCTGAAGAACGTCCGGATCTATTACAAATTCGAAGGTCTGAACCCGACGGGTTCGTTCAAGGACCGCGGAATGACCATGGCGATTTCGAAAGCCGTTGAAGCGGGTTCGAAGGCCGTGATGTGTGCCTCGACCGGTAATACCTCCGCCTCCGCTGCGGCTTACGCGTGTCGCTGCGGGCTGAAGTGTTTCGTGCTGATCCCGGAAGGGAAGATCGCGAAGGGAAAACTTTTACAGGCGTATCGCTATGGCGCGAAGGTGATCATGATCGAGGGAAATTTTGACAAGGCGTTGGAGTTGGTCAAGGAAATGACGGCGGATGGCAAGATCACGCTTGTGAATTCCATCAATCCGTATCGCATCGAAGGGCAGAAGACGGCAGCGTTCGAGATTGTCGACGATCTTGGGGATGCACCGGAATATCACGCGATCCCGGTCGGGAATGCCGGTAATATCACGGCTTACTGGAAGGGCTACAAGGAATACAAAAAAGCGGGGAAGTCCGAAACCTTACCGAAGATGCTCGGTTTCCAGGCCGCGGGTTCAGCGCCGATCGTGCTCGGGCACCGGATCGAAAAACCGGAGACCCTCGCCACTGCGATCCGCATCGGAAATCCCGCGAGCTGGCAAGGCGCCGTCGCCGCGCGCGACGAATCGGGCGGGCTGATTGACATGGTGATGGATACGGAGATCACGAAGGCGTATCGTTTCGTCGCGGAGCGCGAAGGCGTGTTTGCGGAACCGGCCAGCGTTGCGCCGGTAGCGGGCGTGATCAACCTCGCAAAAAAAGGATTTTTCAAAGAAGGATCCCGCATCGTGATCACGCTTACGGGTTCGGGGTTGAAGGATCCCGATTTTGCGCTCAGTTTTGAAGATCCGGTCACTAAGGTCAAATCCACGCTCGATGCCGTCAAGGAGGTTATCCAATGAAATCCATTGTTGTGGTTCTCGCGGGCGCTGCGGATCACCCCACGGAGGAGTTGGGGGGAAAAACTCCCTTGGAAGCGGCCAAGATCCCGAACCTGAACTTTTTTGCGAAGAGTGGCAAGGTGGGGACCGCGAAGCTTGTTTCCGATCGTCTGCCGCTTTCTGCGGATGTCAGTCTGTTCAATCTTTTGGGCTATGACGCGTCGAAACTTTATACAGGCCGCGGGCCGCTTGAGGCTGCCGATAAAGAATTAACGCTCGACGACAAGGAAGTCGCGTTCTGCATGAATTTCATCACTGAGGCTGCGGGCATGTTGGCCGATCCGACCGCCGGGGCCCTTACCACCAAAGAGGCGAAGGCGCTTGTCAATTTTCTAAACAAAAAGGTCGCGAGCGATTTTGTGCGTTTTTTCTCAGGCTCCGGGCACCGGCACCTCGCGGTGATCAAGGACGCAAATGGATTTGAGGCATTGTCCGCGAAGACCCATTCGCCGGAGAGCGTGATTGGCGAAAAGATCGAAGATGTCCTACCGAATGGTCCGGGCGAGGAATTGATGCGGAAATTGATGTATGATGCCCGGCTTCTTTTGCAGGACCATGAGATCAATCAGGTCCGCGTGGATCTTGGCGAGAACCCTGCGAATATGATCTGGCTTTGGGGACAGGGCAAGAAGCCGGTTCTTAAATCTTTCCGCGAATGTTTTGACATCTCCGGTGGCGCGATGGTTGCCGCGCGCGAATACGCCAAGGGGATGGTTCGCGTGGCGGGGCTTACGGTTATGGAGGTCAAGGCGGAGGGCGAAGAGCCTTCGGTTTTTTACGAAAAGATCTCCAAGGTGGCGATCGACGCGCTGGAGGAAAAAGATTTTGTTTGTCTCTACCTCCATACTCCCGAAGAAGCGGCGCGGACCGGAGAGGTGAAGGGAAAAATCTCGGCGATCGAGGGGATCGATTTTTTTGTGCTCTCGAAGATTCGGAAATACCTCGAGCGCTCCAAGGAATCGCGCCTGCTTGTCACGCCGGGTCACGCGACGCTCTGGAAAATGAAAGAGATCGTCCGTGATAGCGTTCCGTTCGCCGTGACCGGCAAGAACATTATGGCTGATGAGATCGAACGGTTCTCGGAGATCGCGGCCAAGACTTCGGAATTAAAATTCAACAAAACCACGGACCTGATGCCGTTTTTCATGACGAAGGCGTCATAAACCGAATAATAACCAAATCTCAAGATCCAATAACCAAGCAATCATCAAATATCAATAACCAAACAGCAAAATAATGCTTTTGGGTGTTTGTATCTTGGTGATTGCCTGCCCGCCGGCAGGCGGGGAATTTGTTTGGTTCTTGTATCTTGGTGATTGAAATTTGGAGTTCGTAAAATGTCACTCATTGTTCAAAAATACGGCGGCTCTTCGGTCGCCAACGCGGAAAAAATCTTAAGAGTTGCAGAACGTGTGATCAAAACCAAAAAGGCCGGGAATAAGGTTGTCGTAGTCGTCTCTGCCATGGGGGATATGACCGACGACCTCATTACGCTTGCGGATCAGATCAATAAGGATCCCAAGGAGCGTGAGATGGATATGCTGCTTTCCACGGGGGAACAGGTTTCGATCGCGCTTTTGGCGATGGCGGTCCACAAATTGGGGCATGAAGCGGTTTCCTTCACGGGTTCGCAGGTGGGGATCATCACGGATGAATTCCACAGCAAGGCCCGCATTCAGAATATCAGCGCGGAGCGTATCAAGAAAGCCCTGGCCGCCGGAAAGATCGTGATCGTGGCCGGATTCCAGGGCCAGACGCCTTCGGGAGAGATCACAACGCTCGGGCGCGGCGGTTCCGACCTGACGGCGGTGGCGCTTGCGGTGGCTTTAAGAGCAAAGCATTGCGAGATCTATACGGACGTGGATGGGATCTACACGGCGGATCCGCGCGTGATCCCGGAAGCTCAAAAGATGAATCAGGTCACCTATGATGAAATCCTGGAGTTGGCGTCCCTGGGCGCAAAAGTCATGCACTCCCGTTCGATCGAAGTCGGAAAAAAATTCAACATGCCGATCTGGGTTCGTAATTCCCAGAACGACCACAAAGGAACTCTTATCACGAAGGAGAATAAAGCCATGGAAGAAGTCGTTGTGAGCGGTGTCGCGTTAGCGGAAGATGAAGCCAAGATCACTCTGTTCCGGGTCTCGGATCGTCCGGGCGTGGCGGCCAAGGTGTTCCAGACCCTGGCAGACGCGAACGTCAACGTAGACATGATCATCCAGAACAAAACGCAGACGAATTCGACGGATATTTCCTTTACCGTCTTCAAGAACGAGCTTGTGAAGGCCATGAAAGTTGTGAAAGCGGCGATGAAAAAGGTCGGCGCTACGAATGTCACTTGCGATGAGAATATCGCGAAGGTGAGCGTCGTCGGGATCGGGATGCGATCGCATTCGGGGATCGCCTCCAAGATGTTCTCGACCCTGGCCAAGAACAAGATCAATATCGACATGATCTCCACCTCTGAGATCAAAATTTCGGTCGTGGTCGCCGGCGACAAAGGCAAACTCGCCGCTCGCGTCATCCATCAGGCGTTCGGTCTCGGCAAGAAATAGACGCATAATATTTTTGCGGTCATCATATGCCGAAAACCCAATGTTTTCGGCACGCTCGCTGGAACTTGACGTTCCAGTCTTCGCAGAGGCGTTCGGGCTCGGCAAAAAATAAGTGTCAAAGTATCAGGTATCAAAGTGTCAAAGTTTAAAACCCTGATACGTTGACACTCTGATACTTTGATACGAATCAGTTTAGTTGCGGGAATGAAAAACGCTAAGTGGTAGAGAGGAATAAATGGATCCAGCGGGTAAGATTTTCGCCATAATAGGAATAATAGTATGTGTAGTTCTTCTTCCTTTTGCCGGTCTTATGGCTCTTATGTCTCCCATGAGTTTTGATGCCCCTGGCTCAGCCAAAAGTCCTATCGCTTGGTTTTTCTTTTTGTTTTTTATATTAGCGCCAGTATTTTTAATTGTTGTGATTATATTGTTGGCTTTAGCTTTGTCTAAGCGAAAAGAAAGTTTTGAAAAAAAATCATGAAAACAAATAATAAAAAAATCCAATTCTACGACACGACGCTCCGTGACGGCTCGCAGGCTGAGGGGATCAGTTTGTCCTCTCACGACAAGGTCCTGATCGCGAAGAGGCTCGACCAGTTCGGGATTCACTACATCGAAGGCGGATGGCCGGGCTCGAACCCCAAGGACATGGAATTCTTCCACGCAATCAAGAAGGCCGGGATCAAGCGCTCCAGGATCGCGGCGTTCGGCTCCACGCGTCGCGCCCACATGAGGGTGAAGGACGACACGCAGATCAAGGCCCTGCTCGACGCGGGCACCAAGGTCGTCACGATCTTCGGAAAATCCTGGGATTTTCATGTGACGGAGGTTTTCAAGACCACGCTTAAAGAGAATCTCCTCATGATCTATGAGACCGTCGCTTATCTCAAAGACCGGAAGGTCGAAGTGATCTATGACGCGGAACATTTTTTTGATGGCTTCAAGGCGAACCCGGAATATGCGCTGAAGACGCTCCAACAGGCCGCGAAAGCGGGAGCCAATAATCTCACACTTTGTGATACGAATGGCGGGAGTTTGCCGCATGAGGTCCGTCACGCGATCCTCAAAGTGAAGCGTTCCGTGAAAACGCCGCTTGGCATCCATTGTCATAATGACTCCGAGCTCGCAGTCGCGAATTCCATCCAGGCGGTGGGCGAGGGATGCGTCCTGGTGCAGGGAACGATCAACGGTTACGGAGAGCGTTGCGGGAACGCGAATCTCGCGAGCATCATTCCGGACCTGCAGTTCAAGATGAAGGTTCCGTGTTTTCCCGCGAAGAAGATGAAGGAGTTGACCCAGCTTTCGCATTATGTGGCTGAGGTTTGCAATATGCAGCTTGTGAACAATCAGCCGTTCACGGGGCGCTCAGCCTTTGCCCACAAAGGCGGTGTGCATATCAACGCCATGATGAAGAACGCCAGGACCTACGAGCATGTGGAGCCCAAGGCTCTCGGCAATTATCGCCGCTATCTTGTCTCCGAGCTCGGGGGGAAGACTAATATCATGATCAAGGCCAAGGAACTCGAGATGCATTTCCAGAAGGACTCGCCCGAGACGCGGAAGATCTTGACCGAGATCCAGCGTCTCGAACATGAGGGGTATCAGTTCGAGGCCGCGGAGGCGAGCTTTGAGCTTCTGGTGCAAAAACTCCTCGGAAAATTCAAGCCGTTCTTCAAAGTCGAAGACATTTCGGTGCGGACCGAGAATATCGGCAAGGGTGTTCCGCGATCCATCGCGGACGTGAAAGTGACAGCCAAAGGTATCGAGCATTTTGAATCTGCGGAAGGGGATGGTCCGGTGAACGCGTTGGATTCCGCGCTCCGGAAAGCGCTCGGGCGTTCCTTCCCGTCGATTTCCGAGATCCATCTGACAGATTATAAAGTGCGCGTTGTCAATTCCCAGGCCGGGACGGCTGCCAAAGTGCGCGTTTTTATCGAATTTCAGGACAAGGAAAAGACCTGGACCACGGTGGGTGTGCACGAGAACATCATCGAGGCCAGCTGGAAAGCTCTCGTAGAGGCTATTGAATACAAGCTTCGCAAAGGATAGCCGAAATGGTGAAATTCGTGACGGAAAGAGAAAATGAAATTCTTCAAGGCGTCATTAAAATTCTGAAAAAAGATCTTGCTCCACGGCGGATCATTCTTTTCGGTTCTCGTGCAAAAGGCAAGTTTCAAAAAGGTTCCGATTTCGATTTTGCGGTCGATCTTAAAAAACCCGATTTTAATATCGAGCGAAAAATTAAAGAAAAGATTGAAGCGATTTCCGGGCTTTATGGGGTGGACGTTGTTTACCTTAAAAGCGTTGATGAGGGGTTCCGGAAGATTGTTCAAAAAACAGGAAAGGTCATTTATGAGCGATGAGATCCAGTATTCTCTTGAAAAACTCGGAAAAGCGCTCGCTAGCCTCAAAGAAGGCGCTGAACAGGCGGCGGATGATTTATCAAAAGACGGAGTGATCCAGCGCTTTGAATTCACCTTTGAACTCTTATGGAAAACACTACGGATCTTTCTAGAGGAGGTGAAAGGAATCCAGGTGAGAAATCCCAAGGACAGTCTTAAGGCTGCTTTTAAGGAAGGCCTCATCGATGATGAAAAAGTTTTTCTGAATATGCTGGAAGACCGGAACCGGTCTTCTCATATCTACAACAAAGAAGAATCTCAGGAAATTTTTAAACGAGTCAAGAGCGATTACCTCCCCGCGGTGCTGAAAGTTCTCAACACGCTGAAAGAAAAGAAGTAAAAGGCACTCCTGTGATAATGCCCTCGTCGAAGCGATCGAGTATAAACTGCATAAAGGGTAAATCTCGCGCAACGCGCAACGGTCAACGCACAACGTGAATTACGGGTTTTGTTGTGTGCTTGTCGTTGTGCGTTGCGCGTAGTGCATTGTGCGAATTATGGATCTAGACAAACAATACAACTCCAAAGAAGTTGAAACGAAGTGGTATTCCCTTTGGGAAGCGAAGGGGTATTTCCGCCCCGCGAGCGACGGAGTCGCTCAGACCAGCGACCAGCGACTAGCGACTAGCGACTCAAAAGACAAGTCCCGAGTTCCGAGTCCCGAGTCTCGGCCTTATGTGATAGTAATTCCTCCGCCCAACGTCACCGGAATTCTCCACATGGGTCACGCACTCAATAATGCCATTCAAGACATCCTTGTCCGCTGGAATCGCATGAAGGGCCGCGACACGCTCTGGGTGCCGGGCGTGGATCACGCGGGGATCGCGACACAGAATGTGGTCGAGAAGAAGCTCGCCAAGGAAAAGAAAACACGATGGGATGTCGGCCGCGAGGCATTCCTGAAAGAAGTCTGGAAATGGAAGAACGAACACGGTTCGACCATCACGCGCCAGCTCCGCCGTCTCGGGGCCTCCTGTGATTGGACACGTGAACGGTTCACCATGGACGAAGGACTTTCCAAGGCCGTGCGAGAGGCGTTCGTCACACTTTACGAGCGCGGACTGATCTATCGCGGAAATTACATTATCAATTGGTGTCCGCGTTGCCAGACCGCGCTTTCGGACGAAGAAGCCGCTCACAAGGATGTGCAGGGCGGGCTTTATCACATCAAATATCCGATCGTAGGGAAGAATGGACCCTACGAAAAAATGGGTGAGGATCACATTGTGGTTGCAACAACGCGGCCTGAGACGATGTTGGGCGACACCGCCGTGGCGGTGCATCCGAATGATCCGCGTTACAAACATTTGATCGGAAAGAAAGTGATTCTCCCTCTTTTGAATCGCGAGATTCCAGTGATCGCGGATGAATTTGTGGATCCTGAGTTCGGAACCGGTATTGTGAAGGTTACGCCCGCGCATGATCCGAACGATTTCGCGATGGGGCACCGGCACAAGCTGGAACAGATCAATGTCATGACGCCGGATGGCAAGATCAATGAACACGGCGGCGCCTATAAGGGTATGGATCGCTTTGAAGCTCGCAAAAAGATCCTTCAGGACCTGGAAGAGCTGGGGTTTTTTGTCCGGCGCGATTCGCATCTGCACGCGGTGGGGCACTGCTACCGATGCGATACCGTGATCGAGCCTTACCTTTCGAAGCAATGGTTCGTCAAAATGCAGCCGCTGGCCGAGAAGGCCTTGCGGGCCCACCGCGAGGGCAAGACGAAATTTTATCCGGACCGCTGGACCAAGGTTTATACCAATTGGCTTGAAGGCATCCGTGATTGGTGCATCTCGCGCCAGATCTGGTGGGGGCATCAGATTCCGGCTTGGCACTGTTTGCAATGCCAAGCCGCGGGGAACGGGGAACGGGGAACGGGGAACGATGGCATTATTGTGTCACGGGAAGAGCCCAAGGAATGTCCCACGTGTGCCTCCAAGGATATCAAACGCGACCAGGATGTTCTCGACACCTGGTTCTCATCCTGGCTGTGGCCGTTCTCGACGCTCGGTTGGCCCGATGTCAATTCTGAAGACTTGAAAAAATTCTATCCAACTTCCGACCTTGTGACCGCTCCCGAGATCATTTTCTTCTGGGTGGCGCGCATGATCATGGCAGGTTTGGAATTTCTAAGCGAAGTTCCGTTCACCCGGGTCCATATTCACGGAACGGTTCGTGCGGCGAGCGGGCTGAAGATGTCAAAATCCCTTGGGAATTCGATCGATCCGCTCGAAGTGATCGAGGAAATGGGGGCGGACGCGCTTCGCTACAGTCTTGTGATGCTCTCGGCGCAAGATGTTTATCTTTCGCGTGAGAAGTTTGAAGTCGGCCGTAATTTTGCGAACAAGGTCTGGAATGCGTGCCGGTTCGTGCTGATGCAGCTCGGAGATTTTAAGGAGGCTTCAACCGATCCTGCGCAATTCGAGCCGATGAAATTGTCACTTCCAAGCCGATGGATCCTTTCACGCTTTGAAGAAAAAACTGCCGAGATCGAGCGCTATTTGACCCAATTCGGACTCGCTCAGGCCGCGACCGAGCTTTATCATCTCGTGTGGGATGATTTCTGCGATTGGTATATCGAACTCGCGAAGCCGATGCTGCTTTCGGAAGATAAAGCTCTTAAGGAGCAAACACAGAAAGTTCTTTTCTTCGTGTGTGAGCGAATGCTCAGGTTCCTGCATCCCTTTATGCCGTTTATCACCGAAGAAATCTGGCAGAAGTTCAAAGAAAAAGCATCCACCCAAGACAACCTCGTAGGTGCACCTGCGGGGTGCACCTACGGGGTGAACTCGGGTTTTTGGGCGGATACGATTATGCTTGCTCCATGGCCGTTTGATGGAGAGCAGCGGTTCCATGATCTGGAGGCGCAAAAAGCCATTGGGCTTTTGCAGGACGCGGTGGGCGGCATTCGCGATCTCCGGGTCCGTTTTCAGATTGCGCCGACCGATAAGCTCACGGCTGTCATTGTCTGCAAGGAACAGAGGACGCTTGAGACCTTGCGTGTTTTCGAGCGTGAGGTGAAAGTGCTGGGCCGGCTCGCGGAACTTCAGTGTGTGCTGGAATTCCAGAAAAAAGGCGCGATGGCGGCCAATTCC
>MHFU01000153.1:0-2500 GCA_001804345.1 Omnitrophica bacterium RIFOXYB12_FULL_50_7
CCTCGTTGAACTCTCGCGCGACGGGACGGCCCTCATCCAGCTTCCTTAAAGTCACGCGTGATCGATAATCACCCTTTTCAATTTCGTTAAAAGCTTTGCTGAATTTGAAAAAAGGTCCGGCGATTCTATGTGAAATAAAAATTGTGCCCCAGGCAAGGAAGAAAAGGATCAGGAAGAACTTCCAGGCGAGCGACTGGTTCGTTTCGTCAAGAATTCCTTTGAAAATTTCGCGCTGGCGCTGGCTCAGTTTTTCGGTTTGCTTGAAAAAAGACAAAGAAGAGAAATCCTGGGAGAGGGCAGGGTGACGGGCTTGCTCGTATTCGACCATCCGGGAAGCGGTTACAAGATCGTTCAGCGTTTGTTCATTGGAAAAGGTTTCGAGGACCTTGCCCCAGATCCCAAAATAGAGACCGGCGAGGGCGACAAGATTGATCAAAAAGAGAGGGATGATAACGGTGAGCATGAAACGGATTTGAAGAGGCTTGTTGATGAAAAAATGTCTTCTGCGATTTTGGCTCATAAATTTTTCCCTCGTTGTTAATACTATTGAAAAGGAAATCATCTGTCAAAACGTTATTCTTTGTATATAATACTCAAAAAACTGGGGAACGGGTAACGCTGAACGGCGAACGAGCGTTTCTCGTTGGCCGTTCCCCGAGGAGCGAAAAAATGTGTGGTATTGTGGGTTATGTCGGTTATCGGAATGCAGTTCCTGTTTTAATCAAAGGACTTGAAAAGCTCGAATACCGAGGCTATGACTCGGCCGGAATTGCCTGCGTGGATCATCAAAAAGGCAGCCTGTCGGTCATCAAGGAAAAAGGCAAGCTCGGGATCCTCAAAGAAAAGCTCGGGGATTTCACGATCGAAGCGCATATCGGGATCGGACATACCCGCTGGGCGACACATGGCGAACCGTCCCGTGCGAATGCTCACCCTCATGTGGATGCCTCGGGGAAGATCGCGTTGATCCATAATGGGATCATCGAGAACTATGCCGTGATCAAAAACGCACTTCAGAAAAAAAAGGTGCGCTTCTTATCCCAAACCGATACCGAAGTAGGTGTCAATCTCATCGGTTCCTATTATCGAAAATCCCCCAAACTTTTTGACGCTGTCAAGCGGGCCGTCGGAGAAATGCACGGATTCTTTTCTTTCGTCCTTTTCTCTAAAGATGATCCGGACACTCTGATCGTGTATAAAAGATCCAACCCTCTCGTGATCGGACTGGGTCATGGCGAAAATTTTGCCGCAAGCGATGTGACGGCGCTTCTCCCTTACACGCGTCAAGTCATCTATCTTGAGGACGAAGACCTGGCCGTGATCACCGCCAAGGAGATCTCCATTTATTCCTTGAAGGAAAAGGCCTGGATCAAACGTCACCCGTCGACTGTCCACTGGGACGCGTCGCAAGCCCAGAAGCAGGGATTCCCGCATTTCATGCTCAAAGAGATGTATGAACAGCCCGAGGTTTTGAAGAACATCCTTATCAAGCGCATCCAAAAAAACGGCGAAATCTTTTTCGATACCGTGGATAGAAAATTTCAAAAACGCCTTCGAAAGATCAAGCGGGTTTCCATGATCAGTTGCGGTACGGCCTATCACGCGGGCATGGTGGGAAGTGTTGCGATGGGGAAGTATGCGCGGATTCCCTGTCAAACCGAGGTTTCGAGCGAATTCCGCTATGGGACTCCAATTCTGAACCCTAAGGATCTGGTGGTGTTGATCACGCAATCGGGTGAAACCGCGGACACATTGGCGGCTCTGCGTGAGGCGAAAGATAAAGGCGCGGTAACGCTGGCTGTTGTGAACGTGGTGGGGAGCACAATTGCGCGCGAAGCGGATGCGGTCATCTATACGCATGCCGGTCCGGAGATCGGCGTGGCTTCGACCAAGGCCTATATCGCTCAGCTCGCCACGCTCCTTTTGCTGAGTTTTTATATGGCCAGGATCCGGAAAACGATCCCTGCAACAGATCTTAAGGCCTTGCTCCGGGAATTCAAAAAAATGCCTGAGCATTGTGCCAAAGTTTTGAAAGAGAGCAAAAAGTTCGATCGCTGCGCCGAGAAGCATTACACCCGCCGCAATTTCCTTTATCTTGGCCGAGGGTGCAATTATCCGACCGCGCTCGAGGGCGCTTTGAAACTCAAGGAAATTTCTTACGCGCATGCCCATGGTTATGCGGCGGGAGAAATGAAACACGGGCCGATTGCGCTGATCGACCACGAACAGCCCGTGATCTGTATCGCACCGGACTCTCTAACCTACGACAAAATGATCTCCAACATCCAGGAGATCCTCGCTCGAGACGGCATTGTCATCGCGATCGGGACCGAAGGCCAAAAGGACCTTGAGAAAATGTCCGACGATTTTTTCTCGATTCCCAAAGTTCCCGAGATCCTCTCGCCGCTCCTTACCGTCATCCCACTCCAGTTTTTTGCTTACAAAGTTGCTGTGTTGAACGGTCGCGATGTCGACCAACCAAGGAACTTAGCCAAATCCG
>MHFU01000153.1:10371-13252 GCA_001804345.1 Omnitrophica bacterium RIFOXYB12_FULL_50_7
TGTTTTTCTTCCCAATCGTCCTGGGATCATGGCGCGCACATGTTCCATCCTTTCTGAAGCCAGTATCAATATTCTTGCGATGACGGTTCATGACACCGTGGACAACGCCGTTGTACGGTTCATCGTCGATCATCCCACCAAAGCGATCCTTCTTCTGGAGCAGGAAGAGCTTTACGTGATGGAGCAGGACGTTGTGGTCATAGAGATCGACAACAAGGCCGGGGCGCTCTCGCGCATCGCGAAAAGTCTTGCCGAGGCGGACATCAATATCGCCTACGCCTACTGCACTGCTACGCCGAATCAGGAATGCGGCTGCCTTGTGATCCGGACCGACCAGCTCGAACGCGCACAAGAAATCCTTAGCAAGTAAATTTTATGATCAAAAAAATAACAGCCAAATATTCCCTGAGAGATTCCTCGGCTTTACGCGATTTGACATACTGGTTGTCCAAAGAGCCTTCGGAACGGGTTATGGCCGTGGAGGAATTACGGAGAAATTATTATGGAGCCTCAGACAGACTTCAAAGATCTGCTCGCGTTATTCAACGAACATAAGGTGAAATATCTTATCGTTGGTGCCTATGCCTTGGCTTTTCACGGGGTGCCCCGCTTTACGGGCGATATGGATATTTTGGTGAAACCATGTTCGGAGAACGCGAAAAAAATCCTCCGCGCGTTGAATGCGTTCGGATTCGGATCCCTCGGCCTTGCCGCGGCCGATTTCGAAAAATCTGGCCAGGTGATCCAGCTCGGCGTTCCTCCTGTCAGAGTGGACCTGATCACATCCCTTACCGGCGTTTCGTGGGAAGAGGCTTTTTCCGGAAAAATGCCGGACCATTACGGTAGCGTCCCAGTTTATTACATCGGTCGCAAACAGTTTGTCGTGAATAAGCGTAAAACCAGACGGAAAAAGGATTTGGCAGATCTTGAAGCGCTTGGCGAGAGATGATTTGCCGGAATGCCTCGTTATTTGTACCGACCTGCCCGAACGCACACAAGAAATTCTCGGCAAATAAAGTCCGAATATCGAAATCTCTCTGAGCCCTACGGCTCGCAGAGTCGGAAGCCGAAACAATTTTTCAAAAAGGATAAAACGTGAGAGTTGTTCAATGGGGCATTATTGGTTGTTTAGTAGCGTCAGGAATATGGATTGGCGTTCGATCTAACAGCTTGCCTTTTGCCGGAATAAACTCAAAGACGAATCAAGTCGTATTGCAAAATCCTTTCAAGGAATTTCGCGGACTGTATCAAGAAGAAGATAGAAAAGGACCTTTTGGCTTGCGGTTGCTTGGTAGTAACGGCTTGCGTTTTTTGAATGACACACAAGTTGATATGCTGTCGTCGAACGGCGAAAAAATCGGGGATACTGTCAATTATCAAATACAAGGGAATGAGATAGTGATTAAACATAAGTGTGGCGTTTGGTATTTAGAAATAAGGGGAGAAAAACTGTTTCACAAAGAATTCAAAAGCTATTTCAAACGAAGTGCAACGCCCTAAGAAATTTATGAAAATATTATCCTGGAACGTAAATGGCATTAGGGCGGTGCAGAAAAAAGGATTTCTTGAGTGGCTTGAGAGGGAAAAGCCAGACATCCTTGGCATTCAGGAGACGAAGGCCCACCCCGACCAACTCGATGCTTTTTTGATGCATCCCGCTGGTTACGAGACCTACTGGGCGTGGTCCACGGTTAAAAAAGGTTATAGCGGGGTCGCGATCTTCACGAAGGAAAAACCTCTTAGCGTCACACGCGGGTTCGGTATCAAGAAGTTTGACGAGGAAGGGCGTGTCCTTATAGCCGAATATCCGGGCTTTGTTTTTCTCAACATCTATTTTCCGAACGGTAAAATGAGCGAGGAACGCCTCCAATACAAAATGGATTTTTATGCGGAAACTTTGAAATGTACGAAGGCTCTCAAGTCCCAGGGCAAAAAAGTTATTATCTCCGGCGACTACAATACCGCGCACAAAGAGATTGATCTCGCGAGGCCCAAAGAGAACGAAGACGTGTCTGGATTTCTTCCGGTCGAAAGAGCCTGGGTGGACAAATGGATTGCCGAGGGGCAGGTGGATATTTTTCGGGAGTTCCATAAAGAGCCCGGGCATTACAGCTGGTGGGATATGAAGTCGGGCGCCCGCGACAGGAACGTCGGTTGGCGGATTGATTATCATTTTGTGACGCAAGATCTTGTGCCGCGCGTGAAGAGCGCTACGATCTTGCGCGATGTGGCAGGATCGGATCACGCGCCCGTTTCGATAATTTTAGATGTCTGAAATTATCGGGGCCGTCCTGATCACAAAAAAATCTTCAAGACGAAAGCAGGATGCGCCTGTGGAAATACAACTAAAAAATTAGGGGAACGGGAAACGTGGAACGGGTAACGAAAAGCTTTTGAGTTGGCGTTTTCCGTTAGCCGTTCCCCGGAATTAAGTTATGAATACACTCACTAAAAAAATTCTGATCAACGCTTCTCTCGAAAAGATTTGGACGATCCTCGCCGACGTGACCCGTACACCCGAGTGGGTGGATGGGGTCAAGGAAAGCGAGCGGACGGGAGCCGTTCGTGAGGGAAAAGGAACGCGGTGGCGCGAGAGCTGTGTCCTGGACCGACAGCACATCGAAGTCGAGCATGAAATGACCGTTTGGGAGCCGATGAAAAAAGCGGTCATCCAAAGCAAGCTTCCCATGAACGGCTCAATGACGCGAACGCTTGTCTTTAATCCAAAGCCGGAAGGCGTTGAGGTCACGGTCGAATTTCTCTGGGACCTCGGGATTGCGGGGATGCTTCTCGGGGAACAAAAGGTCCGGAACATTCTTGATCAGAGTTTTGAAAACACCCTCGCGAATTGGAAGGATTTAGCAGAAAAGCCATAAATGGC
>MHFU01000153.1:13265-16994 GCA_001804345.1 Omnitrophica bacterium RIFOXYB12_FULL_50_7
CAAGAACCAAACACCAAGATCCAAACAAGCCTCAAGCAATAAAATCCAAACGCCAAACAATAAATTCTCCTCGGTCCCCCTTTTCTGCCACAATGTTTGGGACGGATCCGTCCTTCGGCGGAGCAAAGGGGGATTTTGATTTATGTATTGGGAAGTTTGAAATTCTGTTCTTTGTTTATTGAGATTTGTTTGGTTCTTGTATCTTGGGATTTGTGATTGGACCCCGAAGGGGCTAGGCGGCTTGCTGGGTGGACTCCACTGAAATGATTTCCATCACGTGAAAAATAAAAATTTCCGTATTACCACATCAACGGCATCAACATCCGCAACGGTTTGAAGCCAAGCAACGACATAATAAGCGGCGAGAGATTGCGTGGCGTAGCCTTCGGAGCATATCCTTTTACCGTGTGCGTGAGCCGTGGCGCGGCCGCACTTACGATGAGGTCACGCGTAATAATCGCCTTGTTTCCGGCTCGATCCTCGATCGTAAAACTGATTTTCACCACACCGTTTTCGACTTTAAGATTTGTTAGATTGACGTTCATACTATTCGAAGCGACAAGATTTCCAATCCGGTCCCGGATGGTTCCGCTCGCAATCAATTGCACTTTGCCGGCATTGACATCCAAAACATCTTCCGGATGGATCTGGTCGGGAAATTCATTCCACTCGAAGGTTGGCGGTTCTTGGTCCGAATAGACCATCGTTGTACGCAAATTGCCCTGACTGTCTCGATACTTAATAAAATTCCACGCATTGCTTTTGAGGGTCACAGGAGGCAAGGTAAACTGGTCTTTATTTGTTGCGTCCTGCTGGAGTTGGGGCACAACATCAAGGGTCACAGGAGCAACCGCGATAATTGCAGGCTGGTCATTAGCCGTTGCCTCAGTCTGGAGTTGGGGCACAACATCAAGGGTCACAGGAGCAACCGCGGTAATTGCAGGCTGTTCTTTATCCGTGGCCTCGGCCGTGGGTTGTGGTGCAACATCATTGTCTTCGAGGACTACAGGGGCAACCGCGATAATTGCAGGCTGTTCTTTATCCGTGGCCTCGGCCGTGGGTTGTGGCGTAACATCATTGTCTTCTAGGATCACAGGAGCAACCGCGGCAATTGCAGTCTGGTCATTATTCGGCACCTCTTGGAGTTGGAGCGTATAATCCGAAGTCTGGGTCGTGAATCTCGGACTGAGTATCACCATCGAAGGCAGGTAAACGGCTTTTGAACCAACTAGCCCATTAATACGGGGAACTGCGACAGCATCAAGCGGCGGCAGGGTCGCGCCCACGGCCAATCCGAATTCCGCCCAAATCTGCGCGTTAGTTTTTCCACGAATTTCATCCGGCAGTGATGCACTGTTCAGCACATAGTCGCGTCCTTGTTCGGTGTAGTAAAGCTGTTTCTCTTCGCCGTTAGCTGCGACAAACGAGATCGAATCGCCCTTTCCGGTAATAACATCCGGATTTTCAAACAGCCTGGAGATGTCAGCGTCCTTGGGATTGAAATTGCTTTTCATCCAAATATCAAATTGTTGTTTAGGCGATTTCAGCACAAGAGTCCCGAACGTATTTCCCTCAAGAGAAATTCTCCTGTTTTTGGCTGTAGCGCTGGAAATCACAATGCTTTTAAGGTTATTGAAATAACTGTTAATAATTTTGTTGGTTCCGGCTAACGGAATCGTAATTCCTTCCATAAACCCTTCCACTCGAATATTGCGGTAGGTAAAGTTCTCAGTATTGATCTGATGAATCATTGCTGTTCCAATGTTGGGGTCAAACTTGTTGCTCATCAGATGTATATTTTCAAAAGTCACATTGCGAGTCAAAGGATTGTAGAACCCGCCTCCCCACGCGTAATCTTTTTTTAGCACCCATGCATAAACATTTCTCACCACACTGTTGACGTTGTGACGGGCGCTCATTTGATGATGCCACGTTTCGAACACATATCCCCCTGCTTTGTTACCGTACGAAATGAGTCCGTCCACAAGAAAGGGAATATCCGAGACATTGATTCTCGCGTTTTCCAGGAGTCGATCTCGTTCTTTCTCGGGAAGCGACGGATTAATTCCTGCGATTCGTTCCTTCTCTTCACGCGTTAGGAAATCCAGTTTCGAGAGTTGTGTAAAAACTTGATTCACCGTATATGTAAAAAACATCATTCCATGTCCGGCCTGGTTGAGTGCTATGTTATTGATTGCCTTCATGCCGCTGCCTTGGAACCAGAAGCCGTACCCTTCATGCCCATAACTTTGCTCACGGATACCGGTAACCAGCGCGTGTTCGTAGAGCCCGAATCCGGATCCGATACTGTGAATCGCAAGATTGTTTTGCATGACACCCACCCCAACTCCCGTTGCTTCCACAAAGCCGGCCCCCACGACGTTATAGGCGATATTGCTGTCCATAGCGACATTGGAATTGTGGTTTACAAATCCCCAGCCTTGGCTCCCCATCGCCACACTGCCTTTGATCAGGGCCGGAAGAGCAGTGTCGATTCCGGTTTTGTAAAAGTTCCAGGCATAACGGCCCGACACATTTTCACCGGTGCCGGATTTGAGCACGCCGTTAATCACTTCGGAAGGAATCAGCGGGCGGAGTTTGTCCGTGCGTCCGTTGTAAGAAGAGGCGTATTGGACAGAAACTTTATCAGAATGCATGAACATCACATGGGCCATTCGGTCAGGATCGTATTTGCCATTAGCATCTAAAATGCCTAAGGCTTCAGATTCCAAAACCGCATTGCGGGAAACGTTCACCAAATGAAATTCAAAAGCCTTTTCAGCGTCAACGTAACCTTCCGGAAGTTTGTGATCAAATTTCAAAGCTTCTTTGAAATAGACCGTTGAGCCTTCGATGCGGTCAAGGGTAAGTTCTTCATGCTGGCCGTACTCAAACCCGCTCAACACCAGTTTGTCGTTTTTGCGCCAGTCCGCCGGCACAGAAGAAAGCGTGATGGATTGCTGGCCTTTCAAAGCTTCCGTGACCGTAGCGTAACCGGTTTTATTAGCGCCACGAATGCTGACCTCGCCGTGAGAAATCAGACCGCGGCTGAAGCCCAGAGGATCCCAGGCTCGGTCAATATCTGTTTTTCCCTGGAAGATAACTTTGGCTTCCACATCGGCCGCGATGGCTTCGGTCTCAGAACCCATTTCAAATTTACCCGTGGTGGTGACAATGATTGTGTCCACACGAATACCCGTATTCACGTCCGTTTTAAATTTCAAAGCGCCATCCACACGAATCCAATAGGCCGTCACATCATTAAAGACATCGTCAATCGTGACCGTGACACCTTGGGCAATCACAATACGATCCCCTTCACGGATATGGAGATCTGACCACCGGCTGTCCTGGGTCACACGGACCGTCGCATCCGCATCTTTCATCAGATCAAATACCGCAAGAGCTTCGGTTTGCATGATGGGATTGGACAGGTGCAACAGTGCGGCGGGATCATCATTTGCGGTCGCGCTCGCTTGAGATAAAGGTGCATTTTGCGACCCTGCCAAAAAATCGGTTGTGGCATTGGCCGGGATTGCTTGCATCGGTTGTGTTGTCGTCGCCTGCTGCGCAGGAATCTCCGGTTGATTTTGTTGTTCAACGGCCTGCTCCGCGACCGGAGCATTTTCCGCAAGCCCGATTGTTGGCATGGAGAATACTTGCTGAAGCAAAAACACACTGGTAACTAAAAGCCGCATCAATTGGATGGATCCCCCGTGGATTTTTTTG
>MHFU01000154.1:0-2413 GCA_001804345.1 Omnitrophica bacterium RIFOXYB12_FULL_50_7
AAAGTTGCAGGCGTTTTCATAGGAACTCGCGCGATCGTTTAAAATCTGCTGGAGCGTTCCGAAAGGATCGGGCTTATTCAAAAGCGGCCGGTCCTTGGAATACTGGACCCTTCGCCATAAGGATTCCGCGGACGCTTTAAGCAGTACGACCTTTCCGGTTTTTTTCATACGCCGCACATTCTCTTCACGCAGCACAATACCTCCACCCGTCGCGATCACTTGCTTGGCTTCCTTTGAAAAATGTTCCAGAACCGAAGACTCCACATCGCGAAAATAGGATTCTCCGGATCCTGAGAAGATCTCGGGGATGGAACGCCCTTCTTTTTTCTGGATCTCGGCATCCAGATCCACAAACACATAATCGAGCAGACCCGCCAGGGCTTCCCCAGTCACGGTCTTGCCGGAACCCATCATGCCGATCAGATAAATATTACCAAGTGGTTGGATATAAATCTCCTTATATTCGCGCGTTCTAAATTTGAAGCGCAAGAACGTTCGCAACAACCAAATTACAAGATACAAGATCCAAACAAATCCCAAAACCCAATATTCAATTACTCAAAACGCTCTTCGGATCGACCATTGAAACCGTTTGGTGATTGTATCTTGGTGCTTGGTTATTTATTGGTTCTTGCATCTTGGTGCTTGATTCTTGCCTGCTGATTGGCGATTTTGGCTCCTGCTACATTAGGGAGATTGCTTAGACACGGATATGTTTTAAATAACCTTCGTAATTACGACGGATCTCCGCCAAGGAATCACCGCCAAATTTTTCGAGAAAAGCATCCGCGAGCGTGTATGCCACCAGGGCTTCCCCGATCACGCTTCCGGCCGGTACCGCGCAAGTATCACTGCGCTCAAAATCCGCCTTCTCTGCCTTTTTTGTTTTCATGTTCACTGACGCAAGAGGTCGCGCAAGCGTCGAGATCGGTTTCATCGTGAGACGGACCACAAGATCCGCTCCGTTCGTCATCCCGCCCTCAACCCCTCCGGCATGATTCGTTTTATGGAAATAGCCACGTGCCTTCCCGTAAAAAATCTCGTCATGCGCTTCGGAACCCGGAATGCCGGCCAATTTCACGCCCTCCCCGATCTCCACCGCTTTCGCAGATTGCTGACTCATAAGGATCATGGCAAGCCGGGCATCAAGTTTTCTTTCAAAATGAACGTAAGAGCCTAATCCAATCGGCAGACCCGTAGCGCGAACCTCATATTTCCCGCCAAGCGAATTCCCATTCTTCATGGCTTTCGCAATCGCCCGCATCATGGCTTGTTCGGTCTTTTCACAAACACATCGAACGGGAGAATCCTTGGAACATTTTCGAATTTCCTCAACCGTAATCTCCTGCTCCGGGAGCGAGATGCTCCCGATCTGGACCACGTGAGCCGCAACCTCGATACCGAATGCCTTAAGCAAAAGTTTGCACGCCGCGCCCACCGCAACACGCATGGAGGTTTCGCGCGCGCTCGAACGTTCCAGAACCGCACGGATCCCCTGATTATATTTAAGAGCTCCCGCAAGATCCGCGTGACCCGGCCGGGGGCGGAAAAGCTCCGGCATTTCCTCGATCTTGAAATCCTTGTTCGTAAGAAGGAACCCCAATGGAGCGCCGGTCGTGACCTTCTTGATCACGCCTCCCAGGATCTCAACGCCATCCGTTTCGATCTTTTGCCGGTTGCCACGACCATACCCCCCCTGACGACGGCGCATCTCGCCATTGATAAAATCAAGGTCGAGCGTAAGACCGCTCGGGAAACCTTCCAAGATGGCCGCCAAGTAATGGCCGTGTGACTCTCCTGCGGTGATATATTTGAGCATATTAGTACTGTTCTCCATTTGATTTTAGGGGTTAACAGTCCCAATCCCTATCAATTTCAGAGAATCTGAAATTGGGGCAGTCCAAGTCGCCATGCATAAATAGAAATAAAGACTCGGACAGTACTATCCCGCATACCCCTAGATATTAATATGATGCGGGATTAGTAGACTCCGTAGGTTCTTGATAAAAAGTTCAGGACTGCGTCCCCTTCCATAAAAATAAACGCTCCCACGAGCGCCAGGAACGGTCCGAAGGGAATGGTCTCTTCTTTTTTGGCAAAGCGCTGCCAGAGCGCAAAAGGCAAAGCCGGAAAAGGCGCAAGAAAAAAAATAAGTCCTACCTTCGTCACTCCCACAAAAGCACCGATCATGGCCAAAAGCTTCACATCCCCGCCACCCATGCTTTCCTTATGAAAAACCAGTTTCCCGAGCCATCCAATCAAAAGCAGGATCCCGCCTCCCGCCAAAAGCCCGATCAAAGAAGCGAGAAGTTTTTGATACCAAAGCGTTTGCGCAAAATGCCCGTGACCGGTGACGCTCAGCGCAAGTCCTGCGATCATCCCCCCCATCGTAATCTGATCCGGAATCAGCCCG
>MHFU01000154.1:2447-4180 GCA_001804345.1 Omnitrophica bacterium RIFOXYB12_FULL_50_7
GAAAAAGATCGCACTCGACACAAATTCAGCCGACAGGCCATACCGTTGCCATAAAAACCATGCGATCCACGCCGTGACCAATTCCACGAGAAAATAGCGAAAAGCGATCGGTTTCCGACAGCGAAAACATTTCCCCCGAAGCAAAAGATAGCTCACGAGGGGTAAGTTCTCATACCAGGGGATCATCGCCGTGCAGTGCGGGCAAAAGGACCGGGGAAGCACGATCGAAAGATCTCGCGGCATCCGGTAGATGCAAACATTCAAAAAACTCCCCACGATCGCCCCTGCGGCAAAAACGAACCACGATATTGTTATGGAATCCATAATCACCTCGGATGGCGAAGGGTGGATGGCGGATGACGATAAACCTGGCTTTTCGCCATCCGCCATCCGCCATCCATCATCCACTGTTCTTTTTTATTCTTCAATGCCTCAAGAAGTGCCTGGCGCATCACATCTACCGGCGCCTTCCTTCCCGTCCAATGTTCCAGAGCCCGAGCCCCCTGATAAAGCAGCATCCCAAGCCCATTCAGAGTCCTGTGTCCTTTCTTTTTTGCCGACTTCAAAAAGGGTGTCATGGCCGGATTATAAATAAGGTCCATAAAAAACTTCAAGCCATGGCTTGCTTTTTGCGTGGCTCGCCCCCGTGGGATTACTTTAGCCCTTCTCACTTGGGGGATCCAATCTTCTGGAACCACCCGCGGGTCTTGAGACTTCAGTCCGATCGGGGTCGCATTGATGATAACATCGGCCTTTTGAAGGGCCTCCTTGACCTCCGGAGTTCCGGCCGCCACGGCCTGATAAACCACCCGCTTAAAAAGCTTCCGCATGTCGCCAGCGATCTTCCGTGCCTTTTTCGGAAAACAATCCGCAATCAGGACCTCGCGCACTCCTTCGCGCGCGAGGCCATACACCACCGCGCGTGCCGCGCCTCCGGCACCGAGGATCACAGCCTTTTTCCCGGACGGATGAAACCCGCCGTCGGTCATGAGGGCCCTAAGAAAACCTTCCATGTCGGTGTTTGTGCCAACCCATCGCTTCCCTTGCTTGAAAACCGTATTCACCGCACCGATGGCGCGTGCTTCCGGCCGGACGCTATCGAGATATTTCATCACGGTTTCTTTATAGGGAACTGTGACATTAAAACCCGAAAGAGAAATTTTGGAGGACCGACTCATGAGTTTTTTGAAAGCGGCGGGGACAAGTTCCAGGACAACATAGTTGGCGTCGATCCCGAGCCTGCGAAACGCGGCTTCGTGCATCGCCGGAGAAAGAGTGTGCGAAAGAGGATACCCGAAGATCCCGTAGAGCTTGAAATTCCTATTCTTTTTCACACCGGGGAGGGCTGGCTTGGAGCCCGTTGAGAATTCGCCGAAACCTTATTGAGCGCGAAAAGGTAGGCCCGCACACTGGCCTCTATGATATCCGTGCTTGTACCTCGGCCGGTCACTTCCTTGCCGCCGATCTCAAGCTTGACCAGCACTTCACCCAAAGCGTCTTTGCCGCTTGTGACCGATTGCAGACCGTAATGAATCAGTTTCGCCTTGGAATCCACGATCTTCTCGATGGCCTTGTAGCAGGCATCCACGGGACCATCCCCGGTCGAGACGGCTTGTTGGGTCTTGCCTTCATAAGAAAGCTTGATCTGGGCGTGAGGCTTCGCACCGGTTTCAGACACCACTTTCATGGACACCAGCTTCCAGGTCTCCGGGATCTTGGCGATTTCATTTTGC
>MHFU01000154.1:4262-21190 GCA_001804345.1 Omnitrophica bacterium RIFOXYB12_FULL_50_7
GCCAGAAAGCCCGATCTTTTTCGGATCCATGATCTCATAGGTCTGGCGCTTCTTGAGCACCCCGTCCTGGTGGATACCGGAAGCGTGCCAGAAGGCATTGCGTCCTACGATCGCCTTGTTGGGCTGAACAACCATCCCCGTCAAATGGGATACCAACCGCGAAGCTTGGGTGATCTCAGAAAGTTTGATATCCGTGTAACAATTCATAAAATCCGAGCGCGTATCGATCGTCATGGCAATCTCTTCCAGTGAAGCGTTCCCCGCGCGTTCGCCGATCCCATTCACCGTACACTCCACTTGATTCGCGCCCGCCAGGACGGCCGCCAAAGAATTCGCCGTCGCGAGACCGAGATCGTTGTGACAGTGGACCGAAAGCACGACTTTCTTACCCAGTTCCGGATTTTTCCTGATCAAGAAACGAATCAACTCCGTGAACTCCTGCGGGACTGTGTAGCCGACGGTATCGGGTATATTGATGGACGTCGCCCCCGCATTGATCGCCGCTCGGACCGTTTCAGCCAAAAAACCCCTCTCGGTGCGTGACGCATCCTCAGGAGAGAATTCGATCTGTTTGAAATCCTTGGCAGCCGACGTGATCTCACGCGCCACCATCGCAAGTATCTCCTTTTTATTCTTTTTGAGTTTGAACTCACGATGGATCTGGGAGGTTGCGAGAAAAACATGTAGACGTTTTTTCGCAGCGCGCTCAAGCGCTCGCCGGCAGGCATCAATATCCCGCGGGATCATGCGCGAAAGTCCACAGATCACGGGCTTACGAACACTTTCCGCAATCATCGAAACGGCTTTCATCTCGCCCAATGAAGACGCGGGAAACCCTGCTTCGATGACATCTACATTCAGCCGCTCAAGCTGGCGCGCGATCTTCAGTTTCTCATCCGGTGTGAGCGACGCTCCGGGCGATTGCTCGCCATCCCGAAGCGTGGTGTCGAAGATGTGTATCTTGCGTTTTTTCATGATATCCAGAACCAGGGACAACGAACAACGGGCAACGGACAACGAATTCTACGTTGACCGTTGCGCGTTGGCCGTTGACCGGTTATTTCTTGTTAATAAATTCCATCATCCCGCGCAACTGCGCCCCGACTTTTTCGATCCCATGCTGGTCGCAAGTTTCGCGCTGCTGCTTGAAATTCGGCCGGCCCTTCTTGTTCTCTTCCATCCATTCCTTCGCAAATTTCCCGGACACGATCTCTTCCAACATCTTCCTCATCTCTTTGCGGGTATCCTTTGTGATCACGCGCGGCCCACGGCTATAACCGCCATATTCCGCGGTATCGGAAACGCGGCGATACATGCCGCTGATCCCATGCACAAACATCGCATCCACAATGAGTTTCACTTCGTGGAGACATTCGAAATACGCCATCTCCGGCTGATACCCGGCCTCCACCAACGTGTCATAACCCGCGGTGATCAATTCACTCAAGCCGCCACAGAGAACCGCTTGTTCGCCAAAAAGATCGGTCTCCGTCTCTTCCTTGAAAGTCGTTTCGATCACGCCCGCGCGAGCACCGCCAATCGCCTTCGCGTACGCGAGGCCCATCTGGAGTGCTTTGCCGCTGGGATTCTGCTTTACGGCCACGAGGCACGGCACACCGCCGCCTTCCACGAACTGGGAACGGACGAGGGAGCCCGGTCCTTTCGGAGCCACCATAAAAACATCGATCTCCTTCGCGGGCTGGATGTAACCAAAATGAATGTTAAACCCATGAGAAAAACAAAGCGCTTTGCCGGCCTTCATGTACGGTGCGATATGCTTTTCGTAGATCTCGGCCTGAAGATGATCTTGCGTCAGGATCTGGATAATATCCGCCTGCCGAGCCGCTTCACTTGCAGCGATAGGCTTGAAACCATCTTTCACCGCCTGTTCATAGTTCGGCGTCCCGGGAATCTCGGAGACAATGACATCCACACCCGAATCGCGAAGATTCAGGCCTTGGCCGCGGCCCTGGATCCCGTAGCCGATGATGGCGATTTTCTTGCCCTTAAGAAGGTTCAGATCCGCATCTTTATCGTAATAAATTTTGACTGCCATTTTAATTTCCTTTCGTTTCGTTCAACGAGCAACGGTCAACGGACAACGAATTTTAGCACTGACTGTCGTACATTGACCGTTGACCGTTACTGTTGAGATAATCACTTCCTTTTTGATTTGGTTACTTTCTTGGAAACCGCGACCTTCCCGCCACATTTCGAGGGAGCTTTCAATTCGCCCCGGCGAGCCATGGCGACTTGCCCCGTTCGAACGACTTCCTTGAGATCGAACGGCCTTAAAAGCTCGAGCATGGCGTCGATCTTGCCTTCGTTTCCCGTAACCTCGATCGTCAGAGATTCCGAACTCGCATCCACGATCTTCGCGCGAAACGTATTGATGATGTGCATAATATCGTTACGATTCGTCGCATTCGCCCCGACCTTGATCAGCACAAGCTCCCGTGCGATCATATCCTTCGCCGTGAGGTCTTCCACTCGGATTACATCCACGAGTTTATTGAGCTGCTTCATGATCTGCTCAACCACGCGGTCATCTCCTTTCGCGATTACAGTCATGCGCGACACTTCCGGATCCTGAGTCTCCCCCACCGCAAGGCTATCGATATTGAACCCGCGCGCCGAAAAAAGTCCCGCCACGCGCGCCAAAACACCAAAATGATTTTCCACGAGCACTGAAATCGTATGTTGCATGAGAACTCCTTTTGATTAGCGGTTAGGGTTTAGGGTATAGCGTTTAGAAAAACACGCGGAGATTTCTATCCCCTAACCCCTACACCCTACCCTCTTTTTTTACGCCATATCCATGATCTGGTCCAGGGCATTCCCGGCCGCAACCATCGGATACACATTCGCTTCTCTGGAAACAAGACACTGCACGACCACGGGTCCTTTATGGGCCAAAGCTTTTTTGATCGCCGGAATCACGTCCTTTTTCTGCCGGACCTTAAGCGCGAGGATCCCGTAAGCTCCCACCAGCTTTACGAAGTCCGGATTCGTCGGCCCAATCACAGAACCTGAATAACGCCCTTTATAAAAAAGTTGCTGCCACTGGCGGACCATGCCGTAATAACCATTATCAAGAATAAAGGCCTTCACTGGCACTTTGTTGTAAGCCGCAGTCGCGAGTTCGGTCATGGTCATCTGAAACGATCCATCGCCTTCAATGCAAACCACCGTCTCTTCAGGTTTTCCGAGCTGCGCGCCGATCGCGGCGGGAAAACCATATCCCATGGTCCCAAGCCCGCCGGAAGTAAGCATCGTACGCGGTCGGTTGAATTGATACCATTGCGCCGTCCACATCTGATGCTGTCCCACGCCCGTAACCACGATCGCCTGGTGCTTCGTCAGTTCCCCAATCCTTTCGATCACATACGCGGGATGGATCTTCTGACCCACGTTCTCATATTTCATCGGGTGCTTTTGTTTCCAGACCGCGATCTGGGTGAGCCACTCTTTCATATCCGGACGTTTGTCCGAAATAAGCCCGTTCAGCTTTGCAACTGCTTTTTTTACGTCGCTTACCACAGGCACGTTCGCCCGCACCGTCTTGGAAATCGACGACGGATCGATATCAATGTGAATGATCTTGGCATGCGGTGCGAACTTCGCCACGTTACCGGTCACACGATCGTCAAATCGTGCGCCAACCCCGATCAGAACATCGGAATTCTGTACCGCATAATTCGCGAAATGAGTACCATGCATCCCGAGCATCCTCAAGGACGACTCGTGCGTTTCCGGAAAGATCCCAAGCCCCAGGATCGTTGTCGTAATGGGAATCCCCGTTTTTTCCACAAACTCGCGGATCTCTTTTCCGGCTCCGGAAATGATCGCCCCGCCCCCCACATACAACACAGGCCGCTTGCTCCCGCGGATCAGCCCGGCAGCCTTCAGGATCTGCTCTTCCACCCCCGGACACTCCACCTGGGGCTGGTAGCTCCGAATAAAGACATCCTTCGGCCACACAAACTCTGTTTTGGCGCGACTGATATCCACAGGAAAATCGATCAACACGGGGCCGGGCTTTCCAGTTGTAGCGATATAAAACGCTTCGCGAACGATTCGCGCAATATCTCGAACGTCTTTGATCAAAAAATTGTGTTTCGTCACAGGGCGCGTAATCCCGACGATGTCCACTTCCTGGAACGCGTCGCTCCCAATCGCATTCGTAGTCACCTGCCCTGTAATGCAGACCAGGGGCACGGAATCCATGTACGCAGTTGCGAGACCCGTCACGGTGTTCGTAGCTGCGGGCCCTGAGGTCACCAAACAAACGCCGGGACGCCCCGTCGCGCGAGTATACCCATCCGCCATATGCGTTGCGCCTTGTTCGTGCTTGGTCAGGATCAGTTTGATCTTGGAATCATAGAGCACGTCATAAGTAGGCAGAATGACCCCACCCGGAAGCCCAAAAATATGCTCCACACCTTCTTTTTCAAGACATTTGATTAGGATCTCGGCGCCTGTAAGTTTCACGATATTTTTTTCTTTTTAACCTTGGTTACTATTTAATGTATAAAAAACCAGCGGAGGAGGAAGATCAAACTACGAAGAAGTCTTTCACACCTTTTTTGAATTTTCCCTTCCAGGTCTGTTGACTCTGGGCCACGGAGGCTTCCCAACTCTGTCCCGTTGCTTCCATCCAGTCATAAACAGATTTTTTGAATTCCAGATCGTCGAGCTCTTCACTTTTTTTGTACTCCACAAGATGGAGCGGATAACCTTTTTGCTGAAGCTTGTCGAACCAAGCCTGGTTCCGGGATCGGGCATCCCCGTCTGCCTTTAACGCGATATAAAAAGGAACCTGGTCTGCCGCATCCGGCCGGAGCTGGATCAATTGGGAAAAAGGTCCATCCCACGCCTCGCCTAACAAAGCAACTGCCGCGAATTCTTTGGGATATTTGATCGCCATGTAGGCCGCATAATGAGCGCCCAGATCTTTCCCGACAAGATAGACGCGTTTTTTACTGATGGGGAAACGTTCTACCACATCTCTTTTTACAGAAAGAATCCATTCGTCCAGGCGGTAAGGCGTGTCCCCTTCTTTTGGCCAGAGAACATAAGGCGCCAGAATAAAGAGGCTCTTTCGTTCAGCAAGTCCTGTCAAATATTCGATCTGTTTTTCCGCCTTCGCAGCTTCTGCCGGCGCAATCATGATCATTGCATAGGTCCGATCGGACTTGTAATCCTTCGGAGCGAAAAGAAAGACGGGATACTTGTAACCACTGACCTCCACAAGCCCGGAAGGGTTCGAAGCTGTGAAAACCTGGTCTTCGGGCAACTCTCTGGAAGCAACTTTGGACGCCACCGGCAAGGGCTGAACCACTCCAGACGCTTGGGATCCTTTCACTTCAGGCGAAGACGCCGGAAGGACCGGTGAAGGAATTCCTTGCGCAGGTTGCACTTCTGCGGGAATTTGGGGTACCGCGGGAGCCTCTTCGACAGCCCCAGTTTCTTCAGAGACCGGAAAAGTCTCATCATAGTTCGCTGAAGCTTTTTTTTCTTCAACTGTTTCGGCACACACGTTCATACTGAATGTGATGAAAAAAACGCCAAAAAAAAGGAACGAAACACTTTTGCGAAAGTTTTCCATTGAATCCTCGACCCCTTGGGGACTTAAATTGACGTAACTCGCTGAAACAAAAGAGGTTACTATTATATGGATAACCTTTGGCTTGTCAACGCACCCTACCTGGTGGCATCAACTGGCTAGCGCAGTAGAAAACGGCCGGCTTTTAAAGCATTCCTTTAAAAAAATTTCGGAATTTCGTGGAAAATCAGGTCAAGCAACAGAACGAATATTTTTTTTCTTGGAAACCTTAGGCGCTGTGTTAGCCAAAGAAGCCACTACCGCCATGGGAGACATTCTTGCTTTTTCAGAGGCTGACGACTTAACAGCGGAAGTGCTTTTCCCATAAGGAGTTGCGGAAGTTCCCGAAGATGCTGGCGGAGGATTCGAAGGGTTCTTCTTCGTGACAAGCTCGTAGACGATCTCGCCCGATTTCACGAACCCAAGTTCTTCCCGGATCACTTTCTCAAGATAAGCCACATCGGTCTGGAGAAGATGGCGTTCATCTGCAAGGGTCTTGATCTGCGCATCGATCTCCTGGATCTTTTGGTTAAGGCGCTCTTCCTCCGACTTCAGTTCCCGGTAGCGCGTGATCGACGGCAGATAGATCCAACACAGGATCAAAATGACCGCCAACGCGATCGCTAAAGCAACAAAGAACCTTTTCAGCATCGGGTGACGCCGAGCTTCGGACCCGCGTACACCGCCTTCGACCCCAAGGCCTCTTCGATCCTGAGTAAACGGTTGTATTTGCAAATGCGATCCGTACGCGAGGTCGAGCCGGTCTTGATTTGTCCGGTATTCAAGGCAACCGCAAGATCCGCAATCGTCGTATCCTCGGTTTCACCGCTTCGGTGGCTCATGACCGCCGTGTAATGATTCTTATGGGCCATGCGAACCGCTTCGATGGTTTCAGTCAGAGTACCAATCTGATTAACCTTGATCAGGATCGAGTTTGCACTTCCTTCTTGAATACCGCGTTCGAGGCGCTTTGTGTTCGTCACAAAAAGGTCGTCCCCCACGATCTGGATCTTTTTGCCGAGCCTTTCAGTGAGCTTCTTCCAACCGTCCCAATCATCCTCCGCGAGACCGTCCTCAATGGAAAAGATCGGATATTTTTCGCAAAGCGCGGCATAGAATTCTATCATTTCTTCGGCCGTCTTCACGGGCTGCTGTTCCGCACAAAGAACATACTTGCCGGGGTTTAGACTACCGCCAAATTTGTCTTTGCCGTAAAAACTGGAGCTTGCGGGATCAAGCGCGATCTTCACGTCTTTGCCCGCCTGGTACCCGGCCTTCGCGATCGCTTCCATGATTACGTCCAGAGCCTCATTGTTGGAGGTAAGATCCGGCGCAAATCCTCCCTCGTCACCCACGGCTGTAGAAAGTTTTTTGTCATGCAGGATTTTCTTGAGATTGTGGAAAACCTCCGCGCCCATGCGAAGCGCGTCCTTGAAGGTCTCAGCACCAAAGGGCATGATCATGAATTCCTGAAGGTCGACGTTGTTGTCCGCGTGCACACCTCCGTTGATAATATTCATCATAGGCACCGGAAGAAGGTTCGCCGATTCGCCGCCAAGATACTGATAGAGAGGAATCCCCAGAGAATTTGAGACCGCACGGGCGCAAGCAAGTGAAACGCCAAGAATCGCATTGGCACCGAGGCGAGATTTATTCGGGGTACCGTCCAGGGCGATCAAGAACCGGTCGATCTCTTCTTGTTTGGCCGCGTCTTTCCCCTTGAGAGCTTTCTGGATTTCGGTATTCACGTTCTCCACAGCCTTGAGTACGCCTTTACCGAGATAGCGGGCTTTATCTCCATCGCGAAGCTCCACAGCTTCATGTTCGCCTGTCGAAGCACCGCTTGGAACCGCCGCACAGCCGATAATGCCGTCCCGGAGTTTCACATCCACTTCCACGGTTGGATTCCCGCGGGAATCCAGGATCTCACGCGCAATAATTTTTTCAATAATGGCTCGGGTCATTTTAAAACTCCCTGCCTGCCGGCAGGCAGGCTTTTTGATGGTTAAACGAGACAGGCAGTACTGATTCTCTATAAAAAAATTAACGGCTAATCAGTACAGTCCAAGTCACCATTTATGAAAAGAAAATTAAGACTCGGACAGTCAATGAACGCCTGTCCCCCTCTAGAAAATAGTTCGAGAATCAAGAATCAGGCCGCGATTATAGCAAATCCTCGAAGGGTGTCACGTCAAATTGAGTTTTTCAGTCGTAAAAGAAGACGCCTGGAGGCCGCTTTATAGCACCAGGTTAGGGTTTGATCTTCCCTGCCACAACAAGATTAAGGGCTTGAGGATATATTTCATATTCAAGGCTGTGAATACGAGCCTCGAGAGTTTCGAGCGTGTCGTTGGAAAGCACGGGAACTTTGCGCTGCAAAATGACGGGACCGGTGTCCACGCCGCTGTCCACAAAATGAACCGTCACGCCGGTTTCTTTGACCTTCGCGTCCCAGGCATCCTTGATCGCGTGAGCGCCGGGAAATGCCGGAAGGAACGCGGGGTGGATATTGATAAGCCGGCCATAGTATTTTTTCACAAACCCTTCGGTCAGGACACGCATAAACCCGGCAAGCACGACAAAATCAACCTTGTGTTTTTCAAGGCATTCGCCAAGAGCTTTGTCGAAAGCCTCGCGCTCCGCATACGTTTTATGATCGATCACAATCGTCTTTACGCCAAGTGCCGCCGCTTTTTCAAGCGCCTTCACTCCGGGCTTATTGGAAATAGCAATTACGGGATCCGCGAGGATCTCGCCCGATCGGATCCGCTTGATCAGATTTTCCATGTTCGTTCCACTGCCTGAGACTAGAAATGCGATGCGTTTCATTCGGGTTTCCTCTTGAGTAAAACGCTTTTCCGGTTCTTGCCCGACACCAAAACCACCATCTCCCCTTTGCGAGGATTTTGCGTCATATCCCGGATGAGTTCGGAGAGGTTGCCGCGCAAAACCTCTTCGAATTTTTTCGTAAGTTCACGCGCGACCGCAGCTTCACGGTCCCCGAAAACTTCGCGCATGGCGCAAAGCGTCTTTTCGATCCGAAAGGGTGATTCAAAAAAAATAAGTGTTTCCTCCCGCTCCACGAGTGCCGTCAGTTCGTTCTTCCGCTTGTGACCTTTATTGGAAAGAAAACCGAAAAAACTGAAACTGTCCGTCGGAAGGCCGCTTAAGACGAGCGCCATCGTTACTGCCGACGGCCCCGGCAGCACTTCCAGCGGCAACTCTTCCGCAAGCGCCGCGTGAACCACCTGAAACCCCGGATCCGACACAAGAGGCATCCCGCCGTCTGAAACCAGCGCGACACGCTTCCCTTCTTTTAAAAGCGCCACGATCCCCACGACTTTCCCGACAGAACTGTGATCGTGATAGCTGAGAAGCGGTTTTGTAATTTCGTAATGCTGAAGAAGCTTCTGCGTCTGGCGCGTATCCTCACAAACAATGATATCCGCTTGCTTCAAGGCCTCAAGCGCCCGAAGCGTAATATCCGAAAGATTGCCAATCGGTGTTGGAACAATGGTCAACATAAGGGGCTGAGGCCCCTTTGAAAAGCTCCGATCACCAAGAAACAAGATACAAACAAATCCCCATAACCACAAAACAAACCTAGTTCTCCCCGACGGGTTATTGAAAATTGGTTATTGGAAATTGCTTGGTAATTGGATCTTGAGATTTGGAATTTCATCTTCTCAGCGATTCCTCTCAAGCACATGATCCGCAAGCTGTTCGAGACTTGTCCTAAAAATGGACGCCGGAAAGACCTCCAGTTCGAGTTTCGCCATGACAATGAACTCTTTTGCTTTGGCAAGAGCGTAATCCAAGGCTCCGCTTTTCTCGAGGGTTTCCCTGAGCATGGAAAAACGCCGCTTCTGGCTGCGGGAGTAAAGAATGCGCACGACTTTGTCCCGCTCTCCCGACGCAAGACAATGGATCACTGGAAGCGTATAAACTCCTTCTTCCAGGTCCGACCCGAGGGTCTTGCCGAATTCGCTTTCTTTGCCGGAGAAATCCAGGGCATCATCCGTGATCTGGAACGCCATTCCGAAAAATTTTCCGAATCGTCCGAGCGCTTCAGCTTTTTCGGGTTCGATCCCCCAGATGAATGCTCCGGTCTGAAGCGCACACGCGAGAAGCGATGCCGTTTTCTTGCCGATGATCTCGAGATGAGTCTCTTCGGTCATGTTGATGTTCTTCTTTTCACTGATCTCCTGGACCTCCCCTTCACAGATCTCGCCGGCAGTCCTCAAGAAAAGCGGGATGATCTGGTCATTGCCATGGCGAAAGATCGTCACGATGGCGCGATCATGAAAGAAATCTCCCGCGAGAACAGCGGCCTGCGGCCCTGATTTAATGTGAAGGGCTGAAACACCTCGTCTTAAAGGAGCCGAATCGATGATGTCGTCATGAATGAGCGTCGCAGCGTGGAAGATCTCAGTGGCGGCGGCAAGATAAAGCTCCGCGGTTTCATTACGTTCTGAGGGGATCCCGTGTTCGGGTTGCAATGTCCTTGAAAGTCCGGCTCCTAAAAGGATCAAAGCCGGACGCAAGAGCTTCCCGTTCTTCGAAAAAAAATGCTCGACCATCTCGCGCATCTTGGGGATGGGCGTGTCGAGCGTCTCCCGGATAAGGGCTGGAACCCGACTGAGACCGGCATGAACGGGAGTATAGATGTCTTCAAGGGTTAACGTGGTTTTCATAAGATTGTGCATTATACAACAAATAGAAGAACGCGGGGAACGGGAAACGGGGAACGCCGAACGAAAAAAACTTTCACCTGCCTGCCGGCAGGCGTTTCCCGTTTCCCGTTCCCCGGGCCGCTTCCAAGGCCTCTGAAAGAAGGATGAATTGCTCGAGAGAAAGGGTTTCCCCACGAACTTTGGAAGAAAATCCGAGTTTTTCGAAGATGCGTTCGATATCCTCACGCCCATGTTCCGATTTGAAGTGATGCGTCAGTAACGATAAAAGGGTTTTACGCCGCTGGCTGAACGCGACACGGATGATCCCAAGAAGGAATTTCTCATGCCCGTTCTGGGGAGTGCCATGGAAAGTATACCGTACGACTCGCGATGTGACCTCAGGTGGCGGAAGAAAACACTTCGGTGAGACATCAAAAAGAAATTGCGTTTCTCCGTAGAACCGGCTTGTGACGCTCAGACGTCCGTAGTCCTCATCTCCGGGCTTCGCGGTGAGCCGCGCGGCCACCTCTTTTTGGAGCATGAGTACGGCGCTCGAAAAAACTTTCGCGTGTTCGATCAGATGAAACAAAATGGGCGTACTAATGTAGTAAGGAAGATTCCCGATCACTTTAACCGGGGACTGACTCTCTTTTATGAGCTGTGTCAGGTCAGATTTCAGTACGTCCGCGTGGATCAGTTTGAAATGATCGGGATACTCCGGAAAAAGCTCCTGCGTCAAGATCTCAACAAACTTCTTGTCCGTTTCCACCGCAAGCAGAGGAAAGCCTCGCTTCAGGGCTTCTTGAGTCACCGCCCCCAGCCCCGGCCCAATTTCAAAAACTTGTTCGCCGGGTTGAAGGTCGAGTGCATCCACGATCTTGCGGATCGTGTTCGGATCCATCAAGAGATGCTGACCCAAATGGCCGCGAATACGGAGATTGTATTTTTTAAGCAATTCTATCTGCGTGAGCATTTCGCGAGAACAGCTTTCTTGGCAAGACGAAGTGCCGCAAGCATGGAAGATGGGTCGGCTTTCCCCTGGTAGGCAATATCAAAAGCCGTGCCGTGATCCGGCGAAGTGCGGATATAGGGAAGCCCAAGCGTCACGTTCACACCGTCGTGGAACGCGACCAGCTTGAACGGTGCGAGCACCTGGTCATGATACATACCGATCACCGCATCGTATTGACCGTGATAGGCAGCGTGGAAGAGAAGATCCGCCGAGAACGGCCCGAATGCGTTGATGCCTTTGCGGCATGCCGCGCGAACCGCAGGCGCGATCACTTTCGCCTCTTCATCCCCGCATTCCCCACCATGGGGGTTCAAGGCGCATACCGCGATCCGGGGCTTTTTGATAGCAAATCCTTTTTTAAGCATTTCATCCGTCAGAAGGATCTTTTCGAAGATGGACTTCTTCGTAAGCAGCCCGCTCACTTTCTTAAGCGGCACATGAATGGTCGCAAGCGTCACATTGAGATGAGGACTCACGAACATCATGGCAAATCGCCGGGCCCCGGCTTTGTAAGCGAGAAACTCCGTGTGCCCGATGAATTTTCTATCCACAAGACGGATCGCGCTCTTGTTTACGGGCGCGGTCACGATCGCATCAACGATCCCTTGTTTTGCCAAAGATGCCGCTTTTTCGATCGCCGCGAGCGCAAGTCGCCCGTTTTCACGGCACAATTTCCCCATTTTGAACGTTTCGCGACCAGGAAATCCCGATGAAACATCAAGAAAATAAATATTCCCGGCACGAAGAGTCCCGGGAAGAACGGAATGAACGGTTTTAAACGGAAGCCAAAGACCGGTCTTTTGACACAACACTTTAAACACTTTCCGGGATCCTATCAAAAGATAGGCCAAGCACCTGGAGGGTTTTTCCTTTTGAAGGGCTTTCACGAGGATCTCAGGCCCAATGCCACCGGGATCCCCCATGGTGAGGGCAATGACAGGGGTTTTTACCGCCTCATTTCCCTGAAGAAATGGCATCATCGATTTCTATTAGCGTGAGAAATTCCAAGATCCCTGCCTGCCGGTAGGCAAGCAATTTCCAAATCACAAACAAATTACAAACCCCAATCTCCAAAAACAAAACGACTTGCTTTTTATGATTTTTTTTGAAATAGATCATTGGTTTTTGAAATTTGCTTGGAATTTGGTTCTTGGGGCTTGGAATTTATTTTATAGATATATACGCCGCCTTTTTGATCTCTTCCATCCAGTCACGGAATCTCACGTTACTTTTCTCCTGGAAGAGGTATCCCGCGATCTGTTCTTTCACTTCTTCGAAGGTCCTGACTTTCTCGGGTTCTTTTGCTTCGACGCGGAAGATGTGATACCCGATGGGCGTCTCCACAACCCCCGTAATCCCCCCCACGGGAGTCTTAAAGATCACCTCATCTACGGATTCGATCATGGCACCGCGCTCGATCCACTCCCCGAGACCCTCCTGTTTGGCATGACTGTCCTCGGAAAAATCCTTCACGACCTGGTCAAAATTGCGGGAAATACGGATCTTCTGCGCCATAAGCTCGATCCGTTTTTTTGCTTTTTCATCCGTCAGCCCTTTGCTGCGCGCTTCTTCACTTTTCTTGATCGTAAGAGACTTGACCCGGACGCGCTCTCGAGTCTTGAACTTCTCGGGATTATTCTTGAAAAAATCTTCGACCTCGGCCGGAGATACGATCACCTTGGAGCGGATCTCACGATCCTGAAGCTGACGGACCATCGCCTGCTTCTTGAGCCGCTCGCGCAGAGCCTTCATCGTGAGGCCTTCTCGCTCAAGCATCTGATCAAGCTCCTCGGGTTTTTCCATCTTCGCCTTGAACATCTGGAACTCTTTCTCCGCCTCTTCGTCTTTGACCTCGATCCCCATCTGAACCGCTTCCTGGTACACGAGCTTGTCCTCGATCATCTGGCTCAGGATCTTTTGGCGAACTTCGTTCATCGCTTTCATCAACTCGGTCCCGCTGTATTCCTTGCTGTATTGCTCATAGATCGGCCGGAGGAAAGTATCCAGTTCCGCCTGGGTGATGACCTCGTCATTGACCACGGCCACCACGCGATCCAGGAGTTCCTGCTCCGCGGCACGAGCAAGCGGTAGACACAACGACAGAGCTAGTAAGAGAAACAATGTGAGTTTTTTCATTGGACGGTATTATACAACAAATAGAAGGCTTCGGGGAACGGCAAACGGGGAACGCTGAACGAAAAAAGACTTTACGTTTCCCGTTTAGCGTTCCCCAGCTTTTGTGTCTTCCACCGCTTTCTTGAGCATACGGCAATAGAGATCAAAACCCACGGCTTGGATAAAACCGCTTTGCTCATGCCCGAGCAGATTTCCGGCACCACGGATCTCCAGGTCTTCCATCGCGATCTTGAAACCCGACCCCAACTGGGTGAATTTCTCGATGGCGTTAAGCCTCTTTTGAGCGTCTTGCGTCATCACCCAGTTCTTCGGGATCAAGAAATACGCGTACGCCTGGCGCTTTTCTTTGAAACGTCCCACGCGTCCCCGGAGTTGATAAAGGTCTGCGAGCCCGAAACAATCGGCCCGATCCACGATGAGCGTATTCACATTCGGAATATCAATCCCGGATTCCACGATACAGGTCGAGATAAGACAATCGATCTCCCCTTTCAGGAATTCTTTCATCACCGTTTCGAGTCCCTCGACCGGCATCTGCCCGTGCATGACCCCGAACCGCACCCCGGGCAAAAGTTTTTGCAACCGTTCATAGACCCGTTCGATCGACTGCACGCGGTTGTGCACGAAATAGACCTGCCCTTTTCGAGCAAGTTCCCGCTCGATCGCCT
Source organism: Omnitrophica bacterium RIFOXYB12_FULL_50_7 (assembly GCA_001804345.1). Taxonomy (GTDB): domain Bacteria; phylum Omnitrophota; class Omnitrophia; order Omnitrophales; family Aquincolibacteriaceae; genus Aquincolibacterium. Next base: position 18,357 of record MHFU01000154.1, read on the forward strand.
GTTTGATAATATTTTCATGATATTCGAGGACAAAGGTCTCGATCGGCATCCGGTTCTTGGGCGGCGTATCAATCACCGACATATCGCGCACGCCGAGGAGTGCCATGTGGAGCGTCCTCGGAATGGGCGTGGCCGTAAGCGTCAGCACGTCCACTTGCGTGCGCATTTGTTTCAGCTTCTCTTTATGCCGCACACCAAAGCGCTGCTCCTCGTCAATGATCACCAGCCCCAGGTCTTTAAACTGGATATCCCTGGAAAGCAGGCGATGTGTTCCGATCACCACGTCCGTCGCACCTTCCAGGAGGGATCGCACAACAGCCTTTTGTTCTTTCGGGGATTGAAATCGGGAGAGAAGTTCGACCGTGGCTGGAAAATTTTTCGCGCGTTCTTTCAGTAAAACATAATGCTGCTCGGCCAGGATCGTGGTCGGCACGAGGAACGCGACCTGCTTGCCTCCCATCACAGCCTTGAATGCCGCGCGCATCGCGACCTCGGTCTTCCCGTAACCCACATCCCCGCAAAGCAGGCGGTCCATCGGCCCCGTGGATTCCATATCCCGTTTTACTTCTTCGATCGCGCGCTTTTGTCCGGGCGTTTCTTCAAAGGGAAATTCTTCTTCGAACTCTTTTTGCCACGGCACGTCCTTGGGAAAAGCCAAGCCTTGTAAAAGACTGCGTTTGGCCTGGATCTCGAGTAGGTCTTTCGCGACTTTGTGGAGCGCCGTCCTCGTCCGGTTCTTGATCCGCTCCCATTCCTGAGTATTAAGCTTGGTAAGTTTCGGCCCGGTACCGGATCCCCCGATGTAACGTTCGATAGGCTCTTCGATGGAAAGATAAAGAATCTCACGCTCGGCATATTCGATCGCCATGCAGCGAGTGCGCGTCCCTTGCATGGGGATAATTTTGGTACCGAGAAAGCGGCCGATGCCGTACTTGAGATGCACCACGAGATCGCCGCGCTCGAGGTCTTTCGTGCCAGCCACAGGTTCGAAGGTCTCAAGCCGCTCCTCCATGCGCCGGAGTTTTTTCCGGAACATATCAGAGACCTGGATAAGAAACACTTCTTCAAAAGTTGCCGTGCTCTCACCAGAAACAAGCGAGAAATCTCGAATCTGTGTGGGCAAATCACCCTGGAACTGAACTCGAACTGGAAGCCGGTAGGTCACGGGATAAATATCCACCACCCCGCCGCGCACCGCGAATTCCCCGGGCAGAGCGACATACTCTTTTTTCTGATAGTGGAGTCCGGTGAGAAGCTCCTCGATCTGCTCGATTCCAAGCTGGGCATTAATCCTAAGTCGTCGAATTTCCATGGAAAGATTCTAACACGAAGCAAAAAAGCCTAAGCGAACAAAAAGACAATAACGTTATGTTCCCCTGAGGCCCCTGATCACTGAGATGCTTCCTTGAAACCTATTACAAAATCCTTAAGGTCGCCCGAACGATCGGCGATCTGGCGGGCTGCGAGCAGATCCAGTCCGAGCACATCGCGGAAGCGATCCAGTATCGAAGCTTAGACAGACAATGGTATGGATAACTGTAAAACCAGAAAAGGAGAAAACATGGCTTCGTCAAAAGAGCTGGTCCCACAAGAAGTTATTGAGAACAAGATTTTTCTACTTCGCAGCCAAAAAGTCATGTTGGATAAGGATTTGGCGGTTCTCTACGGGGTAAGACCGATTCGCCTCAGGGAGCAGGTAAAACGGAATATCAAAAGGTTCCCTCCTGACTTCATGTTTCAACTCACTGAGCGAGAGATTGAAGCCATGGTATCGCATTTTGCGATACCTTCAAGGCAACACCTCGGCGGACACTTACCTTATGCCTTTACTGAGCATGGGATTCTCATGCTGTCCAGCGTCCTCAATAGCGAAAGAGCTGTAGAGGTAAACATCCAGATCATGAGAACCTTCACCCAATTGCGGCAACTCATGCTCAAGCATGCGGACTTAAGAAAGAAGATTGAAGAGATGGAAAAGAAATACGACCATCAGTTTCAGATCGTCTTTAAGACTATAAAAGAGCTGCTTGAACCCCCGCCGCCGAAACCCAAAGGCCCCATCGGGTTTCACCCGTAATTCTAGCAAGCTCAAATCGCCCGAACGAAGGTTGGCTGATGGCCTATGAGTAACTCCAGTCCGGGCATGTTGCGAGGCGACCTAGTATCGGAGTCTGGACAGACAATGGTGGGGGTAACTATTCCAAAAAAGCTGCTGTCTTTTTTTCTTCGTTGGCTATGAAGCATTGTCGGTCTTTGCATTCAACTTACGCACGAGCTCCTCATAATCATCTAGCTTTTGCTGAAACTCCGCTGATCTTTCAGAATAATCTGTGTGCTTCCAATATTCGATATGCTCTTTAAGTTGTTTTCGTATTCCGAGTGTTTCTGATTTTTTCACATCCTCAAGGCTATTTTTGTAATCTCCTTTTTTATACAATGCCATGGCTCGTTCCATATAAAAAGGGGCATGATCAGGAAAAAAATGCATCGCTGCCGTATAATCTTCTGCTGCTTCGTTGTACTTCCCAAGCTTAAAATAAGCTTGCCCTCTGTCGAAATAAGCATTCCCTGCTCCGCAATGACTACGATCAGCTTTGCAAATTTTATTCTCTTTCGATCTTTCTAACATAACGCTCAAAACAGCTGTTGCTTCTGCATAGCGTTTCTCATGAATAAGCTGACTTGCCCTCTGATCATCTTTGCTGTTCGGAAACTGCTCGGACCGAAATCTAAAGGAAGCAATCAAAATAATTATTTGAAACAACACGGGAACCAAAAAAACAGAAAGAGAAATTTTGGAAAGGTTGAAAGCCTTGTTGTAGTTATCGCTTCCC
>MHFU01000155.1:0-12426 GCA_001804345.1 Omnitrophica bacterium RIFOXYB12_FULL_50_7
CGATCGTGTCGTATTCCTGGATGGGCATCCTGCTTCTGGGCGCTGGGATCCAGCACGCTTATGACAAATGGAATTGTTCAGACCGAAAAATGATCGATGAACTTGAAAGCAAGGCCGGCGCCATATTTATTTCGAAGGATATTTGCTACAAATATCTGCCGCTTATCCTGGCTGCGGGATTCGGCGGAGCGTGGATCGCGGTAGCGGGCGCACGTATTTTCGCGGGTGGTGCTTTTGTCTGGGTCATCATCATTGCGTCAACACTCGGGATTCTTTTTTCATTCACCTCCTTGAAAAAACTCGCGACTCAAGGGACTCCACGCATCGGTTATTTACTGCTCTATTTTGTCCTGACGTCGATCGGTGTCAGGGCGGATCTTTCGGGAGCTCTTTCAGCTCCGGTCCTGATCCTTGCGGGATTTGTGTGGATCTTGTTCCACGCCATTTTCATTCTGATCGTTGCGAGGATCGCCCGCATTCCGCTTGGGTTTGCGGCGACAGCAAGTCAGGCCGCAATTGGGGGACCTGCCTCCGCACCGATTGTCGGTGCCACTTACGAACCGCTTCTTGCTCCTGTCGGACTTCTTCTGGGTATTCTCGGGAATGTGATCGGAACCTACCTCGGCCTTCTCGCGAGCATCCTCTGTAAGTGGGCCTCTTCTGACCCATTGGGCCTCTAATTCTCAGCCGATAGATCAGCTGAAAGTATAGCAAATGGAGAGTTAATTATAGTCAAACATATATTGATTAATAATAAATTCCATGATAAACTTCCCTCATGGACCTGGCAAAACTTAGTACCCAAAAGATTGCTTCTTCGATCAACCTTGCTCATGGCCATAGGGTGATGCTCGATACCGATCTAGCCAATCTTTATGGCGTTGAAACGAAATATTTGAAGCGACAGGTGAATAGAAATATGGAGCGTTTTCCTCGGGATTTTATGTTTCGGCTTACGAGAAAGGAAGTAACGAGTTTAAGGTGCCAATTTGGCACCTTAGAAAGATTGGGTAGGGGGCAGCATAGCAAATATCTCCCCTACGCTTTTACAGAGCACGGAACTCTGATGCTCTCCAGTGTCCTGAACAGCAGGCGAGCGATCCAGGTCAATATTGCGATCATGCGGGCTTTTGTGAAGTTGCGCGAGGTTCTTTCGACGAATAAGGTGCTGGCGCAGAAATTTTCAGAATTAGAACGCACAGTAGGGGATCATGACGAAGTGATCCGGGACATAGTTGCGGCGATCCGGAAAATGATGGCGCAAGCTACTTCCGAAAGCGTTCCTGTAAAACCGAAAGGCCCGATCGGCTTCCAGTCGTAAAGCAAAAAGCTTTATTCGAATGATAAAGGAAAGATGACATTTGGCTTTACGTCATCCTATATCGGGTGCATGACCGTAGCTGCGGATAAGTCCGACAAGAAGGAAACCGTATGCCTCTCGATCGTTCGGCCTGCCCCAGCGTGGCAGGACTCACTCGCGCGCTCGGCTTCGCTCGGCCGGGAGACTTCGCCAGATCCAGCTCTCGGAGCGCTTCGAGCTTGGTCCCCGCCATGGCGGGGTCGAAGCGTGAGAGCGCAGGCGGTCGTCACCGCTGGAGTGACGAACCGCCGATGGCGGAGGCGAAGTCTCCCGGCCACCATGCCCCTGCCTGCCGGCAGGCAGGCGCTCCGCCTCGCGAGCATCGTTCGGCATACGGCTTCCTTCTTCAGCCTGCCCGCAGCTACGGTCATGCACCCTCCTATATCCTTCTCCTTCATTTTTTTTTAAGAAATGTGTTAAAATGCCCGCCTTATGAAAAAACTCGATCCCAAAATCAAAGCCGTGATCTTTGACCTCGGCAATGTACTCGTGAATTACGACGTCCAGAAGGCGGCGCGGCGTTTTTCGAAAGCCGGCGGCATTTCCAAGCTTCGGATTTGGGCGCACTTTTTTCTTTCCAAGTTTGAGCAGGCCTACACCCGGGGGGAGATGTCAACTCGGGAGTTTTACCGGGAAGCAACCCGCGTTTTCAAAAACCCCGTCCCGTACGCGACCTTCAAGTATTACTGGAACGATATCTTCTGGGAAAATCCTGGGATGGAAAAGCTCTTGATCCGGATCAAAAAACATTATCCGATTTACCTTATTTCAAACACGAACTCGCTCCATTACAACCACATTAAAAAGAACTTCAAGCTACTCCGGCACTTCAAACGGAAATTTCCGTCTCATGAAGTGAAGGCTCGCAAACCTGACCTCAAGATCTACCAGCGTGTTTTGAGAAAGATCAGCCTTCGGCCGGAAGAGACCGTCTTTATTGATGACATGAAAAGTTTCATCCGTGGTGCCCAAAAAGCAGGGATGCATACGATCCATTTTCGCGGGCTTGCCAATCTCAAGCGTGACCTCAAGCGATTTCGCATCCGATTCTGAGTTCTATGTCAAAGCTACAAAGTCGTAACATTTTCTTCGGGCTTTCCACCGCTAAGAAACGGGAAGCGTTTCAGGTTCTGCGGAAGGGAAAGGGTTTTAAGATCGAGAGGATCGTTTCCTGCGGCCAGGCGACGCCTGGAGGTAAGTGGCTTTGTTCGAAAACAGCGGAGTGGGTGATCGTTTTGCGTGGCCGGGCACGTCTTCTCTTCAAGGGGGCTTGCGACAAACTCGATCTGAGGATAGGGGACTTATGTGTTCATTTCGGCCAATACTTGCCACCGCGTGGATTGGACCCATCCCAAGCAGAAGACCGTGTGGTTAGCCGTTCATATCTCCTTTTGAATATCAGGATAGGTTCTTAGCGAGGTATAAAAATTTTGAAAAGGATCGTACGGGTTTAAATGACAAATACCCCATCGTTTAATTTCAAAGTTCGTTGTTGCAATCCGTTTGAGTCGGTACAACGAATCACATCCTATGTGAGGTGACTTATGTCCGATTATATCAAAATGTGGCGCAAGGAACACGCACAGATTCTGGAGGTCCTTTTGCAAGTCCTCCAGCTCGATATTTTTAGTCGAGTGGGACAGACGAAGTTGCAGGAGCTTAAGAGATCTCTCGAAGCTCATCTTAAAAGTGAGGACTTGGGTTTTTTTCCTGTTTTGAAAAAAGCCGCAGAAACCGATACCGATCTCAGACGGGAATTGTTCCTTTTTGCCGCGGACATGGATAAGATCGCCGCGGAGACGAGGGCGTTCTTTCGGAAAGTGGAAAACGATTCGATGGGGAAAGATATTCCCGCGGAGTTCAGAAGGATTTCAGCCATGATCAAAAGCCGCATTTTCCGCGAAGAGAATCTTTTGATGAAAGAATACGAGAAAGTGACTTCAAGAAAATGATGATGTGGAAAAAATAATCCGATAGGAAATCTTGTTAAGGCGATAGTCCTTTTGACGCTTCTCACGCTGTTTGTGCTCTTTTGCGGGTTTGCGTTGGGAAGAGAGCGCGGCATGGGGATTGCGTTTATCTTGGCATGCGTGACGAATCTGGGCGTCTGGTGGTTTAGCGACAAGATGGTGCTTACGATGTCCCGTGCGCAACGACTTACCAAGGATGAAGCGCCCGAGGTTTTTGAGATAGTGAGAACGCTTTCGGCAAAAGCGGGGATCCCAGATCCGAGGCTTTACATGCTTCCCTCCGCTTCGGCGAATACTTTTGCTACTGGCCGCAATCCCAAGCATGCGGCGATCGCAATCACGCATGGGATCGTCGGGCTTCTCAATAAAGAAGAGCTTTCCGGCGTGCTCGGGCACGAGCTTTCGCATATTCTGAATCGCGATATCCTGCTGTCTTCGATCGTGGCGACTTTGGCCGGCGCGCTGGGCCGTGTCGCCTCCATGTTCCGTTGGTCGTTTTTCTGGGGCGGGGAGCGTGATGAGCGTGATAACGGCCATCCACTGGCTTGGGTCTTGGCAGCGATCCTGATGCCTCTTGTCGCGATGTTCATCCAGCTCGCGATCTCACGCTCCAGGGAATACAGAGCCGACCTGTGTGGCGCCCAACTCTGTGAAGAGCCTCTTTATCTCGCAAGCGCACTTAGAAAAATTGATAGTGTTTCCAAACGACTTCCGCTTCGTGATGCCGAGCCCGCGACCGCCCATCTTTTTATTGCTAATCCGTTGTTGGGGAAAGGGTGGGCAGCTCTTTTCAGAACGCATCCTTCTCCAGAGGATCGCGTTGCACGTCTTGAGGCCATGAGCATGAGTCGTCCATCGTGAAAGAGTGGGTTTGAAAGCAAGTGGGTTTGAAAGCATTGACGATGGGGGAAGCAGCGGTTAAAATACCGCCTCTTTCAAAAACCAACATCCATTAAGGAGAATCACAAAATGGCCTATGTTATTACTGAGAAATGTCACGGTGAACGCTACGGTCTTTGCGTCGGAGTATGTCCCACCGAAGCGATCTATCCCGGAACGTATCAGGGGAAAGATTTTATGGTGATCGATCCGGCGACCTGCATTTCATGCGGCGCTTGTGCGGCGGAATGTCCGGTGGGTTCGATCATTGAGTCTGAGGATATGGATCCGACTTATGCCAAGATCAATGCGGATCTTGCAGTCCAGTTCAAGGCGAACCCCAAGGCGACGCCTCGTTCGAAGGATGAAGCCCCGAAAAAACCGGGGAACAAACTGAAATAAGAACTATGGTGTATTGCTCCAGCTGTGTCTCCCCGCAGGTCACATTTAAATGTGACCTGCGGGTGGCAAAGAAGGGACGTATCTCCCAAAGAAACTGGAGCAATGCACAAGAGTTGTGGTTTGAAGTTTTCTTTGCCTTTGACTGATAAGGGACACAAAATGCTATCCGATTCCGGTTGTAAGGATCCCGTCCTTCTGGAACAGGTTTTGAAGCAGTACGCTGCTGATTTTGCCTCTGAAAATGTCGCCGCCCGCGTCGTGGTACACAGTCTGTCGCTTGTAGGGATCGGTCTCTTTCCTGTCCTGGACCATTTAATTTTCCGTACCGTCCATCTAAAAGAAAGAGCGAACGAGTTTCTCGGGCTGGGGTATGAGAGAGATCTCGCCGCCAAGGTTCTTGAACACAAAGGGCATAGTGTGGAGGTTTTTCGAAGAGGATGTGCTCCGGCGATCCTGGTCGAACACCCTCATGAAAAGGCGGGGTTGGATTGGATCGCGCATTTCGGAGATAAGAAGCCTTGTGCCATGGCGCTTCGCGTGGAGGACATTGAAGAGGCGGCTTTTCGTCTTGAAAAACAGGGCGTGAGTTTTATACGACCTCCGGCCGGGAAACACGGAGAAACTCTTCGTGAGATTGCCGTGTTACCTGAAGTGAAAGACGGCAAGAACGCGCATTATCTTGTTTTAGTGGAACGGCATGCGGGCGATCAGCGTTTTTATGCGCCTGATTTTTGGAATCATCCCCAAGAAAAAATCTTATGATTATTGGGCTTACGGGCAAGAACGGATCGGGGAAAGGGGAGGCGGCGAATTTCCTTAAAGACCGCGGTTTTCATTATTATTCGCTCTCTGACGCGCTCCGGGAGGAGGCCAGAAAACGCGGGCAGGAGATTACGCGCGAAGTGCTTGTCGTGCTCGGCAATGAATTGCGCGAAAAAGAAGGGCCGGGTTGTCTTGCCGAGCGGATCTTCGCGAAGCTTGATCCCGAAAAGAATTATGTGATCGATTCCATCCGTCATCCTTCCGAGGTCCAGGTTTTCCGCCGTCGCAGTGATTTCACTCTTGTTCGTGTCCATGCTCCGGAGCGGCTCCGTTTCGAACGCCTCAAACAGCGCGGCCGGGAGAACGATCCCCGGGTATGGGAGGATTTTCAGGCGCTTGAGGCCAAGGAAGCCAAAAGTTCGAGTCAAACCGACCAACAGCTCGATCAGACGATCGCTTTGGCAGATCTCCAGGTGGATAACAACGGGCCGCTTAAGGAAATGCATGAAAAGGTGAAGTTGATCTTTCTTGACCTCGCGCAAAAAGCCCTGCGGCCGGGTTGGGATGAATATTTTATGAATATCGCCAAGGTCGTGGCCATGCGTGCCAACTGCATGAAACGGAAGATCGCCGCCGTGATCGTGAAGGACAAGCGCATCATTTCGACCGGTTACAACGGAACGCCTCGAGGCATCAAGAACTGTAGCGACGGGGGTTGTTCTCGCTGCACCGCGATCGATGCTTCCGGGAAAGACCTCGGAGAATGTCTCTGCTCACATGGCGAAGAGAACGCGATTGTTCAGGCAGCCTATCATGGCGTGAGCGTCAAAGGCGCCACGCTTTACACGACTTTTTCTCCCTGCCTTATGTGCACTAAGATGATTATCAACTCCGGGATTGGTGAGGTCGTCTTCCAGGGGAATTATCCGTTCCTGGAGATCGCCCTCAAACTGCTTGAGCAGGCCGGCGTGACGGTCCGCAAGATCACTTCCTCCTGACCCAAGGTTCTCATGACCGAAAGTGAGAAATCCTTCCGCACAAGTTTCGGGCTTAAAGGGATCGTTCAGCACCAACTCGATCAAAGTTACCACAGCCCGCTCATCGATAAGATCCGCGCTGCCGGATTCTTGCTGAAAACAGGGCGCTTGGAGATCCATCTTGCGAAGGAATTCGGTTTTTGCTACGGAGTCGAACGCGCCGTGGAATATGCCTACGAGACCCGTGCCCGTTTTCCGGACCGGCGTATTTTTCTGACCAATGAGATCATCCATAATCCCCGCGTGAACGCGGAACTTCAGGGGATGGGAGTGAAGATTCTCACCGACGATGCTTCGCGTTCCGAGATCACCGAAAAAGATGTGGTGATCATGCCCGCTTTTGGGGTGCCGGTCGAAGCTCTGAGAGAATTCGAAAAGAAACGCTGTGTGATCGTGGACACGACCTGCGGGTCCGTTATGAGCGTGTGGCGTCGTGTGGAATCCTACAGCCAGGATGGGTTTACGTCCGTGATCCACGGGAAATACGACCATGAAGAAACACGTGCGACTTGCTCACGGGCTGTGAAATATCTTGTCGTGAAGGATAAAGCGCAGGCGGAGCAGGTCTGTAAATATATTGCTGGGGACCCCGCAGGGGCCTGGCAAAAGACTCCAGGTGGGAAACGGGGAACATTCCTCGAGAAATTCAAGAGCGCATGTTCAGAGGGTTTTGATCCGGACAAAGATCTAGGGAAAATCGGGTTTGCCAACCAGACGACGATGTTGTCGCGCGAATCGATCGAGATCTCGGAAATGTTGCGCGAGGCTCTCCGGGCTCGTTATGGTGAGGCCGAACTTCAGGTGCGTTTCCGCCATTTTGACACGATCTGCTCCGCGACTCAGGACCGGCAGGACGCGATCCGAAAACTTGGCGAGAAAAAAATGAATGTTATTCTCGTGATCGGCGGTTACAAGTCGAGCAACACAGGCCATCTAGCGGAGATCGCTTCGGAATTCTGTCCGGCCTATCATGTGGAAGATGCTTCTGCGATCGTCTCGCGCGAGAAGATCCGGCACAAGAAGACCGGAGCTCAGGAGATCGTCGAAACTGAGGGATGGTTACAAAAAAGGGGTCAGGCACCTTTTTTTACGGAGACAAAAAAGATTTCTGACCCCCTTCAGATCGGTATTACGGCCGGGGCGTCCACGCCTAACCGTGTGGTTGAAGAAGTCATCCAGCGCCTCATCGATATTTCCGGGTGATCTCAGGCCATGCCGGCAGGGAGGAATATAATCACCAGGTTTTTGTCCTGCGTCCCAAAAGGTCTGACGGTATACAGATTTAATGGAATCCTGCCGATGAATACGGGTGCTGTAGAAAAGGCCCGTTTCCATAAAGGGATTGAAGCTGAATATTCTCGTGTCTATAATCCCGTCGCAGTTTGTTTTTCTGAAAGATAAACCGTAATAAGACGTTTGGAGATCACGATGAAGAAGTCTCGTATCTTTTTTGCGGCCGTCGTTCTCTCATTATTGTTTTTTTCTCAGGATCTTTTCGCGGCCGAGGTCTATTATCTCGGCCAGCCTTCCTCTCCCGAAGCCGTTCAGCTCTCTAAAGACCGGGATCTGAGTCTTAAAAAGCGGTTTAAGGACCTTTTTGATTTTGGCTCTTTCGGAGAATACAAGCCCGACCGGACCGGCCAGATATCGGGGAGCGTTCTCGCAGAAGTCGACTGGAACCAGATAAGCGGGAACATTGGCAATTCGTTCCTCGAGCGCGGCACGGATTATCTGACCGAATCGAGTATCAACGCGTGGGAGCAGTTGTGGCGGGACTACAAGGTTGAATCTCGGGTTATGATCCGAAAGACCGACAACCCGCAGATCGAGACGATGCGCTCCCTGCGTCTGAAAGAGCTGAATGTCAGGCTCTATAATCCTTATAACATGCTTGAGTTCGGAGACCTTTATGCTGATTTCACGAATTTTACGCTCGGTTCTTCGTTGGAAGGTTTTCGTGGCGATTTTAACCCGCTCCCGAACGCTCGAGTGGAACCCCGGATTCAGTTCATTGCGACGCGAAAAAACGAAGAGGACGTTTGGGCCGGACAATATCAGCGGAATGTTTTCGGCGGTAAGTTCGACCTGAATTTTCTGAAAGATGCGTGGTTTTTTTCTTTGGTGCGGCTCGGAAGCCAGTGTGTGACAAGCCAGGATGACCGGGCCACAGCCTGGCATGTGACTCCGTCGGGGACGAAGGTGCAGGACTTAAGCAACACGGTCTTCGGACTTGACGGGGATGTGAATTTCAAAAAATATTTTAATTTCCGGTGGGAATGGGCCCGGAGCGCCTATGTCGAGGATACCAGCGCTCTTATAAACCAAACCCAGTATGGCAACGCCCTGAGGCTGGAGCCTTCGTTCAGCTCCCGCTATGTAAATTTCCGTTACCTCTATTATTACGTCCAGCCTTCCTTTTATACCGAAGTCGGATCGGCCTCGACCGACAAAGTTCAGCATCAGTTCACTCTCGATCTCACGCCGTGGGACAAGGTCCGGCTTTCATTTGTTGAGAACTATTATTGGAATCATCTCGAGCGGAGCAACCAGCCCTATCGGACGATCAATGACGAAAAGTACATCACGCTTTATCTTCGGCCCTGGGAAGCGCGCCGCAACTTTGATGTTCGCACCTATTTTAATTATCTTGATCAACACTCTGATAATTTCCCGACCGAGACTGTGGAGACGAACACCACAACGACCGGTTTTTCGGTCAACGACCGTATTTGGGAAACGAGCGTCGGGGGCAGGTATGAATATCGCGCCTACCGTAACATCAAAGACAAAGGCAATAACGATTATTTCAATCGCCTGGGTGCGAACGTGAGCCGGGATTTCAAGCTTTTCACAAAACGGCTTTTCATTTCGGGAGATTTCACGTTTGATTTCCATAATCCCCAAAGCGAGGATGATAATGAAGTCACAACCGGCGTTTCACTTAACGGGCAGTACGACGTTTGGGAGCGCCTTGCGATACGTGGTGGGATGAATATCCAGGACTCTTCGGCCGCCGCGCCTGATTCGGGGTATTTGAACACGCGTTCTTTCGGAGAGCTTGATTTTCTGGTCGGTAAAAAGCGGGGAAGTCATTTGATCGCGAGGATCGAAAGGAATGTGTACAACAACGTGGACGGGACGCAGGATTATAAGGAATTGCGCGCCATCACGAAGTTTGTCAGCCAGTTCTAATGCCGCACAACTATTGATGTTATGGGTTTGCGGTGCTCATGGACAATCCAAGAAATTTTCAACTTAAAGGAGATCTTGTGAATAAGCGTCCTTTTATCCAAAGAGTCATGGCTCTAGGTGTGGCGGTGCTCATGGTTGGAGTTCTGAACGGCTGCGCGCCGCAGAGCGCTTTGCAGAGTCCGGATACTCCGATGAAGGACGAATACGCGCTGGGGAAGGGTTTGCTTAACGATGTTTTTTCAGTTTACCGGAATTATACGCGGGACTCTTTTGACAGGATCGTCTCGAGGGACTTTAATCCGGTCCGGAGCGAATTCGCGAACGGGGTTGAACGTGGATTTTACGGGGCGCGCCAGATCGATCTTTATCCGATCGTGGATTCCGTGGTCACGAATAAGGACCTGGTAAGCGTTTCTTTCCACTGGGAGAAAAAAGTTGCGACGTATACCGGCGGAAATTACAAAAATCTTACAGGCCGGGCCGAATACGTATTCCGGAACGAAACCGGCACGTGGCGACTTTATCGGGTCGGTGGAGATGACCCTATGGTCATGAATTAGGATCGAGAAAATGAAAAAAAAGATCTTATCTGTCTTTCTTTGCGGGGTCCTTTCCGTGAGTGTTTCTTCTTTGGGGCTTGCGATTTCCGCGCAGGAGGAACTGGTCCATCAACAGATCCAGTTCACGAAAGAACGGATCACCCAGCACAAGGCCGAGCTCAAAGCGCTCTATACCCAATTTGAGGCAAATCCCTCGCCGGATGTATATGCCAAAACCCAGGTTCTTTCGGCCAATATCCAGCAGGAACGGGGGATCCTGAACAGTCTTGACCTCGCGTTGCGCGATGCCCAAGCTTCCACCAGTTGGAAGGCCATGCTGGACGACGCGGCCAGGGAATCAAGTGTCATTTCGGCCGGCGCGATCGCGCTTACCAGCGTCGCCAATGCCGGCAAGTGGATCTTTGGCGTGAGTCAGGATGATATTTACGGCGAGGGCTGGAAGAACGCCGAATATTTGAACGCCAATGTTATGGCGGAAGCGAAAAAGATCGACGAAGAATCCAAGGCGATCCGGAAGGCTCTGAATGAAATCCAGACGAAGATCGACTCATCCGGGACTACCGATCAGGACATCATCGCGTTCCAGAACGATCTGGTTACGCGGTTGCAGAAGTTGCAGGCGCGCAGTGTGCTTGTGAAACAAAACATGAAGTTCATGATCCAGGTCTATAAGGCGGAGAAACAGAACCTTCCGGCTTCTCAGATTTTTTGGGGAGATACCATGGGCCGTTATATCGAGCAGGTTATAAAAGAAGTGGATCTGGGCCGGCTCATCGATTTTGCCATTGATCTCGCAGAAGGGAACATCATCAAGCCGCTCGTGAAGCTGATCAAACCCATGATCAAAACCGCGATCGGGGATTATCTGGCCAAGGCGCGCGGAGGGGCGCAGCTGACGCCCGAAATTATTGACGACCTTGTTTTTTCGATCCTTTTTAATGCAGGGGGTTCCGGCGGCGTTTCGAAAGCGTTGCAGGATAAGTTGAAATCCAAGGTCACGGGGAAAGTGATCGAAGGGGTTGTGACCGGAGTACTCCAGACTGAAGCGACGGTGATTATCGGGAAAGCCGAAGGAAAGGCGTACGACATCCTGAAGGATCAAATTTCGAAATTACCCGTCGATGCTAATTTCCCTGGAAATCTTGATGTCGCGCGCCAGACCGCGGAACAGCTCGCCAAGCAGAACGCGAAGATCATCTCGGACAAGGCGTTGAAACGTATCGGCGAAATGAAATCGACCGGGAAAATGATCAAAGATCTCTGGGATTTGGTCTTCAAAGATGTTGTCCAGGCCTACCTGAACAGCGATGCGTTTACGAACGCGATCAAGGCAGCCAATGAGGCCTGTTCGGGCTGGCGGGAACAGTACCGGAAGATTGCTAAAGAGATGATCGATACGGAAGATGAATACGTGAACGCCAAATGGTTCTCGGGGGGAAGGACAATGCCTGCGGGGACACCTCCGGCCCAACAAGTGGATGAAATGGCTGCGGTCAGGGATACTTATGTCAAGATGGATCCTGATCAAGCGATCGCGACGCTTGAAGATATCCGTGATTCTCTTAAGAGTGAAGAGGCGAAGGGCGGGGATCTTACACTCTCCGAGGTCCAGTCCAAGGAATCGGCGCAGTTCAACATGGTGCTTTCAGGTCAAATGCCTTTTTCGGGTATGGCCTTTCCGGACGTGTATGCCTTGACTATTAACAATGTCTCGGAACCCTGCGTGCAGCTTGGCCAACAGCAGAGCAAGATTTATATGGAGAAAAGCGATCAATGCCAATCGTTTTTCCATGCTGCAAACGAAGCCTCCTGGAGGGGATGTCTCAATGAGTTGACCGTCTTGAGTCAGGAACACCAGAAGGCATTTCAGGAGTGCCAAAAGAACACGGTTGTGTCAGCTTATCGGGGCTACGCCGCAGTCCGTGCGGACATGATCCGTCAAGTTTATAAAAAGATCGAGGAAGACCATCTTCGGCGCCTCGGCATGATCAAAGAAGAGTTGGCTCCCGCGTACGCCTGGGCAGGCGCGTGGAAATCTGAGGTGGAGAACCTGAAGAAAGTTTTGGATCAAGCCATCGCACTTCCTTATTTCAAGGAACTGGACCCCCTGCCGGATCTTCCTCAGGGTCTTGGGACCGAAGACCCTCCTACCGGGTATGACGAGGCGAAAAACAGAGAGCAGCTCGGCGCACTTCAAAAATTCATAACACTAGCCGCCGGGATCGATTCCAGGAGGACGGAAAAAGCCATGGAGGACGCCAATT
>MHFU01000155.1:12449-23797 GCA_001804345.1 Omnitrophica bacterium RIFOXYB12_FULL_50_7
TCTTTGTGAACGACGAAGTCTCGGTGGCGGAACATTTCAATTATGGATGGGCAGGTGTTTGCGGCGATCAATTTGTGATTCAATGTTCCAAACAACGGCAGGTACTGGATCCATCTTTGAACGAGCAGACTAAGCTAATCTACGAGTCGAACCCGGGGGCCCTGGGCGGACTCCTTTCCAATTTGGGGCAATATCCCGCTTTTGCGTCGCGCGACTACTATGAAAAATTCTCTAATTTTTCATTTGATCAGGCCATGTCACTTCACAAGGCAGCTTTCAGTGCCCGCGTCGCTGGGGGAAAGAAATCAGCCGAAGTGAATGCGTTGGCAGCCGAGCTTGGACAAAGCGCAAAAGTTCCTAAAGGGGTCTATGATATCCTTTATTTTAACGATGTTTTCTTTCAGCCGTGGCGGCTGATCCGTGGGTCCAATCCCGGACTTGCGGCTACAAGGCTAGGGAAAGATACAGACGATTTCCGCAAGACGGTCGAAGAATTTGAAAAAAATTACCAGGGCCAAAAGCAGGTGGCGGTCCAGATAGATCCAAGTACTCTGGAACAGGGCATTGCCGGTTTGAAGACGACCTATAAGGAATATGAGCGTGCTTTCAACGCTTACTACGGATATCTCGGGAAATTCTTTACGGACAGGACTTTCCCCGAATTTGGGATACCGGATTTGAGCGGATTCGAAGTGCAGGCGTACACGGCGCGCGCCGAGCAGGAGATGACTGCGATCAAATTCAAAAATGCGGCCAAAGCACTTGATGAGATGAAACAGGGCTTCCGGGAGATGGAACAGGCCGATCAGCAATTGATGACGGCCAGGGATCAAACGAGCTTACAGCAACAGGCGATCGTTGAGAAGGTGAAGGCTTTCTGGAATGCGCACCGGAATGATCCGGATCTAACGCTCGTGCTTCAGGAGATCGAAAAGGCGAAAAAGGATTACGAGGGAATCCAAATGGGATTTGGAATTGCCGACCATATGCTTCCCGAAAAGGTCAAGAAGGCCATGTTAGGGGTGGGTGGAACAGATTTGTATGGCCAGTTGAGGGCGATCGAAGAGGAAGTCCTGGCAAAGCAGAAGCAAAAGCAGGAAGAAACACTTTTTTCGGACTATCTTTTGACGGGTCCTCGGGTGAACACCTATGATCTGAGCAAGGCCTACGGGGAGGTCGTGCTGCTTCCTGAGCAGCTCCGGCAGGGAAAGATATCTTTGACGGGATGGCTCTCTCATGTGGACGGTATCGATAAGATTCTTTTTTCCGAGGATGGCGGCAGGACTTGGCAGGAGATCCAGATCCAGCAGGCGGTCCAGGTCGAGTTCTCTCCGATCGCCGGAAAGCGTTATGATCCGAAGCTTCGTATCAAGACCAGGCTTTCGAAGGATTATGACCTGACGTTTTTTCCGAATATCACAGGACTTGTTTACCGGGATGTTTCCTATGCCGACCTCGTAAAGGACGTGGTCACAAAGATCGCGAATGCCTATGAAAGCCAGAATACGGCGGATTTTGCTAGCCTGATCTCCCGGGATTATATCGGAAACAGGGTCTATCTTGAGGAAGGTGTCCGTTTCGATTTTGATATGTTCACGGACATACGCCTGAAGATCTACATTGACCGCATTGAAAAACGCGGAGACTTGTATGTGGCGGACACGCACTGGGATAAGAGCCAGAACCCGCGCAAGACCGGCCAGCAGCAGATGACGACCGGAAAGACCGTGATGATGTTCTCACTTGAGGACGGTACTCTCAAGATCAAGAACCTGCGCGGGAATCTGATCTACGCAACGCTTTCACCCGAGATCGCCGAAGCAAGTGGACTCTCCCAGACGATCGTGGAGGAGATCAGGGTTGCCGAGTTCGAACGCAATCCCGTCCAGCCCGGCGCCGGCAATACTGTCAATTCCGGCGGTGTGGGTTCTTCGAAATTAAATGTCCGGACAGGTTCTGTGACCGCCATAGCGCCTATGCCGAATAGTGCGGATTTTGATTTTTCATCCGGTAACGAAGTACCGTCCGGTTCTGGTGATATCACTTTTGAGTTCAACAATATTATGTTTGGTCAGATCCAAACGTCCGCTCAAAGTTTTGAAGCTCTTTCAGAGGCACCCTCAGGCGGATATGCCGGACCCATCACGCCGCTTCCTAGCGGTACAGTGATCGTTTTTACCACGGCCGAAGGGTATTTTGGCAAGATGAACGTTATCGGTGTGAACACTGTTGGGGCTAATGCAACGCTCAGTTTCCAATACGCTCTTCAAACCGACGGCTCTCGCAATCTCAGTACGTAATAGTTTCGAATAGCAATAACCTTTCGCGAGTGTGGAATGAATAAGCTTCTTACCTCATTTGTTGTCATGACCATTTTTCTTACACTGCCATTGGGATCAGCCTCTTTACTTTTGGCAGCACAGAACGGTCAAGCCGTCAAGCAGGGCGCTGCATCAAAAGGCCCTCAAGAAGAAATCAAGAGCCTTGAAAGACGGATCACCGCCGGTAACGAGTTCTTGTCAAAGCAGGATGTCCTTTGCGGGACTCTCGATGGTATGATTTCAGAAATCCGCCAGATCCAGTTACACATTCCCGCCTCCATTACCTGGAAGGAGATGGACGAAACTTTTTCAAAACGGACTGACTCCAGGGAAGCTGCGAAGTACTTCAGTCTTTTATCTCAGGCCCTCTCTTCACTCAGCGCGGGCATCATGTCAGACGCCGTTACGGCGGATGCCGGCAACGTGACGAAAGAGGCCGGCAAAGCCGGCGCGTCCTTGACCAAGCTCGAAGAGGCGTTACGCATGACCCCGGAACAAATCGCCGGCAAGATGAAGGCCGATGGTTCACGGCCCAATCTTTCCAGGATAGCATTCCCGGAAAAACCGCCCCAAGGTATCGTTGAGACAAAACCGGAAGTCATTGAAAAAATGCTGGCAAGCGGAGAGGCGGTAAAAGCCGCCGATCTTACGGATGCAACTAAACCTGACGAGCAGACAATCTTGTCGGGAAGGTCAGGCGATCTTATCCAGGCATGCGAGAGCTCTCTGACGGATTTGCAGCAGCTCAGGCTCAGTCTTACTGTATTGAGCCGTTCGGTCGGTGTGTCTCTGGCGCTTCTGAATGATGAGGTGAGGGCGCTCCGTTTTCGCTTACTCGGAAAACCGGAGGAGGGCGGGAAGAAGTGAAGACTACAACAAGAAGAACAGGTTCGGGCTCGGCCGTCAGGCGAGGGATAGTGTTCGTAGTAACACTTGCCATGATCTGGTCGCCCATAGCGGTCGAGGCGCAGAACGTCGCAAGCATTGTGAACGAAAGACAGAAGAATATCGACACAGCTCTCAAGGCGATTAGCGAGGCTGAGTCCGGTGTTGTGAAGGCCCTGGAGAAGGCACGAAGTCCTGACGCCGTTGCCGGGGATCCCCAGCCATGGCGCGAGCTAGCCGGTCAGATGAGTCGTTATACTCAGACAGTAGACGGTAATCTTCAGGTCATCGATGACAATATGAAGATCATTCTCGAGGCCGATCCGGGTGCCGTGCAGCCGATCATAAGCCTTAAGTCTCCGCTCGGGGACGCGTTGCAGAAGGTCAGGGAACGCAAGAGCCAGATCGAGAAGGCTTACAAAGAGCTTCAAAATCTGATCCTTAATGTTGATGCGCAGATTGCGGATATAACGAGAAGGATTGTTGCCGCCGCCCAGAGCGGTACCGTCGATACTGTCATCGGAGGCCTGCTTCCTGATTCCATTACGGATCTTGTACTCGACGAGGGCGGCGGACTTGCTATGACGCTTGCGTGGACGCTTGGCGCGACGACGCTCGGTGGCGTGCTCGCCGCCGGCCTTGTTCTCAAGAAAGGGTGGGATTTCTATAAGGCCTCGACCGAGGTCGCGCAGAAGATAAAGGCGCTGGAGGATATCAGGGAGGCGCTGTTACGATTAAAGAAGATGTATCAGGAGCTGGTCGAAAGCCTTGAGCCGGCACTCACCGAAGCGATCGCGATTGAAGCAGACCTGACAAAGCATGGCAAGGAGATCGAGAGGCTCCAGCAGAAGGCTGTGACGATGACCTCCGGTTGGCAGCGCCGGGCCCAGGTATTCGAAACGGTCGAGAAGGAGAAGTACGAACCGCCGGCGCCTCCCGCATCGACGGCCAGCCCCTATGCCGGTCCCTCATTGGATTATGGAGAAGCGAAAAGCGAATCCCGTGCAGCCTGGCAGGATCTGCTGGATAATAAAATAGATGGTGCGACCTATCGTTTACGGGTCGAGGCTGCAAAGAACGGGGCCGCCAAGAAGTGCTGGGAAAATATGGAACCGTACCGCCAGAAGTCGGCCGCTGTCGCAGACCAATGGAATAAGGCGCTCGAAGCCCGCAATGCGCAATGGCCTGCGATCGCCGAGGTCCTCGATCAAGAGAATAAAGATCCCAGGAACTTTTATTGGAATCCGATCTCCGGGGTGATACGGATCAGCAACACGCCGGGCATGATCGCGTTCTGGAAGCATAGGAAGGAAGGCGAGGAGATCAATAACCGTTTTATGACCCTGACCAGACAGGTCGGCGCAGAATACGCTCGGGCGGATGCGAGCGAGAATAAGGCCTATACCCAATGCATCACGACGATCGATACGGAGCGTGCAGACAGGGAGAAGGCTGAAGGAGCGAACCTTGCCTCCTTTTATGACACATTCAAGAAGTGGGAGTCCTTCGAGTGGACGAGAAAGTATTCGGAATACGGGGCGTTCGGAGATCAGGTCAATATCACTATCCCGCTCAGGCAGATAGGCTGGAGCGGGGAGAGCCTGGGATGGGCGGCCTGGGAAGGCACGTTCAGGTTTCCTGCTGTTACCGGCGGTATGAAATCGTCATCAGTGGCCGGTCCGCTGAAGGGTGCCGTAGAGCGGTATGCCGAATGGCAGAAGGGCGTCAAAGAGACTGTTTCTGACATGAGGGAGATATTCTCGTCGGCGCGATCGCAGGAAAGCACTGCCTCAGGGCTCGCGAGCGAAGCTGACAGCATGGGATCGAAGGTCGCCGAGAGGGTCGAGGCATGGCTCTATCTGAATCGGTACGCGAATTATATGGATGCGCGTGAGGTGCTTAAGAGGTTGAAGAACTATAAGCCAATCTATGAGTTGCTGTCGGAGGAGAATGGCGCCCAGGCGGAAGCGTATCTCAAGGACGCGGAGAAGTTTGGCGACGATGCGTCGACTGCCGCCTCTTTGATGGCACAGGCGCCGTCTGTGTTGGATGCCGCATCGCGTACGGTAAAGTACAGGGATGCGGTATTTAATGTGCTTCAAAATAATAATATTGGTTCATCGGGCGGGCTTATCGGGGTCCTGTCCGGACAGTACGGTATAAATCAGAAGATGCTTGCAGAATTGGAATCGATGATAGCGGGATTCGCGTCCGAGGATAAACTCAAAGCGTACGTCTCGTCGATCTTGCCTTTGCAGCAGGCATATGGTGTTCAGCGGAATAAGGTCCTGACGAAGAGAGAGATCGAAGATATACGGAAGCAACTCCGCAGTCAGGCCGCCAAAATCGCCAGGGCCAGGGATGACTATGCCGAGGCGTATTCACAGATGGCAGGCGCGGAGAAAGAGCTCGACGGGAAACTTGTACCGCTCAAGGCGGCCATCGCGCCTATTTTTCCCGCGCAGCTTAAATTCCTGTCAAAGAGGTCCGTTCTCGATGAGGTGGCGTCAGAAGGAATCAGTGAACCGTATCTGCCCGATCCCGCGAAGCTTCCCGATCTCCTCGAAGGTGTTGAGAATCTCCTCACGAAGTATATAGAACTCTCTGAAAAATATTATGCGCTCGTCACGCCGATGCTCGAGCGGCTCAAGAAGGAGCCGACGCGTGAGATACAACTTTTAGAAAAGCTTGCGAAACGAGTGGACGAGCAAGGGGCGGGCTGGCTTGCGCTGGAAGGCAATAAATTCACGAAAAAATGGAACGAGATAAGCAGCCAGGCCCACGACATCCTCACTTCGCGTCCCGATGTGCCATCGACTCCGGGCAGTGCTTTGAATAAAGCGTACTTTAGCGTCATGGCTAAATTGGATGTTTTGCAAAAACAGTTTTACAGAAAGTTCATCATCCATAAGATCCCCGCGATTGTCGAGGAACTGCGTGTTCAGATCGCCGCGGTGACGAAGTTTCTCAAGGCTCCGGATAAGAATGGCGGAACACCCGCCGCTATCTCGTGGCGCCAGAAGCTCGAGTCGCTGATCGGCCCCGGGTCGGATGCGGATAGTCTCAAATCAGAGCCTGAGGTGGTGCCGCTGGTGGCAGAGATCAGCAAGCTTATCGTCAAGATCCAGGCGCTTGCCCAGCGGGAGGATGAACTCGCATGGCTGCGGACTTCGTGCCGCGTTGAAGGCGCCCGTCTTAATGGCGAGGCACTTACGAATGCTATGGGTCAGACTGTCGTTTTGACAAAGAACGATCTGAAATCAGGTGCTGTCGAGATAACATTCGGAATCTCTGCCGTAGACAAGATCGACGCGCTTCTAATCTCTGAGGACAACGGCAAGAGCTGGAAAGGTATTTCGAAGTCACAGAATGTCACCTATTCTTTTGTGCCCCAACCCAACCAGCCGTATCAGCCAAGGGTCAAGATGAAGACGGCCATTGTGGAAATCGAAAGCGAGATCTTTCCGGGAGTATCGTCCATCCAGTACAGGGATATCGATTTCATGAAGCTCGTCGCCGAGACGCTCAAGAAATTGGCGGATGCGTACGAGCAGCAGAACGTGTCGATTTTTTCTGATTGCGTGTCCCGCGACTTTCTTGGGAATAAAACATCCCTGGAAGAAGGGGTCCGGTATGATTTTGATACGTTTAACGGAATTCGCCTGGTGCTGTTTATCAATCGAATCGAAAAGCGCGGGGATCAATTTGCGGCCGAGGTCAAATGGAACAAGGACCAAACGGTCCGGAAGACCGGGCGGCAGCAACGCACTAGCGGAAATACCACAATGATCTTTGTTTTCGAGGATGGGGCGATGAAGATCAAAAACCTTCGCGGCAATCTGATCTACGCAACGCTTTCCCCGGAGATTGCCGAAGCGAGCGGTCTTGGGCAGAGCGAGATCGATGCGATCAGGAAGGCTCGAGAATCGGGCATGGGGGCTCAGCCCGGTGCTGGCAGCGGGGATGATACGGGAAAAAAAGGCGGGGATGGAGCGCCGATGGCCACGGCGACGCTTACGACCGGGACCTTCACGTTGACGCAGTACAAACTGCCGCACCCTCCCGATTTTGATATTGAGGGATTTAATTTCAAAAATCAGTCGAAGACGCGTGAGACAAGCCCCTTTCCGGTCCAGGCCGATTTCAGGCGTCGCGAGGGATGGATCGAATCCAGCTCGGGCGTGGTGGACCTTGGCTCTGTCGGGATCGAGAGTGTGGATGAAGCGCCCGCTTCGGGATATGCCGGAAACGCGAGCGGCGCTCAAGGCCACGTGTTTGCGGTCCGTCTTTTGGACGGAACCTACGCCCTTGTCGAAACGCAGTCCCTCGCGGATATTTTTAACACGCCGAACACTAGTACTTTTAAGTATAAATATCAGCGGAACGGAACCCGATCTTTCAAATAGGGAATGGCCCACTGTAGAAATGCAGAGCCAATGAACTCGATTTCAGGCAAGGCAGTGATCGTTTTTACCGCAGCAGAAGGATCTTTCGGCAAAAGGCGCGTTCCTGGCGTGGACACTATGGGGGCCAGGGCAACGTTTGGTTTCCAATACGATCTTCAACCCCGCGCAATTTGTGCACCTAATATTTTTGTGGAGAAGGTTTATCATGTGCGGGGCGATGACTCCACGGTTATGAATTAGAAACAAAAACATAAAAAAAGGAGGACATGTGAAAAAATTCCTGCAAAAAGAAACAGGCAAGCTGATTTCATGGCTGTGCGGATTCGCAACTATTATCTTTGTCATGGTTTGCTCCGTTCAATCAACTTCGCTTTTTGCTTATATCGGGAGTAAGGAAGATTACAACAAAGATCTGGAAGAGACTTTGGCTACGGCCAATGAGCAGTCCGCAAGGCTTATCAGCGCTCCCCTTTCTCTTTATACCGGCTACATTCTTTCCGATGATTTTATAAACTACGCGAAAAGCTTGGGAATGGAAGGGGGCAAGGCTGACCGCTGGCTGACCGAATCAAGGGTTATTTCAACAATTTTCAACACTTTCAGTCTCTACTTAAGCTATGAAAAAAGTGATTCCATCGGGATGACCGCTAATTCTATCAAGGTGCTTCTGAACTTGGCGACTTTTGCTGATATGAATCCGATCCCTCCTCCCTGGGGACCTATCGTCAACTTGTTGATCACCGGAGCTCAAATTACCGCAGAGTCTTACCAGGCAGTGGCACAGACCGGAAGAGAGGTGCAGATAGAAGAACTGTATTTCTTGTTGCGCCAGGATAAGAAACTTCGCCCGGAAAGAGGCGATATGATCAACATGGATACCAGGGAAAATGTAAATTACATATTTGATAAATTCTTGATGTCTGGCAATACTAAGCTTCGCACGCTTGTTAACAGTTACCTGGTTGAGAAATTAGGTAAATCCATTCCTACCGAAGACATGAAGAACCGCTTAAATTTCAATACCGGCATGGGGCTTGAAGCACCCGAGGAAGTAATTACGGTAGAGGAGTTTTATTTACAGAACAGGCAGGAGATCGAGACGTACCTGGCAGCAATATTAGCGGATATCAATTTACTTTTAAAGGCGCAATTTAATGAAATAAACCTGCGCAAAGAATTTATCGCCCAAAAGCCTCTACTAGAGGAACTTGAGAAGATCAATAAGCAGTATGGGAATATCATTGAGAAAGTAGAGGATTGGAAGAAGACAAACTTGGAGCTTACGCAAAAGTACGCCAAACTTGCGCAGAATTTCAATGCTCGCCTTGCAGATGCAAAAAGCAAAAATACCGGGACTGCAGCAAGAGAAGTCAGGGATGAGGCTCAGTATGCCATCATGACCATCGAGGAGAAGGGGTATTACGCCGAAGATCCCCGGGCAGAATTTCTCAACAAGGCCTTAGGGGGAGATAAATTAATCGAATACTTAAAAATCTTGCGTCCTGGGTTTAAGCAGGCACGAGCCCTGGCAAAAGCCCTCGGAGAAAAAGAAGATGCCGAAGAGAAAAAGGCTTACGAAGAATATGTCAAAAACTCCCAGGCAATCATCCAGGGGTTCGCGAGCTTCAAGCTGGATAAATATCCGCTAGATTCCAAGATGGCGGAATTTAAAGAGAAGATAGACAAATACTTCCGCGAAGGAGGCAGGAACGATTCTGAAATATTTAATTCCCTCGGGGTAGATAAATTCTCCGAGGAATTCGATGTTTTTTACAAGAAACAGTGGGAAGAGCAGAAAAAAGCTAATATTGAAAAATTTAAAGAGGTGGATAGGCTATGGCAAAACGTTGATAACCAATGGGAGAAGAGTGAAGAATTTGCCAGCGTTGCTAAGTCTAATGACAGTGAAGCTTTCAAAAGAGCTCAAATGGCTTTCATTAAGAGAAGAGACGAGAAATATGCCGAAATAGAGAAGATCCGGGATAAGGTATTTGCTGCCTGGAACTTGTTTTGTAAGGAGTTTGAACAAAACTCAGGATTTTCTCCCGGATCAGTATCAGGCACGATGGGGGACGCTTCGTCGTATGAGCTTGGAGGGCAGGGCTTTTATGCTTTTGTGCCGTTCCTGAGGGAAAGAATAGCTGAATGGATGCGCATTGTTAAAATGGCGGGAGAAGAACAAAGTGAAATTTACAGCAATGCCCAGCCGCCGGAATTATTAAATGACGTGGACTCTTTCATTAAGAGTAACGACAGAATAATTTCTGATTCTGAAAAATGGGCTTATCCGGAAGCTAGTTTGGAGAAGATCCCCGGCATAGACGAAAATAATCTAAGCGAAACCCTGCAAAAGCTAAAAGACGCATTAAGCAAAAGAGAAACCGCCTTTTCTGACGACTTCTCTACGTATTATGATTCAACTTTATCCACTGGTGTTGAAACAAGTTTTAGTATTATTTCATCCCAGATAAATAAAGTCGACGAGCGCATAAAAGAATTAAGGGCATACATAACAGAAAGAACTAAAGCCAATCAACAAGCTGACTCCTCGCTGGCTCGGTGGAAGATAACCCTTCCTGCCGGGACAGACACAACTATCGAATCAGCCGATAAACTAATAAAAAGCCTTGAAAGATTCAAGCGTACCGTGCCGGAGACGCTTAAAAAACTTGAGGGGCTTTATGAAAATGCGCGGGATGAAGTTGCTGACCAGCGAGGTTTTATTCAAGCCCGCATTGTGCTGGTTAAAAGCCTGATCTCTCTTCCTCTGTTGACGAATTTCGAAAAAACAAAAGATAGCATTAAAGCCGGTTACCCTTTAAAAGCTTCCCATATTAATGAAGGGGCCAAAGGCTATCTGAATAGGGAGGAGGTAAGTAAATTAAAAGAAGATATTTCCAGGACAATGACTCCGGAAAGAATGCAGGCTCTTCAAAGCAGCTCGCCAAAGATTCATAAACAGGTTGTGGAAATTATTAATCTTGTCTCCAAGATCAAGCCTGTTGGAGATAATGAAGTGGCGGGCCTTGACGGTGTTCCGATCACTGCTTCGGAGCAACAGGCAGAGTTAAGAAAGGCAGGCCTTCTTTCTGAGCTGAATGCCCTAAACTGGGAGAAAATATTAACTGAAAATGATATCGATATTGATTCCAGTAATGTTTTTGCGGCCAACTACCGCAAGAGGCTCGGGGAATTAAAAGAAAAAGAAGACGAGGCTAACGCGATGGTTCAAAAGGCCTCGATGCCGGTAGTCATAAAGTCAGTGAAAATTAACGGCAAGGTATTTACCGGAGAAGTTATTGAGGTTGATTTTGCCAAGGACAAGATCATCAAAATAACCGGTGAGATCGAAAGCGGAGTTAATCCTAGGGAGGTCATGGTTTCTACTGACGGGACGGATTTTGTTAAGGGCAACTTTGGAAGCTCCTCTGAAAGAGAAGGGAAAGTATTTACTTCTTTTAGCTATGATCTACCGATAGGGGTTGTGGCAGGAACGAGCGGCAAGGTGACGATCGCCTCTTCGGCCGGAGGTTCAAACGGATATCAGGAACTAACCATTAAGGTGAGTGGCGCTTCTCAGGATAATGCTTTGGCGGGGTTAAATAATTTCCTAGATGAGGCAAGGAAAATCCGTCCCGAAGGAGATTATCACGCAAAGTTCAATCAGATCAGGGAAAAGATGGTGGTTTACCTTAAGGATTCCGGACTTTCTCCCGGAGCGCCCGAGGTTGTTAGT
>MHFU01000155.1:23803-28282 GCA_001804345.1 Omnitrophica bacterium RIFOXYB12_FULL_50_7
AATGAGGTTTCCAAGATTGAGTCTGCGCTTGGCAGTACGACTTCTCCTGTTCAAATGCCTTCTGGTCAGGTGCCTCCTCCCATGGGGCACGGAGGAACAGTTCCTGGCGGTATGGGAAGTCCAACGGGCTCGCCGGTCCTGGCGGAATTTTACAAGCTTTATGACGCGCGGCTCAACACGCGAA
This sequence comes from Omnitrophica bacterium RIFOXYB12_FULL_50_7, assembly GCA_001804345.1. Classification (GTDB taxonomy): domain Bacteria; phylum Omnitrophota; class Omnitrophia; order Omnitrophales; family Aquincolibacteriaceae; genus Aquincolibacterium. The sequence goes on from MHFU01000155.1 coordinate 23,988, forward strand.
GTCTCCAGAATGCTACCGGCGGAGATGTCGTGGTTATTGCTGCGGATCTTCGCTCCGGAGGCATTGAGGTCACGGCGCGTCTTTCCACGATGGAAAGAATACAGACTCTTCTTATTTCCGAGGATGATGGCAGGACATGGACGGAGTTGCCGGTGAATCAGAACCTTTCCTACAAGTTTTCGCCGATGGCGGAGAAACGTTATCAGCTGGTCCTGAAGATCAAGACCACGGATTCCCAGGAAGCGACGCTTCCATTTTTCCCCAATATCAACGCGATCATCTACCGGAATATTTCCTATGCCGATCTCGTGAAAGACGTGGTCACAAAGATCGCGAATGCCTATGAAAGCCAGAGTACGGCGGATTTTGCCAGCCTGATTTCCAGGGATTATCTCGGCAACAGGGTCTTTCTTGAGGAAGGCGTCCGTTTCGATTTTGACATGTTCACCGATATCCGGTTAAAGATATTCATCGATCGTATTGAACAACACGGAGATTTGTATTTGGCGGACACGCACTGGGAAAAGAGCCAGAATCCGCGCAAGACCGGTCAACAGCAGATGACGACCGGAAGGACGGTCATGACATTCTCACTCGAGGATGGTTCTCTCAAGATCAAGAACCTGCGAGGGGACCTGATCTATGCGACGCTTTCTCCCGAGATCGCTGAAGCGAGCGGACTCTCCCAGACGGTTGTGGAAGAGATCAGAGTTGCTGAGTTCGAGCGCAATCCCGTCCAGCCGGGAGCGGGCGAAACTGTCAATGCCGGAGGAACCAGCCAAAATCTTTCCGTGCGAAATGGTACCGTGCATTCTGTGGCGGGTGTTTCTAATAATAGTTTTGCTTTTGCGAGTGGAACTGAGTCGACGACTCCTGCCGCCGGAGATATCCAGTTTGAATCAGACATGATGGGTCCCACCTATGTTTTTGAGGCGAATGCCCCTGCAAAGATCCAGGAGGTGACCGGGACTTACACGTTTGAAAGTCTGACTTATGCTCCAATGGTTGTTGATGAGGGACCTGTTTTTCTATCAGCAGGAGACGTCATTTTGCTTGTCACAACCCAAGGGTATTATTGCAAAATAAAGATAACCTCTGTGACTATTGACGGAATGGGCAATGCCACCGCCCAATTTAATTATGCCGTACAGACCGACGGTTCCAGGAATCTTAACACTTTGTGACGCGGACGGAGACCCTATCCAAAAAAAATAATTTTTCCGGAAGGAAAATGAAAAAGGAAATTTTGGAATGGATTTTTTAGAGTTAATCCAGAAGCGAAGAAGTGTTCGGTTGTATTCGGACCGGCCCGTGGCAAAAGAAGACCTTCTGAAATGTCTCGAAGCCGCGCGGCTGGCGCCCTCGGGGTGCAATTCTCAGCCATGGCATTTCATTGTGATTGACGAACCGGGACTCCGAAAGCGTGTGGCGGGTCGGATCTTTTCCGGACTCTATGCCATGAATAAATTCGCCCAAAAAGCGCCGGTGCTTATCGCGGTGGTTTCGGAAAAAGAGAAGTTCCTGGCGTCGTTCGGAGGACAGATCCGGGATACGCGGTATTGCCTTCTGGATATCGGGATCGCGTGCGAACATTTGATCCTGCAGGCCCAGGAACTTGGGATCGGGAGTTGCTGGATGGGCTGGTTCGACGAAGAGGCCCTGAAAGAGGAACTGAAGATTCCCAAAAACAAAAAGATCGATATTGTAATCTCTCTTGGATTTTCCGATGAAGAGAAGGTTGTCCCCCGAAAGAGGAAGGCTTTAGCGGAGATCAGTTCGTTTAATGCATATATTTAATCCATCGCGATGCGGTAAAAAAAAGGAGAATATTGTGAAAGAAAAAGTTGTGTTTGGGGTCGTGTTTCTTTTTCTCGTCACTTTAACGGGAATGCCGGCGCTTTATGCCGTGGAGGAAGTTGCGAAGGTCTATAGCGAGGATGATGATGGCGCATCCGACCCGTCGGAATTTGAAGGTGATTCGGATTCCATGCCCGGTGAAAGAGCGCCTGAGAACATGCCGATGGATGATGCGCCCGTTGATGGAGCCGTGGGCGTCGAGGTTTGATCCTTAAGCGCGTCCGGAAACTTCTCCGGTTTCTGTGTTCACGCGCAAGACCGTTCCTGTTTCCGCGTAGAGGGGCGCCAGAACTTCCAATCCCGTTTCGAGTTTCGCTTTTTTAAGCGATCGGCCCGAGGCGGAGATCCCTTTGACGATGGGATCAGTTTCTGTGACGGCGAGTTCGACGTAGACGGGGAGTTCGAGCGAAACTACGGTGCCGTTCAGTTTCAGGGCCAATAGCTCCTGATTTTCCTTCAGGTAGAGTTTTTGTTCCCCAAGTTTTTCTGCGGTAAGCGAGAACTCTTCGTAAGCCACGTTATCCATGAAGTGATATTCGGTGCCGGTGATGTACTGGAAGACCGCCGGCACTTTTTCAACGTCCGGAATCTGGAATTTCTCGCTTGTCTTGAAAGTTTTGTCCTGCACCGCGCCGTTTAAGAGATTGCGCACCCTCGCCTTGACCATGGTGGAAGCCCCGCGGGCGGTAGGCGCCGCGAATTTGACGTCGAGCACAAAATACGGTTGACCGTCCACTTCGATATACAGTTTTTTTTCCAGTTCATTGGCCGAGAGTTCGGACATATAGGGGTCCTTTCTGGGGATGAGAACAGTTTGTCTAAAAGCAGGGGCATTCTATACGATGTCCTGGCAATGGCAAAGGCCTTCTCGATGCACCCATCTCTGAGACCGGATCTTCGAGGTGGGGAAGGCGTTCAAGACGAATAGCCGTATCTTGGGAGAGAAACGTCGGAGAAATTTCTTGAAACTCTCCTCGAAGGGTTTAGAGTAAAGCGTGGGACGTAATGTTGTTGGACAGGAGCCGTTATGAAAAAGAGAAAATTCAAGATCAGTCCGGCGATCATCGATAGCGCATCCGAATGCCTGAACCACCTGTCTTGTTTGTCAGGGAGCGGGACGATGTGCAAGATCAAAAAGCAGGCGGACAATAGGGTGATGTTCGTCAGGAAGCATGGTCATCAAAATTGTCCTTTTGCCATTCCGCTTGGAGCTGATTGTATTTGCACCTGTCCCGTTCGTGTGGAAATCTACAGAAAATACCGAGTCTGACATGTAGGGATTGTTGTCGGTCATATATTAGAACCCGGCCCGGGAGGGGCCATGAAATGGAAGAGCGGAGAATCCTGGATTGGGAAGCACTTTACCGGGAACAGGATGTCGAAGAGATGCCCTGGTTCACGCCGGAATTGGATCATGACTTTGCCGATGCCTTGAAGAGTCTCAAAATCCGGTCCGGGTATGTTCTGGATCTTGGTACGGGTTCGGGAACTCAGGCGATCGCTCTGGCAGAGCTTGGGTTTGACGTGGTCGCGAGCGATATCTCAGAGTCCGCTGTTCGGAAGGCCGAGGCCAGGTCGAAGACGAAGGGCTCAAACATTCGTTTTGTAAAAGACGATATTCTTGCGACCACTCTGAAAGGTCCGTTCGACATTATTTTCGATCGCGGGATCTTTCATGTTTTTCCGCCCGAAAAAAGGAACGCTTATGTTCAGAGCATAGGAGGTCTGCTAAGAAAGGGAGGCTTTCTCATTCTGAAATGCTTTAGCGACAAAGAACCTCCCGGGGAAGGACCCTATCGGATATCCGAGGCAGAGATCCGCCGCTCATTTGTCCCGGCCTTTCAGGTACTGGACATCCGCGCGAGTTTTTTTAAAGGTGTCCGTCAACCCAACCCCCACGCCCTTTTCTGCATCCTGCAAAAATAACCGGACGGGACTAGCCCCTGCCTGTCCGGCAGGCAGGCAATTAACCTTTTCATTTTCTGATGGAGAATTGGACTTGTCTCTGGAAATCGGACATAATGCCTCTGCGTTATTGCTCCTAAAATCGTTTTCAAAGAGGGATCCAGGTTATGTTTAAAGTGGCGAAGATGATCTGTTTTAATTATGGGCATCGGCTTTTGGGGGGCCATGACAAGCCCCATTCTCCATCAAAAGATTTAAAGGTTAATGGGACTAGTGCTGGCAACCTTCAATTAGAAGAAGATAGTCCCAATGCTATTCAATTTTCACACGGTGGAAATTGGGGCAATCCTGACTGCCATAATGGAAAAGAAAATAAAAGTCAGGATAGATGCCAGCACAAGTGTTCGCATCTTCACGGCCATAGTGCGCGTGTGGAGATCGAGATGGCGAGTTCCAAACTCAACTCCAAGGGGATGGTCGTTGATTTTTTTGATATCAAACGAACGATTGGGGAGTGGATCGATCTTAATCTT
>MHFU01000155.1:28427-28704 GCA_001804345.1 Omnitrophica bacterium RIFOXYB12_FULL_50_7
TTGGCCAGCTGGATGATGTATTCGCCCAGGTCGGTCTCGACCACCCGGTAGCCCTCGGCCTCCAGCACCGCGTTCAGGCCGATCTCTTCGCTGACCATCGACTTGCCCTTGGTGATGGTCTTGGCGTTGGCCTGGCGGCAGATGCCCAGGATGATCTGCTGCGCCTGCTCGGCATCGGCGGCCCAGTGCACCTGGCCGCCCTGGCGGATCACCTCGGCTTCGTAGCGTTCGAGGTAGCCGTCCAGATGGGCCAGCACATGCTCCTTGACGGCACGCG
>MHFU01000155.1:28721-29608 GCA_001804345.1 Omnitrophica bacterium RIFOXYB12_FULL_50_7
TCGAACTCGGGCAAAGCGGCCACCTGTGCGGCGCGCTTGTGCACGAAGCCGCCGCTGGCGTGGTTCAGCGCGGCTTGCAGCCGCTGGTCATGGATGGCGATGGCCACCCGCTGCGGGAACGTGCCGGTGGGTGCGTGCATCAGCCTTGCTCCGGTTCGCCGATGGCCGGCTGCTGCCCGAAGCCGGCCAGCACCTCGGCGGTGTGCAGCACGCGCACCGGCAGGCCGCGACGTTTCAGGCGCCCGGCGATGTTGAGCAGGCAACCCAGGTCACCACCCAGCACGGTGGTGGCGCCGCTGGCCTGGATGTGGGCGATCTTGTCGTCGACCATCTTGGTCGAGATCTCGGGGTACTTGACGCAGAAGGTGCCACCAAAGCCGCAGCACTCGTCGGTGCCGGCCATCTCGACCAGATCGAGTCCCTGCACGCTGGCCAGCAGCTGGCGCGGCTGCGCCTTCACGCCCATCTCGCGCAAGCCCGCGCAGCTGTCGTGGTAGGTCACGCGGCCGTCGTAGTGCGCCGCCACGGTCTGGTGCTTCAGCACGTCGACCAGAAAGCTCATCAATTCATGGCTGCGCCTTGACAGATCCTCGGCGCGTGCGCGCCAGACCGGATCGTCGGCGAACAGGGCGGGGTAGTCGTGCCGCAAGGTACCCATGCACGAGCCCGAGGGGCCGACCACGGCGTCGAAGCCTTCGAAGGCCACGATCACCTGGCGGGCGATGGCCCGGGCATCGGTGCTGTCGCCACTGTTGAGCGCGGGCTGGCCGCAGCAGGTCTGGCCCGGCGGCACGATCACCTCGCAGCCGGCGTCCTGCAGCAGCTTGACCGCGGCAAAGGCCACGCTGGGGCGCATCAGGTCGGCCAGGCAGGTGACGAACAGTCCG
>MHFU01000156.1:0-3588 GCA_001804345.1 Omnitrophica bacterium RIFOXYB12_FULL_50_7
GGAGTTGAAATTGGGGCTGTCCAAACTACCTTTTTGGAAAAGAAATGAAAAGTTTGGGCTGCGGCCGCCGACCGCCTGCACTCTCGCGCTTCGACCCGCCTTCGGCGGGACCAAGCTCGAAGCGCTCCGAGCGCTGGCTCTGGCGAAGTCTTCCGGCCGAGCGAAGCCGAGCGCGCGAGTGAGTCCTGCCACGCTGGGGCAGGGCGAACGATCGTGAGACACACGGCTTCTTTCTCCGGCATGCTCGCAACTACGGTGGTACACCCTCATAAACTTCTCGCCTCAATATCCATGAGAAGTTTTTTAAAGATAATGTGGTGAAAAGGAAGGCAGGCATACCAGTACAATTTTCCACGCAATCTTTTCGTATCATAATGGGCCACAAGCGACAGCTGTCGCTTGCCCTGGAGTTCCGTGATCCCGAACTCAAGCCACGCTCTTCCTGGAAGCATCATCTCCGCCCTGAGGAGAAGCCTCTTGTCTTCCTGAAGATCCTCAATACGCCAGAAATCAATGACATCATTGATCTTCAAGCTGGCATGACTCCGTCGTCCGCGGGAGGTCCCTACCCCGCCCAAGAGACGATCGACAAGCCCGCGCAAACGCCACATCCAATTATTCTGGAACCATCCCTTCTTGCCGCCAACATGGCAAAGCGACTTGAAAAGTGAGGACGCACTCTTTTGAGTCTGCAGCGAACAAAAGGTACTGTAAGCCGGCCTGTTTTTCAATTCGTGAAGCTTGAGCGCCAATTCATGGGCCGGCGGATACGCGTCCGACCACCGCGTGTAGACCCTGTCCTGGTCCTCACGTGTCAGGGCTCTGACGATTGCCTCTTTATAGGACATCGCTTCAAAAGGGAGATACTTTTTGATATGGTGTTCCAGACATACCACATCGTTCTTCAATCCTTCCATCAGACATTGTGTGAGCGGCGCTGGTACGGGAGTGAGCAGGCTCACAAAATAAGCATAGACACGAGTACCAGAAAAAGGCACGGAAACGAAGACCCGCTTCAAGTTCAAGACCCCGCTCAAAACCATCAGCATCTTCTCATAGGTCAGGACCTCTTTTCCCCCGATGTCAAAATGTTTACCCGTAGTTTCGGGAACTTCGAGCACGCCGACAAGATACCGAATGACATCCAGGATTGCGATAGGCTGACACTTATTCTTTGCCCAACGTGGCATGGGGAGAATGTAAAGCTTCCGGACCAGGTGCTGGACGATCTCATAGGATGCACTGCCCGCACCAATAATAATGGCCGCCCTGAGGATAGTGACCGGGACCTTCCCTTTTTTCAGCTCTTCGGCCACCTCAATGCGGCTCCGCAAATGCGACGAAAGAGAACCCCGAATATCCCCCAATCCCCCAAGATAGATAATACGGCGGACTTTTTGTTTCTCGGCTGCCTTCCGGAAATTTATGGCTGCCTGAATATCCGCAGCCTGAAATTCTTTTGGCCCAAGGTTCAGAGAATGCAAAAGATAGTAAGCCGTGTCGATACCTGCCAGGGCTTTTTCCAAAGGTTCGGGGTTCGTGTCGAGCACATCCGCCGCAACAATCTCCGCCTGAGGCCAAAGGCCGCCATATTCCGGAGAAGCTCCCCGCACCATCGCCCGCACATGATAACCACGCACCAATAACTGCGGGACAAGGCGACCTCCGATATATCCCGAAGCCCCGGTCACGAGGATCTTACCGATCTTGGAATCGAAAGAGGAGGGCAGGTCAAAATCTTTGAGATAGGCAAGATCCTGACTGCTAAAAGAAGCCCTGGAATGGAAGGATTTATCCGTCATAAAAAATGTGGAATCAAACCGCTTGAGAAACCCGAATCTTCTGAAAAGCTTCCCGAACCACCTTGATCGTCCGTTCGATATCTTGGTCGGTATGCGCAAAAGAAACAAAGTTGGCCTCAAAAGGCGACGGGGCAAAATAGACGCCTTGCTCAAGCAGCGCGTGAAAGAATTTTCGGAATAAAGTCCCATTCTGACTTTTTGCGGTTTCATAATCGGTCACATTTCGGTCCGTAAAGAAAACAGTGAACATGGACCCGATAGAATTGACCCGCACTTTGATCCCTGAATCGTCAGCCGCTTTCTGGATCCCCGCGCAAAGTTTCTTCGTCCTGGCGACGAGAGAGGGGTAAGAGCCCAAGCGAGCCAGACATCGCAAAGTGGTGATCCCCGCCGTAACTGCCACAGGATTCCCGGAAAGAGTTCCGGCTTGATACGCCGGTCCGAGTGGGGCCAGGACCTTCATCACCGCCGCGCGCCCGCCGAAAGCTCCCAGAGGCATGCCACCGCCGATGATCTTCCCCATACAGGTGAGGTCCGGTGTGACCTTGAATATTTTTTGAGCACCGCCATAAGTAAGCCGGAACCCGGACATCACTTCGTCGAAAATCAGGAGCGATCGGTACCGGTCACAAAGCTTCCTGAGACCTTGCAAAAAACCTTTTGAAGGAAGCACGACGCCCATGTTCCCGGCGACAGGCTCCAGAATAACCGCCGCGATATCCTGGGGATATTTCTTAAAAGCCTCCTCAACTTTCCCAAGATCGTTGTAAGGCAAACTCAAAGTGTGGTGCGTAAAATCCGTTGGAACTCCTGCGCTATCGGGCGTGCCGAGCGTACTCGCTCCCGAACCCGCTTTCACCAGCAAATGATCCGCATGCCCGTGATAGCCTCCCTCGAACTTGATGATCTTGTTCTTTCTTGTATACGCCCGTGCGACACGGGTGGCGCCCATCACCGCCTCAGTTCCCGAACTGGTCAAACGAACCTGCTCCATGGAAGGAACAGCCTCGACAAGAAAATTCGCCAATTCCGTTTCTAGCTGCGTTGGCATCCCATAACTCGTTCCATTCTTGATTGCCTTCGCCAAAGCCGCGATCACTTCAGGATGAGCATGTCCAAGGATCAAGGCACCCCAGGACAAACAATAATCGATCAACTGACGACCATCTTCAGCATAGATCGTGACACCTTTGGCTTTCTTGACAAACACCGGCACTCCGCCAACGGATCTAAAAGACCTGACGGGACTATTCACGCCACCGACAAGATACCGTTGGGCAGTTTTAAAAAGCCTGGCATGATCCCGTGGTGCCGCGACTTTTTGCCGCATTTTGCGTTTTATTTTTTCCTGAGCCACTTCGACACCTCCCCCGCATAATAAGTGATAATCTTTTCCGCTCCGGCACGCCGAAAGGCCGAAAGCGTTTCAAGCACCGTTGCTTTTTCATCGAAAACACCCGTACGTGCAGCGCATTTCAACATCCCATATTCCCCGCTCACATGAAAGACAGCGACCGGGACCCGCGCTTTTTGTTTGAGTCGGAAAATCATATCCAGATACGGCATCGCCGGCTTCACCATCAGGATATCGGCTCCATCTTTTTTGTCTTTCAAAGCCGATCGCATCGCCCGCGCCACATCGGCAGGATCCATTTGATAACCCCTGCGATCACCAAATTGTGGGACAGACCCAAGCGCGCCGCGAAATGGCCCGTAAAATGCAGACGCGTACTTAATGGCATAAGCCCAAACGCCTGTTCTTGAAAATCCGGCACAGTCAAGCGCC
>MHFU01000156.1:3613-16067 GCA_001804345.1 Omnitrophica bacterium RIFOXYB12_FULL_50_7
CCGTCATGGCGGAAGGTCCTACAAAGTCCGCACCGGCTTCGGCATGCGTTACCGCGATCCGGCCGAGCGTCCGAAGCGTCTGTTTTTGATCGATCTTCCATCCGCGGAGGATCCCGCAATGTCCATGGTCCGTAAACCCGCACAAACAAACATCGGCGATGATCACGATCTTTTTCCCGAACCGCTTGCGAAGCATGCGTACAGCATTCTGGATCGCGGCCTCTCCGTCGTAAGCATCCGAACCCCACTTATCCTTTTTCCGCGCGATCCCGAAAAGCAGGACCCCGCGGATACCGGTCCGGATAAGCGTCGCAACGTCCCGAACGATCAAATCCGCAGAGAGCCGGAAAATCCCTGGCATATTGGGGATCGGTTCTTTCTTGTTGTGCCCGGCAAGAGCAAAATAAGGCTGGATGAGATCTTGAGGCCGAACGACTGTTTGCTTATGGGACATTTTTCAGGATCTCCGAACGAATTTTGAATGTTTCCAGATACGCCTGCGTCACCGGACCGATGGCCCAAACCTTAATACGCGCCGGAATGTCGTGATGGACCTTCAGAAAATTCTTCACCGTGGACGGACTTGTAAAAACGACCTCATCGATCCTCCCAAGGTCCTGCTTCTTTATTTCGGGGCAGATATTGCGGTAGACGGTCACGGGATCCACATGGGCGCCGCGCTTGCGCAACACATCCACCAGAAGATTCCTCGCAAGATCCGACCTCGGGATCAGAAAGCGCTTCCCCTTGACCGGGAACTTACCGAGAAGCTTCGCCATGCTCTCCGCGGTTTCCTCTTTCGGCATACACTTGGCCTTCAGACCAAAGCGAGCCAGCTCTTGAGCCGTAGTCTTCCCGATTGCGACAATCATTTTGGATCGCAAAGCCTTGACGTTCATCTTCTTCTTTTTAAGTCTTTCAAGAAAATGCAGGACCGCGTATCGCGACGTAAACAAAATGCCATCATAACTATCGATCCGCCGGATCACAGCCTCCAGAGCCTTAAAATTTCTGATCGGCTTTATCTCGATCATCGGAACATGGATAATCTTGCCCATATTCTTAAATCGCTTCACGCTTGTTCCGGTCACCAGAACTCTCTTCCCGGTAGCGCCCTTAGGGGACAGGCCTTGAGTGCCTGCCTGTCCCCTAAGGAAGTTGCGTCCGGCCCGTGCATCGATGCAAATTGAAGTCTTTTTTCCATCCAATTTTGAGAATAGCTGCCTAAGCTCCTTATCCCCTGCACGAACAGCCACGGCCAGCGACCCTTGCAGCGGATGAGGTTTTAAGACGTCCAGGCTTATCCTCTCCGTAATGCGACCCCCCAGCCCCAGCCGAATCAGACCCGCACCCGCGATCACGATAGCGTCCAAGTCTTCGGAAACAAGTTTTTCCAACCGCTCGCCCATCGTCCCACGAATATCCACAAGCTTCAGGTCCGAACGATACGCCTTGAGCTGATCCTTCCTGCGCTCACTGCTTGTCCCAACCCTGGCCCCTTTCGGAAGATCGCATAATTTCAAATGATCCTTAGAGACCAGTACATCATAAGGGTCTACCGATCGGGTTGTTGCCGCAATCACGATTCCTGCGGGGATCACATCCGGAAGGTCTTTGGCACTGTGGATCGCAAAATCGATCCGTTTATCTAAAAGAGCCTCGTCGATCTCGCGGGTAAAAAAATCTGTTCCTTCCATTCCCGAAATCGGAGTTTTTTTGTCCTTGTCCCCCATCGTGTCCATACTGACGATCTCAAGCTCCATGGCAGGAGCGACCGCTTTGAGCGCTTGGGCGATCTCGCGAACCTGCGCTAGAGCAAGCGGGCTGGTCCTTGTGCCGACGCGGAGGATCTTTTTCATCGAATCCTTAACGCCCCATGAGCAAGTTTTCCCTCTCCCCTTGTCCGCCAGAGGACGGATCCGTCCAACGCCTTGTGGCGGAGGAGAGGGGCAGGGTGAGGGGAAAGATACGAATCATTTTTTCCCCTCATCCCATCCTTCTCCCCAGGGGAGAAGGAGAAGAACCAGAACTCGCACATGGCGTTACTCCTTATCCTTCGGGCCGAGATCGAAAAGAGAATGCAAAGCGTGAAGATAACGGGCCACCCCGCCGTTCTGAGACGCCTCCTTGATCTTTGTCAGAGGCACATGAAGCAGCTTGGCGCGAATCCTGTTTCGCAATTCGTCCCTCCGCTCATCCGAGACTCCCGATTTTTTCGCGAACGCCCCCAGCTCCTCCTCGAGGATCTTGTCCAGATGACGCTCAAAAGATTCGACCGTGGGCCTCGCCTCGAGCTGCTCGAGCCAGCTCTGATAGCTCACCAAAGCCTTCTCGACCATGGCTTCGGCTTTCGCGATTTCAAGCCCTCGATGTTTCAGATTCCTGTCGGCCACACTTTTCAGATCGTCAATATTATAGAGATACACATCGTCCAGCTGATTGATGACAGGATCCACATTGCGCGGCACCGCGATATCGATCAAGAAAAGCGGCCGATGATGCCGTTCAGACATGAGCTTTTTGATCTGTTCATGCTTAACGATCGGATAGGGACAGTTCGTCGCGGTAATAAAGATATCCACGGCCGGAATCTTTTCTTCCCACGTTTCGAAAGGGACCCACTCACCCCCGCATTCGACAGTCAGTTTTTCCGCACGCTCCCGGTCATGGCTGACCACATAACGAATCGAGGCGCCTGCGCTTTTGAGATTTTTGACCGTCAGTGTCGCCATCTCCCCCGTTCCAAGCACCATAACGTTTTCAGAGGTCAGCTGACCAAAGATCTTTTCTGCGAGCTCGACCGCAACCGAAGGAATGCTCACCGCCCCTTCGTTAATAAGTGTTTCTGTTCTCGCGGCCTTCCCCAATTTTAAAGCCTTCTCCATGAGACGGTAAAGAAGCGAGTGCAGACAACCCGTCGTGTGGGCCGTCTGGAAAGCATTGCGAAGCTGCCCCAGGATCTCACTTTCTCCGATCACGAGCGAATCCAGTCCCGCCGCAACACGAAAAAGATGACGGAGCGCCTCCCTGCCATGGTGACGGTAAAGGTAGTGCTCAAAATCCCTGCGATCCGCGCCATGGACCGCCTTCATCAGGGCAAAGAAGCCATCCTCGGGAAAGCTTTCGGAATCCGTATAGCCATAGAATTCAACGCGATTACAGGTCGACAGGATCATGGATTCGGAAAACTGTGCCGTAGTCTTGGCATAGGCGAGACCGTCCTGGAGTTTCTGGGAAGTGAAGTGCAGCCTTTCACGCACCTCCACCGGACAATCTTTGTGGTTAATACCAATCACGAAAAATCCCATGTCACTCCTATTCTTCTTAAGGACTGCTGATATTTTCTTCCTGAGGATCTTTTCCCTCTCCCTCTGGGAGAGGGGTGGGTGAGGGAGTAAGTTTTGATTCGCCCCCTCATCCTTCCCTTCTCCCCTAGGGAGAAGGGATTCGGCTTACACTGTTAACAGGACTCAAAGAAAATTATGCTTCCCGAATAAAAAAAACGTCTCGACGAAGCCCGCTACAATAATCGCAAAGGCGATCAAACTCAGCACCGCCATCTCCTTCCCTCGTATGGAAGCAACCCAATGACGGTAAAGGATCAAGAGATAACATCCCAGGACCACGAATGTCACAATCGTTTTGGGGTCCAGGAAAAGGTACGAGCCGAAGGCGTGCTTCGCCCACACCAGGCCCGTGGCGGTGGCAAAAAGGAGGAGCGGCGTGCCCCAGCTCAGAGGAAGACAGACCAACCTCTCGAGACGCTCCAAAGAAGGCAGTTTGAAATAGAAGTTACTCGCGTTCTTTTTTTTAAGTTCGCGGCATTCGATCAGATAGAGCAGACTGGCGATAAAGGAGATGGCAAAATTCGCGTATGCGAAAAAAGCGCTCACCACATGCAGTACGAAAGTGGGCTTCAAAAGATACGGATGGTCCCGGACCATCGCCTGAATGCCGCGGCCATGTCCGAAAGACATTAGTGCTCCGGACATGAGTCCGCAAAGGAGGAGTGACAAAAAGAGACCGAAAGATTCGGTGCGAGCTTTTCCAAGAAGTACCAAGTAAACAAAAGCCAAGGCCCACGCAAAGAAAGCAAGGGCGGCCGACATATTCACCACAGGAAGAAAATAACCCGATTGAAACCCCTGACTCAAGAAATAGAGCGTCCCGAGCAAGAAGCCCGTCTGAAGCATCACCGAACCCGCACGATACCCTCTCTTCAAAATCTCCGAAAAAGAGAGGACGTGGAGCAAGAACGCGACGCCATAGCTCACACAGCACGCACTCAGGATTACAAACGCTAAAGACATATATTCATCCTCATTTTTTTAAAAGCTGCGCCCTGAAAGCGTCATAAATTCGCCGTCATGCTGAGCCTGCCGGCAAGCAGGCGGAGCGAAGCATCTCACGAGAGATTCTTCTCCCTCCGATGGCGGGATCAGAATGACGGACAGGCGAATAACCTGAGTGCAAAGTTTATCATTACGAACGAGCTGAGGGAATCACTTTAGTTCGGAGGAAATACTGCGACAAACGAGGTGAAAAATCAGCCCCGGCTCTCGTTCAAAAATTAACGGTAGCCGGGACAGTCCAAACTACCTTTAAAATCAAAGAAGATCAAAGTTTGGTCAGCCCCAAGCCTGGGTAAGCACAATGCTTAAGATCTGTGCGTCGTACGCGCCGCCAATGCCGCTTTTGGCGTCTGGGAGATAGCGCTCAAAACCATATCGCGGCGTCACCGACAGGTCCTTGCTGACATCCCATTTACAACCTAAGCTGAGTCCAAGCTGATTATAACTAGCTTCAAAATTCGGCCACGTGTTCTCATTCATAACATTGTTGCTATTGTTATTCGCCACGGTGTAATAAAGGTTGCCATCCACGCTGACTTTCTTGTGGGGCTGATAATCCGTCGTGAACATCCAGGTCGAAGAATTCGATGTAAAGGCCGGCCGGCACCACCCGGCTGTACTTCCAGGAAAAGAAGACGCCACCGTTTTCGTCTCCGCATAGAACTGCGAGAAAGAACCGGTCATCGATAAATTGGACAACGGGTACACGCTGAGATCGTAAATGAAGTTATTGGAAAGCGACCTCGCCTTTGAGTCGGCCGTTTCCCGAGTCGCCCTTGAGTCGAAAGTCGTGTCATCCAGCAAATAGCGAAAGGACGTTTGAGCCCAACCGGAGAGCTTTACCGTCGCGCGCTGGGTAAAACTTATCGAATGGGTATTGAGCTTCTCCATGAAGACCTGACCATCAAAGGGGTTACTCCTCACCGGGTCATCGTGAAAATTCATACTTTTATCCCGCAGCCGGACTTGGGACGTGAGATTGAGAAATCTCACGGGCTGAAAATCCGCTCCCATCGACCAAGTGATTACTGGCTCATCGATGATCGCGTCCCGACTCTCCGACCTGACCCCAGCAGTAGCACCAACCGTTTCACTTCGAATCACATCCAGGTGATTTTGTGATTGTTCAAAAGAAAGATCGGAATAGACGACCGTCCGCGGAATTGCCTTGAAACGTAAGCCGAACGCTTCGGCCAATTTATACGTATTGCTATTCGCCTCCCCCTTGGGAATACTGCTGCCACTAGCATTACGATTATACGACACACCATCCCGCTGAGAAACCTCAGCTTTGATCGAACCCGTCCCACTAAGACAGTTCCACGGGTTCACCATCAGATTCAGCACCCAAGAATTCACATCCTGCACATTCTGACCATCGCTACCAGGATAGGTGGCTGCCGTTATCCCGCCAGAACTATTTGCGGTAACCCTTTTTTGAACTTGATCATTTTTTAAGTGCGCAAAGCGATAGGCACTGGAAACAAATGCCTTATCGTTCAAATACCATTTGTCCGCGCCTAGCGTGGTCGTCATGAGCGTCGCATCCGTAGTATAATACTGTCGCAACTGATCGCCCGGAGTGGTCGGTGAGGTAATGGTCACCATGCGAACTACGGGCTCCACCGCAAGGGTTTTTGTTTTTGCGATCTCCCAACGCTGGTCTCCGGTCAAATGATAGCCGTTATGCGTATGATCCGCTTTGATCCCGAAGGTGTCCACGGTTTCTTTGATCTCCTTCCAGGCCGGGCAGATCCTCATAGTCGAAAACCCTGTCATAGCATTCCATTCCAGAATCGACTTATCACCATCTTTGTAATCATGGTCGTAATAAACGCTTACATTGGGAAGATCCGGCATTGTAATCCCGGCTTCAATGCCGAAATGGCCAATATCAAGGGAGAGGTCACGGCTGAGACTCGGAGAAAATCCCTGATAGATGCCGCCGTAGGTGTCGTAATATTTCCGGAATTGCTTGAAGTCGACGTCCACATAACCGACGTCTTTGTTCTTTAGGGAATAATACCCCTTATAATCACCGTTCCCGATGATCCCGCGACCCCCGGCATCAATGGTAATATCATCCCCGGACGTATAATGAATATCAAGATCCTTAATCCCGCCGCTATAACCGCGATTCTGCCACGTCATAGCCTCATACTTATGATAATCACCTTTGACCATGGCAACCTGAGCAGGTTGGGCCACAACCTTGACCTTCACGGTCTCTGTCCCGGCCGTCGAAATAGCTTCTTTACTTGTGGAGGGTGCTAAAGACGTTGATTGAGAAACCGCAGTAACCGTTTGCGCGAGACTTGTTTTCTCGGTATCTACCGCGGCGAAGGCACTCACGGCCCCCGCTGCAACGATAACAAACGCCAATAAACTTTTTAGAAAGAAAGACCTCATATTCACCCTGGCATTTTAAATATTATCAACGTTAGCGCCGTGAACCACAACGCGCCACTGGAGCTTCAGAGCTACAGCCAGCATTAACCTTTTCTAAATAAACAGAATTTGAAATTTTAAAACCTATGGCCTCAGATGCCTATAGAAATTTGACCCATGGACTTCCGTATGACAACCCGCAGAGTAGCATGTCCCCCGACGCGTAGCCGCATGTGCCTCAACAGCCACGACGGCATCTTGCCCACCGTGACACCTGAGACACAACGACGAATCCCTTGCAGTCAACATCTTATCGTTGATCGAGCCGTGAACTTTATGGCATATTGTGCAGCCTTCGCGAAGCGCCAAATGCTCGTACACGAAAGGCCCACGCTGCTCTTTGTGACATTTAAAACAGAGCTCGTTCGTATCTTCCATAGAAGTAGCCGACCAGGGCCTCGCATTCGCCCCATGAGGATCATGGCAATCCGTGCAGGACATGTGGCCTTCCAAGACTGGATGACGATGAGGGAGCTTGAATTCGGCTTTCTTTTCCATGTGGCAGGCAAAACACATTTCAGGATTCTTGCCGGGATTGATGATCTTAACACCCTTGCCGCCGCCGGCATCCACGTGCAGGCTCCCGGGACCGTGACACATCTCGCAACCTTCTACTTTAATTCCCTCCATCGGAATGGCAACTCTTTCGTGAGCGGCAAGCTTGAAATTCCTGACCTCCTTCTCATGGCACATGGCGCAGGTTTGGGACCCGACGTACTTAGCACCCTCCATCTGATTATCTTTCATGACCTTCTGGAGAGTTTCAATATCCACATCACGGCAGGAAGAAAAGAGAGGAAGACAGGCCAGAACAAGAAATACGAAGAATATTTTTTTAAGCTTCACTATTAGCACTTTCGGGTTTGCGCGTGTTTTACTACCAACAAGATCATCGGCACTTCTTCAAAAAAAATTAATTGTGAAAATTATATCAATTAATCTTTCCTGCGCAAGCTTTTTTTAAAATATTTCAAAATATTTTTACTTAGCATAACTATGCAGGCCGGACAGAAGATAATTGACGCCGACATACGTGAAGATCACGAACGAAAATCCCGTGAGCGCGACCCAGGCTAGTTTTTTTTCGCTCCACCCTTTCATGAGACGCAGGTGAAGATAAAGCGCATAGATCATCCACGTTACAAGCGCCCACGTTTCTTTCGGATCCCAACTCCAATATTGTCCCCACGCCTCATTCGCCCAAACGGCGCCGGAAGCCACTCCCAAAGTCAACAAAGGGAACCCAAACAGGATCGACTTATAGATCACTTGGTCCAGCTGTTCGTGTGAAAAATATTTCTTTTGAAGCGGAAGGAGGTAAGCAATGCTCGCAATAAAAGAGACCGCAAAGGCACCGTAGCTAAAAAAACAGGTCACGACATGCAGGACCAGCCAATTGCTTTGCAGCGCAGGCATGAGGGGCTTCACAGCCGCATCGTGCGAAAAGGCATACATCAGGATGGCAAGATTGCCTACGAGGATAAAAAAACCAAGGCGCGAAATCTTGAGCCAAAGGTCCGCCAGAAGAAAGGACGCCACAAACGCCCAGGAAAAGAAAACAAGAGATTCATACATGTTCGTCATGGGCGCATGGCCCGTGACTTTCCAACGGATCGCCAAAGCCACGGTCTGGGCCAGAAATCCCAACACGACCAAGAGACGAGCCAGCCGCTCCATCTTCGGCGAAGACTTCTTAAAAAAAACGAATGCGTGCGGGACGAGACTCACAAGATAACATAAAAAAGCTCCGGACAAAAAGTGTGCTTCAGTCATCGCGGCTCCTATGCTTGTAATCGTTCAGACACCCCCCGTCATCCTGAGCCTGAACGCTTACCTATGTTTCGAGTTTCCTGTTCTTCTTTCTAGCAGGATGAAAATAAATATTCAGCGTAAGCCCTAACATGATCGTAATAATGCTCGTAAAAATGACGACCGTTCCGGGATCCTGCACGACCGCAAGCCCCGTCCACTTTTCCGCCTGCGAATCGTACGAGGCCTGATAAAAAGAGAAGCCCTTGTACCGCAGCGGGTGGTTGACCCGAATCGACTGTTCCCTCACCACCTTCCCTCCTTCAAGGATCTCCACATGGCTGATAAAAGCTTTCGGAGTATCCTGCGCCCAAATATATTTCAATCCAATGGGCCGCTCTTTCGTCATGTGAAAATCCGAAAAATTCGAAAAAACCCACTCGGTATAATCTTCGTCTTTCCCTTTCATGTGCACCAGGATGGCAGGATTATTCGGTTCATCCGAAGCAGAATAAGCAGTGCGCGAGGCCATATCGAATCGGAAATCGGGAATAAATTGTTCCACCCGAAATTGAAAATTCGCGCCAGGAATCTCCGTCCATATATTTTTCCGGAAACGGTATTCGGCGGCCTGTTTTTCCCCAGGAATAGCAATCACGAGCTTCTCCATCCCATCTTCATAATGCTGGAGCTCGAAATCCTTCAGGCGCAACTCGAATCCGAGCGGGATCGTTTTCTCACGATGGGTAATCGACGATGCGGATTGTCCTTCATTTAGCGTGAGGTCCCCTTTAATCCTCATCGTGGCACTCATCAGCCCACCGACAATCAGAAGAATAAGACTCAGATGGACCAGAATGAATCCGAAAGTTCTTTTTTTTCGGACGACGCTCACGATCAAACAGCCAAGAATATTCGCCCCGAGAAGAACAATAAGAACAAGAAACCAGGGGCTTAAAAAAACCGTGTTCAGGTGCAATTGATAGAAGAGTCCGGTCCATTTGAAACCGAATTTCTCGGCATATTCGGCGTATTCCCGTCCCTGAGGGATCAGGGTTCCCAAAATAGCAACGGGGATCAAGACGAAGAGCAGGACCACGGTCAACCGGACCGAGGCAATAAATTCCCCAAACTTCTGGAAAGCGCCTGCTGCTTTTTTTAACACTCTAAGAGGCATATCGAGTCCTGCGGCGGGCTTGATGAGCCGCTCGCTTTAATGTTTTCCGTACTGTTTCAAACGCAAAAGATTTGCGAGGGCAAAGCATAACGGAAAACCGCGGAAGAACCAAGGGATTTTTACCCGATCACTCCGGATTTTTTTTCTTCGTGGGACCCTTTTGGGGAGGATCCTCCAGGGCCCTTTCCTTTTCGTGGGTCTTCCCAAGGATCATGCTTGGGTTCAGCGGGTAGGCCTCCGGATCAAAGATCACAAAATAAAGGTGCCACACCAAGATGGCCAGAACCGCCAGAAGGGCTTCGTAAAAATGAATGGCCGTCGCAAGATCCATCCCCCATTTCGGAAGATATTTCATGAAAAAATTCTCGAAGGTCAGGATAGCTCCCGTAACGATCATCACCACGGAGCCCCAGATCAGCGCCCAATATTCGGCCTTCTCGATGTAACTGTACTGCGTGAAGTGCGGCTTTTCCTTAAAAAATCCCATATTGAACATCAACAAGCCGAAGCAGTCCTTGGCATCCCTGAGCCTTGGAAGAAGCGCCACGAGCTTCATCCGTCCCCGTCGCGTCAGGATCATATACATCACGTGATAGACCAGCAGGGCAATAAAAAGAATAGCGGTTCCCTTATGGATCCCCCCGCGCCAGTCGGTGTTTGACTTCGCCATCATGAAGGGGAAATTCCACCAACTGTCGGGATATTTGAGCGCAAATCCCGTGTAAGCCAGAATCATAAAAGTAATCGCCAGGACCCAGTGCTGGAGACGCTCCTGAAGCGTAAACCTCAGGTAAGGACTTTCTGTCTTAACCTTCGCAAAGTGTTCCCGGAACTTTTTCGAAAAATCGAGGAGGTTATGGACCAACATCCCCCCGATCACGCCGACAATCAAAAGTATGTAGAAAATGGTCACGTAGAAAACAATATGATTTTCCTTGGGCGACGGAGTCCCGTGGATTGTCCCTTCCATCAACTGCTTTCCCACGCCCGGATGGCACTTCCCACACGTCCTGGACAAATGCATCTTATTAACAGAAGAATCGGGATCTGCGGAAGGCAAGACATCGTGTGCTCCATGGCAACTTGCACAGTTCGCCACCATGGTCACGCCGAGCTTGCTAGCCAGTCCGTGATAGCTCTCGAAATAAGAACTAACCCGGTCGGCCGGCAAATTAAACTTTGTGTTGAGCTTCTCGGATTCATGGCAATGCCCGCATGTCTTTTCCGAGATCACCGTGGCATAGACCGAAGAGGTCGGATCCAAACGGGATTTGATACCATGTTCCCCGTGACAATCCGTACAAACCGGCGCCTCCCGTTTTCCCCCTAACGCCGCCTTCCCGTGAATACTCCGCAGATACGTCTGAAGCACGTTTTCATGACACTTCCCGCAAGTGGCGGGAACATGGTTCCGGAATATCTTGGATTTGGGATTGGTCGGCGAATGCAGGTCATGCGAGCCGTGGCAATCCGTGCATATCGCCGCATTGATCAAATTTTTCTCTATTAAGGCCTTGCCATGGATGCTTTCGGAATAAGATTTGAGAGGGGCGCTTTCGGAGAGAGAGAACTTTGCCATTTTCCCCCGATCCTCATGACACACCGAACAGGTCTTGGGAATATTCAGACGGTAAACAGGAGATTCGGGGTTGCGGTAATTGAGGAGCGAATGAGGTTCCCCATGGCAATCCATACAACCCGCGGCAGAGATCCCGGCCCCCACCGCAATACCGTGATCGGACGCCCGGTAAATTTGAGCTTCGATGGCATGACAATTGGCGCATTGGACCGGCGCTGGTTTCTCCTGGTGCGGGATCTCCCGGATATCATTATGGCAAGATGTGCAAAGGTTCTTACCGTGAATAGAGCCGGCATACTTCGCAGGGTCGATCTGATCGTGGCAGGCAAGACAATCCTCGTTCTGGATATCTAGAGGAGCCGCAAAACCACTTGAACAAAAGAGCGGAATGATCAGGGAGACAAAGAAAAAAACAGAGATCCGTTTCGCGTTTTTCATTTCAAGGGTCTTTCCTTATTTTTTGAGTGCTGAAAATTTTAAACTTCTAACCATTATTTGTACGTAAATAGCATCGCGTAGATAATGCCGACGATCAGGCTCATCCCGATCCCGAGGGCGATCCATCCGAAGAGCTTAATGGCTCTTTTAAGGTTTGGAGATAAAGGCGCCTGAAGATGTTTTTCGAGCTCCTTTTTCGCCATAAGAGCTTCGTATTCCGCGGGCTTGTCCCGTTTCAGCTCTTCGATTGACATGCGGCCTGAAAAAATAACCGTATCCATGGGGAATTTTTCAGGCCTGAAGTGCGTATTGAAAAAGTGGATCGTGAAAATAAAGCCCGCTGCCAAAAGGGCCTCGTCACTATGAATAATGGTCGCGACATTGATCAGCCAGCCGGGCAAAAAGCGGGTGAAGAATTCAGGGAACCAAAGCATCAACCCCGAAGATCCGATGATGGCGATCCCCCAGAACACGGCAAAATAGTCGAATTTTTCCCAGTAGGTCCAGCGCCCGTAATCAGGCCGTTCGCCCTTTCCAAAGTACCACTTTAGAGTCGCGATAACTTCCCGGACATCTTTTAATGTAGGGAGCATGGTGTCCGGCCCCAAAAGCATCTTCTTCCAGCCTCCCATTTCTTTCTTTTTGCGGAAGCTAAGATCCCAAAGGTGAACGCAAAAGATCCCGATCAAGAGAACTGCGGCTGAGCGATGG
>MHFU01000156.1:16090-17064 GCA_001804345.1 Omnitrophica bacterium RIFOXYB12_FULL_50_7
TCCGAAAAGATGGGACAGAAAGTTCGCCCATCCTGTGTAAGAAAATTTCAAGATCATTCCCGTGGTAGCAAGAGTAAGAAAGCTCACGACCATCGATGCGTGGAGAAACCGATTCAACGGAGAGAACCGGATGTATTGTTTTTCGTCCGGGTCCTCAGGCTTCGCGGGATGAGCGCGCCTCCGCTCCAGAGAACGCGGCAACCACAAGAGCGTATGAATTCCGAAAGCCGAAAAAGTCCCTACGAGAAGACCGGTCATGAGCCAGAAGGTCCAGAAAACCAACGGATATTTTTTGGGATCGTGATGGGTCGCATGGGACAGATAGCCCGCAAACTTCCTTGTGGCGCCGGGATGACATCTTTGACATGTGGCAATAATGTTCCTGCGGCTCAATTTTGAGTCCGGATTATCGGGCTGAAGAATATCATGAGCGCCATGGCAATCCTGACATTTTGCGGTCTTGCCATAACCCAGGTGGGTGACTTTTCCGTGGAAAGTGTCGAAATACGTTTTGGCAATATCCAGGTGACATTTACCGCAAATGCTCATGATCTCAAACTTGAAAGTTTCTTTGTCTGTCCGTTTGATCATATGCGCTGAGTGGCAGTCATTGCAAACAGGCAATTTTTCAGGGGCTTTGCCTTTGCCCGGGCCATGCACACTGGTCACAAATTTCTCATAAACCCCTTTATGACAGTTCGAGCAGGTAACGGCAATATTATCCCGATGAACGCTGGACTCGGGATTCGAGGACGGAAGCTCATGATGCGCGGTATGGCAACTGGTACACATGGCCGTCACAACAAGCCCGCTTTTCAACAGACCTTTGCCATGAATGCTTTCCATATAATGTTCCGTTATTTCTTTTTGTGATCCCTTATAGCGGACCGCGGCTTTTTTATTTTGCTGATGGCAACCCGCGCATAACTGGGGCACATTGATCGGATACGACGGCGCATTCGGATCTTTTTTCC
>MHFU01000156.1:17079-18967 GCA_001804345.1 Omnitrophica bacterium RIFOXYB12_FULL_50_7
CGGGACTTCCCTTCTGATGTAATATTCCGTGGGTGCTTTTTTGATACTGCTCCACTTGAGGGCTGTGACAAACAGCACAATTCACTTTCCCTTTGATGGTTTCACAAGCCCGCAGTTTGGAAGGCGAAACTTCATTATGACATTGAGCGCAGGAAATTTTGGAATGCATTGAATCTTTAAACTCGCCGACATTCACAAAAAGAGATTTGCCGGCCACGGAGGATTTGATCTCAGGTTTCGCATGGCACATCAAACAATCCTTATCCGCCACTCCCTGATCATAAAAAACCTTCCGCACCTTATGGGGCTGATGACACTCAACACAAACCGGAATGCTCTCGGGTTTTTTCTCCCACAACTCGCCTTTGATCACCTTCCGGTGAACGGTTTCGATCTGGGAATGACATTTCAAACAGGTTTCCACCACATTTCCTCGAGCAATCGTTGAGCGGGGATCCGTATGCGGAAGTATCTGGTGCGCACTGTGACAAGAAACACATGTCGCGCTAACACTGAGACCCTTTTTAAAAAGGCCCTCCCCGTGGATACTTTCGGAATAATTCTCCAGCACGTGATCCTGATGAATGTTGCGCTGACGCTGAACCTTACCGCCCTCGCTGTGGCATGAACCGCAGACAAACGGAATGCGGAGAGGAGCAAGATTCGAATTCCTGTTATTCAAAGGAAGGATGTCATGATTGCCGTGGCAGTTGTAACACCGTGGAGCCAATTTGTCGCCTCGCTCTAACGCCTTGCCGTGCAGGCTCTCCGCAAACTGCTTCTGCTCGGCGATGTGGCAGGTCCCACAACTCACTGGCGCCAGAGGCACAACATGGGGAAATTCTGATCTGGCAAGATCCTTATGGCAGGTAACGCACGTGAGGCCTCCGTGAACAGATTGAGCGAACTTATTCCCATCCACGAATAGGGAGACCTTCTCCCCATCCCGTTCCGTATTAAGGGTATCATCACTGTGACAAGAGAAACAATCCTCGTTCTGGACCTCCTGAGGAGCCGCAAAGCCACTCGAAAAAAAGACCGGGACCAACATAAGGAAAAAGAAAAGAGCGATCGTCATCCTGGGCAAAGCGAAGGATCTATGTATGCCGAGATTCTTCGGCCTTTCGGCCTCAGAATGACGTATTTTTTTAGAAGCTTTTCGGAGCATGGAAATCACCCAACGTCTCCGGTATGGCATTCATTGCATTGCATATCTTTCCAGGCTTCCCCCACCTCCGGGTCTGGATGTTTGAATTCGAGCCCCTCGACCTTCGATTCCATACTTGCCGGAGGCCCTTGGGCGATAATGGCATGACAGCTTGAACACTCGTGCGAGATCTTCTTCCCTGATGCGGTCTCATGTCTTCCGCTGTGACAACGGAAACATCCCGGAAACATAAGATGTCCGATGTTGTTGGGATATTCTTTCCAGGAAACGTTCATCGTCGGAAAAAAATTCACTTTATAGATCCCAATAATAGTCTGAACCGTTTTCTCGATCGCAGCCCGCTGCTTCGCCAAAACCTCGGGATACTGTTTTTGATAAAAAGCCTCAATGAGCTCCGGGATCTTTTTGGCCGCCTCCTCATGCGTCGCATACTTCCCCGTCAGAACCTTGACCGCCTCACGCTTTATCGAAGGCAACGTCGGATCAATCGCTCCGCGAGCCAGGGCTTCATTCACGGACACTGTGGGGGCCCGGTAAGCGTGACTCGGACGATTGTGACAATCCATACAATCCATCAGCCGCATTTCACCTCTGGGTGGCTTGTCTGCCGTGTACTCGGAGTCCTTGTCCACGAAGATCTCTTCCTTCCCGTCCGATCCGACCATGCGCACCCACGGAATCACCTGTCGCTTTTTGTCCGAGGCGATATAGTAGACCTTG
>MHFU01000157.1:0-14331 GCA_001804345.1 Omnitrophica bacterium RIFOXYB12_FULL_50_7
AAAAACATCTGTCGTAAGATCCAAAATGTGTTTGTTAGAAAGCTTCGAAGCAATCCATGCATCCAGGCGCCCCAAAAAGGATGATTGCAAATTTCGATTGTCAATCAGCTGACTGAGGGGCAACTCAAAATCAGCCGCAGTGACTCCTCTGGATTCCATTTCACTAAGAAGCTCTCTTGCTTTTGGATCATTAGAAGCACAAACCGCAAGCCTCTGCATAAAAGCCTTCCTCAATTTTCCATGGCCCACAACTTCATAAGAGCCGGCATGAAGTTGTCCCGTAGAGGGCCCTTTTCCTCCCTCGGCTTCCCAAACCCTTCGATAAATAGCGGCATCTTGCACACTTAGAAGGGCAAGTGCTTTAAAAGCTTCTCTAAAATCTTCTCTAAAAGGCACAAATTCCAACGCTTCCGATTTTCCCGTGATCCCGAGATATTCATATTGATCTCTGGCATAAATCACACTGCCTGGAGGCCTAAAATCATCCTCTCCCTCCATGGCAAAATTAATTCCATGCATATCCACCTGATAAAGCATGGCCGTCATTTGCAGTGCCTCTTCAACCAATGCTGCCCCAAACGCATCTTGAACGAATGCTTGCCGAGTTTCGTCTTTTGAATAAATCTTCGGCGAAATCAAAAGAAAGGAAGGTACCCTTTGCAGCATACTGACCATGGCAATTTCAAAGGAAGTGACATTCGGAAGAATTTCATTCAGTTCTTCCAGGGTCGAAACTCTTTTTCCATACAAAACTTGAACGGCTCCCTGAAACATCTCGAATCCCCTTTTGAAAGAAATCTGATCGTGGATAAGCTGTCTCAATTGTTCTCTTTGCTTGTCCAGTCCTCGGGCTCGTCTTTCCTCCTCCAAAACGCCAAACTGATGAGATCGTTCAATTGCTTGACGTCGTAACATCAATGCAAAAGTTTGACTCGAACCATCCTTTTGCTTCCTTTGAGCACGGATAATATCTTGCATGGCCCAAGTGGCTTCTTGTGTTTGACTAATGGTGGTGGTGCGATTGGCGACATCCGCACGTCTGGCTTGGTCCCGTATGGGAGCAAGGACCCCCTGAGAAGCAAAAACAGGCACAAGCGCTTCTTTGCCACCCCGGAATTTTACAACTCTCATCCCAGAGCCTATTTCATTAATGCTATCAACGGCCAGAAAAGTCTCGGCTCGTCTCCTAACCAAGGCCGTTTGTTTTGATAAATCCCCTTCAAAAAAAGACTCCTCTCCCTCATCTTGATCCATCCGCCGCAGAGATTCCTTCCATTCCACCTTTTGTTTATCACTCAAAACCCACGCCTCGGAGCGCGCCGGGACATTTTCTTTAGCCGGATTCGCCCTCAATTCGGAGCGGTTGTTTCCTTCAATAATTTCGATGTTTTTAAGAATGTCTTCTATAATCGTTGCAACATTGGGCGGCACAGCGTCACGTTTAAAAACTTCTAACCGGTTTTTAATTCGTACTCCCAATCCGTTTGAGACAAGCATCTCGAGATTTTCCCGTGCACCGTCCCTTTTATCTGCATCAGGCGATCGAAGGTCTTCCAGCTCGCTGTCCAGGATCTGGCTAAAAGACTCTTCCAAAGCTGGCGAAATCGAAAGCTTCCAGCCTTTTTCTGCTCTTTCCAAACGAAGCATCGGCTGCTCGCCCTGGGTCGTTTTTTGGTGAATGAGCGCAACAAGTCCAGGATGCACAGGAATCTGGCTCTCATCATCCGTAAATTGAAACAGGCTTTCGAATGCCAGCAAAAGGGCTCTTGCCGTCGTCATGCTCTGAATTCTAAGGCCCCAGATAAGCTCTTCTCTTGTAACGTTAAACTCGGAACGCCCTTTCTGTAAAATTTCATTCAGGGAATTGCGAAGGATAAAAATAATTTCGACATCGCGGTCTTGCGTCAGGTCCAGTTTGCGGACAGCCTGGGCGAAACCATAACCTTCTGTACTCAGCATCCGCGCCTCCGAGCGACGTTTTTCATTTTGTTGTTTTTTTCTTCCCGAATGATAAAGAATTCCGGCCCCAACCATCACCCCCACTCCCCCTAAAAGAAGCCCTGAGGGAAAACGGCCTCGTACGCTGGACGGCGCCGCCGAAACTAAAGTTGAACGATGCCCGGAAGGATTTGCTTTATTTTCAATAACGCGAAGCCCATTCGGTTGTCGAAGGGAAATCTGTTTCTGCATTCTAGTCGGAGAAAATTTACCCCAAGGGTTATAACCGATTTTAGATGCTCTTGAGATTTTTCGGGAAAGTTCTTCAAACTCATCCCTTATTTCATTCAAAAACGCTCCGTCCTCCGAAGAATCGGCCAACAAGGCCCTAAAAGCCGACAATGCGTCTGGATGACCAATAGATGTCAACGTCCAGGCTGCCAACGAACGCGTATATTCGGGCGATGTCTTATTACTCAAAACCTGGATCATGGCATTGACGGTTGCCAGCGAATAGGAATCTTCGATGAAAACAAGAGGATCCTCTTCACCCGACATTACCTTCGTTCTCATCTCCGCAACCCGATAAGCAGAATGCAAAAGATAGACCGCATCGCCGGAGATCCTTTCATCCGGATGCAACGCAAGCACAAGCAAAGTCGGGATCATATCCGGACTGCTTTCAAGTTCTGACAGCGAAAGATCCGGGATATAATGCGCCTCGGGATCGCCATAATTATTCATGATAGAAAGCGCTTTATAACGAATTTCATCGGAAGGATCTTGCGCAATAATACGTGCAAGCGCTGGCAAAAACTCACGGTTTCCTGAATATTGCATCGCACTCAAAATATCTTTCTGGCTTTCCAGATCCCCCGCCTCCCCAAATCTCAGGTATTCCTTAAAAAGCAGATCAGCAACCGCCGTTGAGCGTACTGAAATCAGGGCGGAAAGCGTTTGCATCCGAACGTCAGCATCAGGATCGCGCATAAAATCCCGGAAAACATTTTCGACCTCCTTCTGGAATTTTCTTTCTTCGATCAAAGGCACTGTGTTTAAAAGCGTTTGGAAAAGATCGTTTTCAGACGACGTCGCTTCTTGCGCTTCCTGAGCCACAACATTCCCCAACATCCCGATACCCGCCAAAGCACCGGCCATCGCCTTTTTGATTCCTCCCCGCCTTTCCTTCGGAAGGTGAGGCTCGCCTCCCAATTGCTTTTGATAGTTGGCGGCCCGCACTTCAGAGCGAGAGGAGACAACTTCGGAAGCGCCGGCAACAAGGTTGCCTTCTTGCGCGGGCAAAAACTTCTGGATCAAAGCGACACTTTTGTGGCCTCTATATTCTTCGAGCTCCTCGATGGTCATGACTACCACATCGCCATAGCCCCCATCCAAAAGAATCTGTTTGATAGAACGCACATTTTCCGGAGTTGTGGCCACGAGTCTTATGTTTAATCTTTCCGCCGCCGTTTCGCCTGTGACCTGGCCTGCATTGGGGGAAGAATGGCCTGCCGCATCTCCCAAAACCATAACCGGTATTGGGGACAGCTTTAGCATCCTCTCTCTTTCCTCCGGACTTTGCTTGATCAGGTAGTAACGAAGTTTATTGAGGTATTCCAGATATTTGTCTAAATCCTTAATACCTATCTCATAAACTTTTCCCAAGAAAACTTGATCTGAACGCTTTGGAAATATCCTAGTTACCAGTCTCCGTAGTAAATTAGGATGTCTTATTTGATCAAGCTGTTTTTCGTACTCTGCTCTTTTCGTCCTTGCGTTCCCGACCTCCTGATCAACGCCTTGTCCCGGATCAATTCCGGCAATGGAATATTTTGCAGTGCTTTTGATAGCGTAATTTTTCATTCCTGAGTAACCACCCCACCTCAGACTGGCAAGAGAAACAAACTCCCCATTGAGTTGTGACAATCCCTTGCCGGGACCGCTTAACGTTACCATGCCCAACTGATCGAGGACTTTTCCGGGAACCAATTGCAGATTTGTTTTCATCATTGCCTGCCACAATGTATAGGCATTGGTGCCATGGCCAAGAAATTCTGTCGCGCTTGTCGGCATAAACGTTGGTCTTGAGTTTAATTCCGGGTTCAAAGCGATGTATTCTGAATGCTTACCAGATGACGTCCCGGCGGGCTTGTTTGCTAGTTCTTTGGCGGGATGGGTTCGGTCTTGGCCTGCCTGCCGGGCAGGCAGCCGGATTTCGGCACGGGCGGGATTCACTGCAAATTGGTGGCCGATCATGGAAAGGGCAGCGCCCATAGCAGCGTTGCCTCCTACGCCAAAGG
Source organism: Omnitrophica bacterium RIFOXYB12_FULL_50_7 (assembly GCA_001804345.1). Classification (GTDB taxonomy): domain Bacteria; phylum Omnitrophota; class Omnitrophia; order Omnitrophales; family Aquincolibacteriaceae; genus Aquincolibacterium. Next base: position 4,239 of record MHFU01000157.1, read on the forward strand.
ACGCTACAGCGGACGGCCCCTGCATTGCAAACAATTGTCCCTGCCATTGCCCCTGCACTGAAATGAACCGCCTGAAAAAGCCGTTCACAGCGCCTGGAATGGCGCTAAAATAAGGCATCATCCATCGTTGCCATATATCATATATCATATATGGTCGCAGGATGTTTTGAATGCCCTGGACTAACGGAAGTTGAACGGCACGGCTAGAAGTTTGGTCGCTGTCCTCTGGTTTTATGAGTCCGCCTCGCTCAGGATGCGACGTTGTGGTTGGGAGAAGTGTCTTTGTTCCAGACAATTCTGCTTGAGCCGGTTTTAAATTGGCTTGATTGGCTCGCCATGAATTTGTGGCGCGAAGACGCTCGATATATTCCGGGAACCTGCGTGGGGGCATGAGTTCAAACGGGCTCTCGGTGGCGGCAGCACGGGCGACAAACATGGGCACTTCAAAAGGATGATAACCCACGGTCATGAGGCGCTTGTAATATTCCCGGTGCACCGGGTCTTCCCGGGTGATGCGAGGCGACACGACAACGTAGGAAATCCCCCTGGCCCTGAGGATACTTTTAATGCTCTCTTTGTGGAATCCTCCGAATACCAGAACGGCTGGCGCGAGACTCGGGGAACGGCTAACGGTGAACGTTTTCGTTTCGCGACCATCTGTTTTCAATTCTTTCTCGTTTCCCGTTTCCCGTTCCACGTTTCCCGCGGCCAGAAACTCATCCATGCATTTTGCAATGGAATTGTCTCTAGCCGCCGCAATCTCATAAAACCGCACGGCCTCTTGGATATTTTTCTCCCAGCGTTTGGGAAGCACCAAAGGACGGTCCGTTTCCTTGCTGATGAACTCCCCGATCGCTTTTGCGTTAAAATCCCGGAGATTCTTTTGGACCGCTTCGTACTCTGCGGCGCTGATCTTGAACTCGATCAACCGATCGAGAAGCCGGAGGATCTTGTAGAAACGAAATGTCTGTTGATCGCTTTCATTTGTGAGGAACCCTGAAGCAATGGCGTCCGCCAATCCATCCATTTCCTTGAATAGCTGTTTCGCATCAATATTTTTGGCGTCCTTGTCCTGGGGTTTTTGCCCCTGCGCAATCCTTAATAGAAGCTCGACCGCTTCAAAGGGTTGCTCCTTTGAACTCCCACGGTTTTGAATATAAATCTTGTAGCTCCTCCCGAGGTAATCCAAAAGCGGCAGAGAGCCTTCTTCAAATCGCTCCTTCAATTTGATCCATTGGCTGAGCTCCTTGGGGAATCGAAGGGAAGCGAGTTTCATCAACTCGGTATTCAAGAGGGCAAGATTTTTTTGTGTTTCCTGTTTCGTCTGAGAGGAAATCTTGTATTGCCGGACGTTACTGCGGTGGAGTTTGATGCTGTCAGCGCCAATCAGCCGCCACTCAGGGTTTAGGGAATAGGGTTTAGGGGATAGATTTCCCTGGCTGTGGATTTTCCTATACCCTACACCCTGTACCCTATCCCCTAAGTTATGCCGATTGATGTGCGCGTACTCTGCGCCTTTGATACGCAAAAGGTCCATCAGGGCATAAGCAATTTTCTGTTTTTCTTTCGGGTCCTTGATCGTGCTAAAAAACTCATCCGTCGGTACCGGACCTTCATAGCCTTCTTCGAAAACTGTTTTGACACCCTGCTCGTCCACCAAATACTGTATGAGCTTGGCAATATTCTCCTGCGCTTCCAGGGAATCGTGGGCGTCTTGGATGAACACGACCATTCGGTCGTGAGTCGCTAGTCGCTGGTCACTGGTCGCTGGCATGCTTTCGTTGCGCGTTGTGCTTTGCGCGTTGTACGTTTCTTGTATGAAACCAAGTTCGGGAGGGATCCTGATCTTTTCGATCTGGCTAGGGCTCGAAAGACTCTGAGGATAACCCCCTCCCTGAACTTGGACTTGATTCTCTTGAGCAAAAATGGGTGATGGGAACTGGAAGAGCCCCGTAAACACAAAAAGCACCACCGTGATTGCGGCGATGCTTTTCGTCAATAGACTTTGCTTGAATAGCGAGTATTGTGGATTCACTGCCCTAGCCTTTCTTAAGCTGTTTTAAAACAGCTTAAAAAGAAGAATCGCACACACTCCGATATCTGTCAAATTGGCGGTACAAGGAAACCTCATAAAAAGGACCCCCTGCTATAGCTTGCTATATCCTGCAAAACAGACCGGCGCCCCACCTCAGAGACTGGACGTCACAGCAAAGTCGGACGAGCCTCACTCAAGGCGAGGCCTCAGAAACAGGGCCAAAAAAAACGGGGCGAAGCTCCATTTCATGAAGTGCTTCAGGATAAGGGTGGGGTCAGTTTCTCGGCGATGCGGGAACGAACCGTTTCACTCAGTTTTGAGAAATCACTGTGCTCCAGATGGGACGTCTCGATGGGCGCGAGAACGGTCAGGTTGCAAAAAACCTTGGACTTCATGACCCAGTCCCCTTTTGGGATCGCGTTCCTCGCTCCGCTGATGACAACCGGCAGGATCGGAATTTTTTCAGAAATGGCGAGTTTAAAAGCCCCGGTTTGAAAAGGGTTCATCTCCTCGGTCTCACTGCGAGTCCCCTCCGGGAAAAACAGAACGGACATCCCCGAGCGAAGATACTGAATCGCTTCGCGGTAAACATCGCGGATGCTGACTCGGTCGTTACGCTTCAAACCGATATGCTTGCAAAGTCCCAGGCACCAACCCAAAAAAGGAATACTGAAAAGGCTTTCCTTCGCCACCCACTTGAATTGCAAGCGGAGCTGATACAAAACCACAATGTCCGCCAAACTCTGGTGATTGGCCACGATCACATAAGTGCGTTTCGGATCCGCATTCTCAAGACCGTTCACTTTCACTTTCCAGTAGGGACTCAGGCCGATGATACCGCTTGACCACCAAAAACATTGGCGGTGCAAGAGTTTCCGTTGTTTATCAAAAGGAAAAGTGAAAACCAGAAGGACAAGCATGACAAGATAGAGAATGGCCAGGAGGGTCACGCAAGCCACCCAGAAAAAAAGTGAAAGCAAAGCGTTCAGCACAGGCATCCTTAGAAGCGGACAAACGCTATGTAAAAAATGGCGAGGCTTAACGCTGCCAGAGCGACTCCGAGAACCCGGGTGTTCCGGACTTCGCGCGGCAGATCGATCGGAACCACTTTCCAGTTAAAGCGCTCCATCATCCATTGATAAAGACCGATCGACCTCTGGGGCCAAACCACCGACAAAAGGCCTAAGGCAAAACCCAAACAACCGATCCCGAGAAAAACGAATTTGGGGGACATACAACAACTGCTCAGCGGACATTGCATGGATTTACTCCCTCCGTTTTTCCCCTTACGTAGACTCTGTAAAATTTTCTCAGCCTAACAACATTTTAAAGGGGATAGGGTTTAGGGGATAGAACAAACTATTTTATTTTACAGCGCTCTCCTATTCCCTATACCCTACTCACTATCCCCTATTGTTCCCACGCGCTGCGGTAACCCTGCACGGACTCCACATAGCGGAGCAGATCTTCAAAAAATGCGTGGTTCGAAAGCGTCGCGCTGTCCCCGATCATGATGAGCTTGCGTTTGGCGCGCGTCATGGCGACATTCATGCGCCGCGTATCCGTCAAAAATCCAAGCTGTCCTTCGCGGTTTGACCGCACAAGCGAAAGGATCACCGCTTCCTTTTCCCGGCCCTGAAATGCGTCCACGCTATCGATCTCAAGCGCTGCTAAATCGCCCGGGTCGCCTTTATCACCCACGATCATTCCGGTCAAAAGTTTTACCTGGGCACTGTAAGGACTGATGATCGCGATCTCTTCCGGTGATACGCCTGCTTTAATCAGGCGATTTAACTCCGTCACCACAAGCCTTGCCTCCTGCGAATTGTAGCGGCTTTCGGTCCCTTCTTCGATCTCTTCTTCATATCCGAGCCCTGCGGTGTCCAGAAAAACAACAGGAGTCTCATCAAGCCCTTCCGTTTTCACATCCGAAAGATCTTTCAGGAGGTGCTTTGCAACCGACGGATCCGCCACAAGCGCGCTATCGTAAAATTTCCGGGATGAAAAATCCATGATATTTTCATGCATCCGATATTGCCGCTCGAGCCGCACCTTGGACTTCGCATCCAGAACCTCATGCAACCGTTCAAAGAGCGTAAAACCTAATCCCCGCTCGCCCGGTCGCGACCGGAAGACCGTCGGTGGAAGCTGACAATGGTCCCCCGCCAAAATGACCTTGCCCCCATGACGCATTGGAATCCAGGTCGCGGGCTCGATCCCCTGTGTCGCTTCATCCAGGATCACCCAATCAAAAGCCTTGGCACGAATCAAGGGATCGCCACAGACCGTGTGCGTGGCCACCACCACGTCCGTTGCATTCCAGACTTGTTTGAAGATCTGTGTCTTGAGATCGCGGATATCGTCGCGCAATCTATGCACCTCATCGCGCATTTCGTTGCGTTCTTCCCAGGACATGACGCGCCGGTCTTGCCGCCTCTCCTTTTGACGGGCAAACTGCTCGAGCTGCGCTTCATGCGCATCGATCATTTTCGCGTAGGGATGCGCGACGAGTTTATAGCTCAAGGTATGCTCACGAATCCGTTCGGTAATACGCGCAGGGTGCCCCAACCGTGTCACGGGAATCTTCCGTTTTACGAGACACTCCACCAGATGATCACACGCGGCATTGCTCGGCGCTGAGACCAGAGCGGTCTGGCCTTTCAGAAAAGCCTGATAAAGAATCTCGGTCAGCACACGCGTTTTGCCTGTCCCCGGGGGCCCGTGGATGAGAAGAATATCTTCGGCCTCAAGCGCCATCGCAACGGCCCTCTTCTGATCTTCATTGAGCGTCGGATCAAAACTTTGGGATATCTCCGCGGGAACGGGATCGCCCAGACGCGGTTTCTTGAGCCCCAAACTGATATCCCTGAGCCAAGCGACCCTGGAATGCTCTGCAGTGCGCGTCATTTGTAATGCTTCATACATGCGCTGATACGTGGTGCGGTTCTCGGAAAGACTGAGCTGGTAACTCTTTTCGCTCTCGACCCAGCCCGGGATCCTGCCGCTAAAGGCAACCGTGATCCTGAACCGGTCCTTTTCATAAACCGTGCCGACGGGGCATTCTTCCGGAGGCGTCAGAAAACCGGAGAGCGAGACCACATCGCCGGCATTCAGGGAATAGCGCGGCAACGGACGTCCGTTCTGGAGCGCGAAGGTGAGAAGTTTCTGGCCGGAAGGATTGTAATGGGTCTCGAGAAGATCAAGACGGAAAATGGCCTTGCCTTTTTTTTCACGGACTTCGGGTTTCTGGTCCAGGAAGTCCGTCTTGAAACGGTTCTGCTCTTCACGCTCTTCGTCGCGAAGGAGACGCGTCAGATGGAGGAAATGTTTTTCGATGACGGCCTCATCGCCGACCCAGATCCTGCGTTCTTCTTTTTTCTCGATCCTGGGAGGAAGCGGCGCGTGAATTTTTTTTCTCCGTTTTTTCGAATTATCGCGATAGGTATGTGCCATTTAAAATCCTTGCTTAGAATTGAACCTCTTCAAAATAGGGGTCTGGCCGCCTGCTCGTCCTTGATGTTCGGAAACGGCAACGGTTACGAAGCCCGTATCGGTAAAGGCGGGGGTAAAAAACCGGAAGACGAAACGGGCATCGTTGCCTTAACCGAACAACCCAGTCAAAAAAGTGTGCTCCATTTTGAAAAAGTTCACTCGGCCCTTGGTATTGAGCTTTTCGCTACTCTCCAATGATCTTGACGATCACGCGCTTCGGGCGACAGCCGTCGAACTCGGCGTAGAAAATGCGCTCCCAGGTCCCGAAGTCGAGTCTGCCCTTCGTAATAGCCACCACAACCTCGCGACCAAAAAGCTGGCGTTTCACATGGGAGTCGCCGTTATCCTCACCCGTTCGGTGATGGCGATATCCTTTAAGATCATACGGCGCTACACGCTCGAGAAAATCATCGAAGTCCTGGACGAGGCCCGGCTCGTCATCATTGATATAAACGCTTGCAGTGATATGCATGGGATTGACGAGACAAAGGCCTTCTTTGACACCGCTCTTCAGGACTGCGGCTTCGACTTGCGGCGTGATGTTAATGTAGTCGCGTTTCTTCCGTGTCTCGAACGAGAGATATTCGGTGTGCGTTTTCATACGGCACCTCCCTTGATAGGTATTGAAACCATCAAAATCATTGGGATCTCCAGCGAACAAGAATAGCACGAAAATGGAGTAAGGACAAAAAAAGACCCCCGCCCGAGGTTACAGACGGAGGTCAGAATTCCAGGAACCGTGAACCCTTAAAATCAACGGTAACACGATACTAGGGAAGGGTCTGGCTTATGGTTGTTTCGGCCGCTTTTTCAAAAATGGTCTCAGGCTTGATGGTAGGCTTATAGTTGGTCGGGCCCGGAAAAGGACAGGTCGCTATGTCATAAATCCCGGCTCCGGCCCGCAGAAGCGTGTATCCGATCCCCCGCCCAACGCTCATGATGAACCCCGTAAGATAATCCGGGCTTTGCTCCATCGCGGTGGGTATTTGGGTCACGAATTCTCCCGGGCTGGTCGTCACATTCGTCACCCCGCGGCTGAACTTGGTGAGCGCTTTATTGGAATTCATTTTTTCTACAACAGAGGCCTCAGCGTGGACGCTTAAAAGCATCAACGCGATGGCGAGAAACAAAGCAAACCTTTTCATTTTGGATTCTCCTTTTTTCATCAAAAGCAGTTCATTTCATTCCATAGTATCGGCCACTTTGACTCTTTTTTCAATTTTTTTGAACACTCTTTTCAGTCCCCAAACCCCTCTGTCTGAAAAACCTCGATCGTGGCATCCGGAAGTTCCTGCTCCATAAGCCCCGCCTTCTCCAACGCACAACTCTGAAAAAAAGTTTTGGCGTCCCACCGGGTCTCCGTCGCGACTTCGGGAAGATAAACTCCTTTTTTCCATCCTCGGCTCACAATAATGCCGTCCGTGCCGGTCCGGATATCCTTGTAACTTTTTACCGATACAGGTTTCGTAAGAAGCGAGATGTGGATCTTAAGATCTTTAAGCTCGTTTAAAGCGAGCGGCGGGAACCGCGGATCCTCGAACGCTGCGGCAAGAGTCATAGTGTGAATACTTTTCCTAAGAGATTCATCTCCCAGGATATGTCCGATACAACCCCGTAAGCGGCCCTGGTGCTTGAGCGTGACAAAGATCCCGCATTTTTGTTCCATAACTTCACGGCTAAGTTTGAGCTCAGGCTCGGGACCATCCGTCAAACGCGCCTTCAAAAGTTCCCGCGCATAAACAAGAATTGTTTTCTGTTCAGCTGTATTGAGCACGGCTCGATTCCAGAGTTAGAAGTGTTAAATGATAAGTTTTAAAAAACTTACTGCTACAACTTACCACTTATCACTGTTGTTTGAAAGACATGGCCGCATAACCCACCACCGAACTTCGGTCCCCGGTCACATCTCCCGAATTTGCATACCGAACGAGACGAGGACCAGACCATTTCATTTTTCTAGCTAGCAAGATCGAGGTCAGGACAGGCCCTATGCCACAAGCCTCAGCTTCCCCCTTGGCGTATGCATCATAGATCGCCTCGGCGTTCCCTTTTTCGAACAAAGCGATCAAGGCTTTGTCCATTCCGGATGCTGTTTCATAAGAATGAAAATGGGAAAGGTCTGTCGTCGCCACTACAAGCATGTTTCGATCCGCGAGAATCCCTGCCAAAGCATCCGCGAGGATTGTAATATTTGTGATGTTCTGATCGCCGATATAGATGGGAACGATCTTAAGACCTGGGATCGTTTCTTGAAGGAATGGGATCTGAACTTCCAAAGAATGTTCTTCGAGACGGCCCGGTATCGCATCCCGAAAAAGGGGATGGAACTTCTGGATCTCCTGGACAAGCTCACGATCCACGGGAACGCGGCCAAACGGCGTTTCATAAGCGGCGACATCGTCCACGAGCACGCCTTGCAAGAACACGCGATGCAAAAAAGCAATGATGATAACGCTGTCGAATCTTCGCCCCTCGACTAATTTGTAGGCCCCGGCCGCAACCTGCCCCGAATAATCATAACCTGCGTGCGGAACGATCAAAGCTCGAACCTCCGGGGCAGGAACACCCTTGGCTGCAGCCAAGAATTCCCGAATCTGATTTTTGAGGAGTTCCGGTTCTTCGGGATAGAACTGTCCCGCGACCACGGGCTTGCGTACGTTCTGCGCTGCTTGTGCCATCGGACCCTCCGTTCGTATTGTACACCAAAAAAAACTCTCTCGTAAACAACGAGCTCAACGATATAATACGCACTCGAGAGGTGGCCCATGAGCAACACAACCGAGGAAATTTCATGTCCTTGAATGAACCGAACAAAAAGACTTTGCAACTCGTCTCGCTGATAGATTACCGGAAGAATTCCGTCGTCAGCAAGCAACTGCTGAACAAAAAGGCAGGGACACTCACACTGTTCGCCTTTGATAAGGGGGAGGGTCTCAGCGAACACACGGCGCCTTATGATGCATCGGTTCTCATTCTCGACGGAAAAGCAACGATCACGATCGATGGAAAACCCTACAAACTGAAAGAGGGCGAGATGATCATCATGCCCGCGGGCATCCCCCACTCTCTTAAAGCCGTGGAACCTTTCAAAATGCTTCTGATCATGATTAGATCGTAGGAAAAAAATTCAAATCTCAAATTTCAAATACCCGCCGTAAAGGGATACGCTATGCTCAACAAATTCTTCAAATTCAGTGAACGTGGCACAACGCCCGGTACCGAAGTCATCGCGGGCGCCACCACGTTCCTCGCGATGGCCTATATCATTTTCGTCAATCCCAACATTCTCGCAACAACGGGCATGGACAAAACCGCGCTGATCACAGTCACCTGCCTCGTGACGGCCCTCGCCACCCTAATGACCGGTCTTTTCGCGAATGCCCCGATCGCGATGGCGCCCGGCATGGGACTGAACGCCTTTTTCGCCTACTCCCTGGTGCTGACGGAGAAAGTAAACTGGCAGACCGCGCTCGGGATCGTTTTTATCTCGGGACTTTTCTTTTTTATTCTGACGCTCGTTGGCCTCCGCCGGAAGATTGTGGACGCGATCCCGAGATCTCTTATCTCAGCAATGTCTGTCGGGATCGGCCTTTTCATTACCTTCATCGGACTCATAAATCTCGGGATCATCCAAAAAAATGAGGCCACGCTGGTCTCGGCCGCCCCCATCACGTCCACGGTCCTGATCGGACTCGCGGGTTTTCTCGTTATGGTCACACTTGAAATGAAGAAAATCAAAGGCGCTATGATCCTCGGCATCCTCGCAGCAACCCTGGCCGCGCTCTGCATGGGAAAGATCGCGTGGCCTGGGGCCTGGTTCTCTCTCGACGTCAAGCTCTCCCCTATCGCGTTTCAACTCGATATCCTGGGCGCACTCAAATGGGGCTTCCTCGGTTCTATCTTCGCCCTCATGTTCATGGACCTTTTTGACAGCATTGGATCACTCGTCGCCTGCTGCCATCAGGCGAAATTGACGGACGAAAAAGGAAATATCCGGGGCCTGAATCGTCTGCTTTCTCTGGACGCGCTCGCGTCCATGCTCGGCGCGGTCTTCGGAACTTCCACCACCACGGCCTATATTGAATCCGCGACCGGCATCGGAGAAGGAGGACGGACGGGTCTTACCTCGATCGTCACGGCCGGCCTCTTCCTTTTGGGGATGCTGTTCATTCCCGTGATCGCGATCGTTCCGGTTTATGCCACGGCTCCGGCGCTCATCCTTGTGGGATTTTTCATGATGAAGGAAATAAAAGAGATCGATCTTTCAAATATCGAGGAAGGCTTCCCGGCATTCGTGATCATTGTGATGATCGCCCTCAGCTACTCGATCGCGGCCGGACTCGCGTTCGGGTTCCTGAGCTACGTGATCTTCAAGACCGTGCGATTGAAATTCCGTGAGATCCAGCCCGCCATGTGGGTGATCGCCGCGCTTTCCCTACTGCACTTCATCCTCTAAAAAAAAGAGGTGGGCTGAGGAAACAAAAGGGGTCAGGCACCATTTCGGAAAATAACAAAATGGAGCCAGACCCCCAGAAATCAGCCCAACCCTTTTTCCAAAAACTCTTT
>MHFU01000157.1:14346-16576 GCA_001804345.1 Omnitrophica bacterium RIFOXYB12_FULL_50_7
TTGAACCCGCCGCTCCGTACGAACCGCCTTTCGTTCTTGGTGGAGCTGTTTCTTGTCTTTTCTCACCTCTTTTTTGGCAACCTGTACCGATTTCTTGTCCTCTTTCATTTTTTGAACATTTTCCTGATGCACCGCCTTAAGCTGCGCTCGTAACTCTTTGACTTTTTCTTTATCTCCCGCTAGCTTTGCTTCTTTGATCTGGGCACGGAGGTTTTTTTCTTCAGCGTGAGCCGCTTGAGCGTTTGCCTTCATGGTATCTTTTTGCTCTACGACTGCTTGTTTATCCGCTGTCAGTTCGTCCTTCAAATCCGTCCCCACAGCATCGGAACTCTCTTCCGCATAGAGGTTCACCGTACCAAGCAACGTGCTGCAAAAAACAACCGCCATGAATATCCCGACCGTCTTTTTCATTTCCTTTTCTCCTCGAAAGTTTCCCGATATCGAATCCCTAACGGTGTTTTTTCTATACTCCAAAATCTATCAGACAAGCACTCGCATTATTTCCCAGCGCCTCAGAACTGAATTTTGACATCCGTCTTTTCTTCCGCCGGGATCTCGAGCATCGAACAACGCGTGTACTTCAACGAATTCGCCAGGATCGCATCCGGAAATTGCTGGATCCGGATATTATAAATATTCACGCTTTCATTAAAAAATTCCCGCCGATCCGCGATCTCGTTTTCAAGTCCTGAAATGCGGCCCTGAAGCTGAAGGAAACTCGCGTTCGCTTTCAGATCCGGGTAGTTCTCGGAGACCGCAAAAAGCGTTTTGAGCCCCGCGGTGAGCTGATTCTCCGCCTTGGTTTTGTCCTCGATCGAGGTCGCGTTCATAAAAGCCGTCCGCGCCTGCGTGACCTTCTCGAGCACGGATTGCTCGTATTTCATATAACCTTTGCAGGTCTCGATCAGCTTCGGCAACTCATCATGCCGCTGTTTCAGAAGCACATCGATATTCGCCCACGCCTTATCGATGTTGTTCTTGACCATGATCAGACCGTTGTAGATCCCGATAAAATACCCCACCACTCCGACCACCACAAAAATCACTGCTGCTAAAACCACCCATTCCATAGTTTCCTCCTTCGTTATTGATCTGGGAACTGCCCCTTTTTAAAACATCAGTTTGAAAAAATGAGCGATGAGAAAGAAAAGACAAACCACTGTCAGGATCGGCCCGCCATAAAGAAAAAGAAACATCATGCCGCTGAATTCACCCAGGATATGTTTTTCGCTTTCACTCGAGAGTAGAAAAAACGAACCGGGCTGAGCCGCGATGCAAATATTCTCGGAACCCTTCTCGGACCCCTTGATCAAAGGATTGGGCTGAACCGTCCCGATCACGTAAAGCTCATCCCCCGGAACGATATAGGCTTCTTCCCCTCGAAGCTGTTTTCCAAAACCCAAAAAACCGTCCGTTTTGATCCCCAAAGCGTCCAGTTGCGCCAGAAACAGATCCTTGTCTTTCGCACCTAACCCATTGCTGTATTTACGGTCCGTATGAACATGGAGTTCGGCCCCTTTCGGACAAATGAGTACACGGCCCGTCTTATCCTCCAGATAGAAATATTCCGGACTCGTGTGTTCCGCAATCGTCACCCACCGCCCGCTTTTCCCGGAACTCCTGTATTCCTCAACTTTATAATGAAAAAAAACACACGAGGTCCTGGAAAAGTGGCTAATCAAAGGTTTCCCGAGATCGCGGGCTGTCCCTTGGGCCTCCGCCAACCCTAAGGCCAGAGCACGAACGGTCGAAGTGGGTATATCTTCAATCAATTTCTTTTTCTTACGTAGCTGGAATCCCCGGAAAAATCCCAGGATACCCAGCACAAAACCAAAGCAAAGAAACGCGAAAAGTTTTCCTTCGAAATCGCTGGTACTCATCGTGGCCCTCTGTTTTTACTCGATCCAGGCATCAGAAACCGCTTCTACCTTATCGGCCTCTTTCAGCCAACCCTAACTAGGTTCTGCTGACATCGAGCGTTTGCGCGTGTTTTCCCCTCTCCCTCCTGGGAGAGGGCAGGGTGAGGGAAAACTCTAATACCCCCTCATCCTGACCTTCTCCCACAAGGGGAGAAGGAATATCTTGTGGAGTGTCAACAAGACCTCGCCCTGCGTCAATATTGATTAAGGGGCGCAGTACTGTACCGTGCACCCCTAATAGTTAAATCGACACGGCACTGTACAATATTCTGCTGATCTTCTCGCCGGAACTGAGGCATAATGCCCCCGAG